>NZ_JBEOVH010000020.1:0-41638 GCF_040295385.1 Streptomyces sp. NPDC002825
GCTCGTCCTGCTCGGCGCGCTGGACTGGGTGGCCTGGCGGTGGGCGCCGGCCGTGTGGTCGTGAACGGCCGTCAGGCCAGGCCCGCCACCAGGTCGGCGACGCTCTTGCGGCGGCCGGTGAAGAACGGGACCTCCTCGCGGACGTGCATCCGCGCCTCGGAGGCGCGCAGGTGGCGCATGAGGTCGACGATGCGGTACAGCTCGTCGGCCTCGAAGGCGAGGAGCCACTCGTAGTCGCCGAGCGAGAAGGAGGCGACCGTGTTGGCGCGGACGTCCGGGAAGCCGCGGGCCATCTTGCCGTGGTCGGCGAGCATGCGGCGGCGGTCCTCGTCCGGCAGCAGGTACCAGTCGTAGGAGCGCACGAAGGGGTACACGGAGACATAGTCGCGCGGGTTCTCGTCGGCCAGGAAGGCCGGGATGTGCGACTTGTTGAACTCGGCGGGGCGGTGCAGCGCCATGTTCGACCAGACCGGCTCCAGAGCGCGGCCCAGCTTGGTGCGGCGGAAGAGGTTGTACGCCTCCTGGAGCTCGTCGCTCGTCTCGGCGTGCCACCAGATCATGACGTCGGCGTCGGCGCGCAGACCGGACAGGTCGTACGTGCCGCGGATCGTGATGTCCTTGGCCGCGAGCTGGTCGAACAGCTCCTGGACCTCGTCGGCGTAACCGCCGCGGTCCTCGGGGAGAACGTCGCGCAGCTTGAAGACGGACCACAGGGTGTAGCGGATGACCTCGTTGAGGTCCTTCGCCTTCTTACCGGCGTTCGGGATCTTTTCGGGCGCACTCATACGCCTATTCTCGCCCGTCACAGGGAGTGCCCCGCACCGGGGTCGGCCGTTTTCGACGTGGCGATGATCTCGTCGGCCGCGCGCTGGGCCGAGGCGATGCAGGCGGGGATGCCGACACCGTCGTACGCGGCGCCCGCGAGGCGCAGTCCGGGGAGGCCTGCGACGGCCTCGCGGACCCGGGCGACCCGGGCCAGGTGGCCCACGGGGTACTGGGGCAGGCCGCCTGTCCAGCGGGTGACCGTGGAGGCGACGGGGCGGGCGGCGAGGCCGGTGGCGGCGGCGAGGTCCTTGAGGGAGGCGGCGACGAGATCGGCGTCCTCGCGGTGGACCTGCTCCTCCTCGCCCTGGCGGCCGACGGAGGTCCGCAGCACGAACAGGTCGGGGGCGGCGTCGGCGACCCACTGCCACTTCTGGGCGGAGAAGGTGGAGGCCTTGATGGTGTGGCCGTCGACGGGCGGCACGAGGAAACCCGAGCCCGGCAGGGCGGGAAGATCCGTGCCGTCCAGGGCGGGCATGTCGGAGCGGCGGAAGGCGAGGGTGACGAGGGCCATGGAGGCGTAGTCGACGGCGTCGAGCTCGGCGGCGGCCCCCGGGGCGTGGCCGCCGAGGAGGCGGGCGGCGATGCCCGCCGGGGTGGCGAGGACGACGGCGTCGGCGTCGAAGGTCCGGTCCCGGGTCACGACCTGCCAGCCGTCGGCGCCGGTGCGCACGAGGGCGGTGACGGGCGTTCCCGTGTGGATCTCGCCGCCGGCGGCGAGGATCGCGTCGGCGACCGCGCCGGGGAGGGTGCCGATGCCGCCCCGGATGCCGAGGAAGACGGAGCCGCCGAGGCCGGTGGCGGCGCCCGCCGCGTCGGCGGGGGTGGCGGCGCCCGCCCGCTGGACGGCGTGGACGGCGGCGGTGAGCGTGGGATGGACGCGGGCGGCCTCGAAGAGGGCCGGGACGGCGGCCTTCATCGAGATGCGGTGGGCGTCACCGGCGTACACGCCGCCGAGGAGGGGTTCGACGAGCCGGTCGACGACCTCGTGGCCCATGCGGGCGGCGACGTACGCGCCGATGGCGATGTCGTCGCCGATCTCGGTGGGCGGCAGCTCCAGGTCCCCGCCGATGCGGCGCACGCCCTCGGCGGAGAGCAGGCGCTCGACGGCGGCGGGGTCGCCGGGGACGCCCATGACGTGCCCCTTGGGCATGGGGACGAGCTCGCCCCTGGACCAGACGGACGCGGTGGTCGTCGCGGGGGCCTGGAGCCGGTCGCCGAGGCCGACGGCCCGGGCGAGGGCGACGGCCTCGGGGCGACGGGCGAGCAGCGACTCGGCGCCGAGGTCGACGGGGGCGCCCGCGATCTCCCCGGCGAGGAGCTTGCCGCCGAGCCGGGCGTCCGCTTCGAGGAGCGTCACCCGGTGGCCGGCGAGGGCCAGCCGGTGGGCGGCCGCGAGTCCGGCGATCCCGCCTCCGGCGACGACGACATGAGGCCCGGCGTGGTGTCCGTGCGTCCCGGCGTGCTGTCCCGTGGTGTCCGCGTTCATGGCACCACTCTCTCAAATCGCCCGCCCGCTCCCGTTCCGAGGCCGGACCGTGACCGCTTCGCTACCGTCCGGGGGGACCCGTTCGGGAGGACGCTACGTCCAAGGGCCATCACTCACCACGATCCTGGGGGGATCCTCGTGCGGGCAGCAAGAACGAGAACGACGGCCGCGGTCCTGCTGACGGCCTCACTGGTCCTGACCGGCTGCGGCGCGGGCGCCGCGGACACGGCGGCGGACAGCAAGGGCGGGGGCGTGGCGGCGGCGAAGCCCGCCGACGGCGCGGCACGGGACGGGGCGCCCGAGGGAGCGGCCGACAGCGCGCCGGGCGCGGCCGGGAAGCCCGCGCCGAAGACGCCGGTGCAGCAGCACGTCATCCGTACCGCCACGCTCTCCGTCGAGGTGAAGGACGCGGCGAAGGCGCTGGCCGCGGCCCGCCGGGCGGCGACGGACGCGGGCGGGCGCGTGGAGAACGAGACGACGGAGCGGGTCGAGGACTCCCGTCTCACCTCGCGGATCGTGCTGCGGGTGCCGCAGGAGCGGTACGACTCCGTCCTCGCCGAGCTCGCGGGCGCCGGGAAGCTGCTCGACCGCAGCGCGTCGGCCAAGGACGTCACCGACCAGGTGGTGGACGTCGAGAGCCGGATCGCGACCCAGCGGGCGAGCGTGGCGCGGGTGCGGAAGCTGATGGACCGGGCGGAGAAGCTGTCCGACGTGGTGACCCTGGAGGGCGAGCTGAGCCGCCGCCAGGCGGACCTGGAGGCGCTGCTCGCCCAGCAGGACGCACTGAGGGACCGGACGACGCTGGCGACGATCACCCTGCGGCTCGTCGAGCCCGACAAGCAGTCGGCGGAGGAGCGGGAGGAGGGCCGTCCCGGTTTCGGGGAGGCCCTGGGCGGCGGCTGGGACGCGCTGGTGGGGGCGGCGGCCTGGATCGGGATCGTCCTGACCGCGCTGGCCCCGTGGCTCGCGGTGGCCCTGATCGTCTTCGTCCTGTGGCGCCGTCTGATCCGCCCGTTCCTCGCGGCCCGCAGGCCCGGCGCGGCGGCCCCGGCTCCCGTGCTGCCGGACGTCCCGAGGAACGCCGCCGGAGCGCCGGTGGCCGCCGAGCCGGCGCCCGAGTCCCCGGCGGCTCCCCGGCCCCGGAAGGCCCCCGAGAAGTAGCGTCTCCTTCATGAGCGAACGACTGGTGGTCATCGGTGGCGACGCGGCGGGCATGTCCGCCGCGTCGCAGGCGCGCAGGCTCAGGACTCCCGGGGAGCTGGAGATCGTCGCCTTCGAGCGCGGACACTTCTCCTCGTACTCGGCCTGCGGCATCCCGTACTGGGTCGGCGGGGACGTGGAGACGCGCGGGGAGCTGATCGCGCGCTCCCCCGAGGAGCACCGGGCCCGCGACATCGACCTGCGGACGCGGACCGAGGTGACGGAGATCGACGTCCCGGGGCAGCGGGTCCGCACGCGGGACCTGGAGGCGGGCACGGAGGCGTGGACGGGCTTCGACAAGCTGGTGATCGCGACCGGCGCCCGGCCGCTGCGCCCCCCGATGCCGGGGATCGACGCGCCCGGGGTGCACGGGGTGCAGACCCTCGACGACGGGCAGGCGCTGCTCGACTCGCTGTCCGGTACGCCGGGGCGGCGGGCGGTCGTCGTCGGCGCCGGGTACATCGGCGTGGAGATGGCGGAGGCCCTGCTGAACCGGGGCTACGAGGTGACGGTCCTGACCAGGGGCGAGCAGCCGATGGCGACCCTCGATCCGGACATGGGGCGGCTCGTGCACCGGGCGATGGACGGGCTCGGGATCAGGACGGTGGCCTCGGCGCCGGTGACGAAGATCCTGACGGGCGCGGACGGGCGGGTGCGGGCGGTGGCGACGGACGCCGACGAGCACCCGGCGGACGTGGTGGTGCTCGGCACGGGCGTGGTGCCGGAGACCACGCTCGCGCGGGCGGCGGGCCTGCCGCTGGGGGCGTACGGAGGGCTGCTCACCGATCTGGCGATGCGGGTCAGGGGCCACGACAACATCTGGGCCGGCGGTGACTGCGTGGAGGTCCTGGACCTGGTCTCGGGCCGGGAGCGGTACGTCCCCCTTGGCACGCACGCGAACAAGCACGGCCAGGTCATCGGCTCCAACGTGGGCGGCGGCTACGCGACCTTCCCGGGCGTCGTGGGCACGGCGGTCTCCAAGGTGTGCGACCTGGAGATCGCGCGGACGGGGCTGCGGGAGAAGGACGCCCGGGAGGTGGGCCTGCGGTACGTGACGGTGACGGTCGAGTCGACGAGCCGCGCGGGCTACTACCCGGGGGCCGCGCCGATGACGGTGAAGATGCTGGCCGAGAAGCGCACGGGCCGGCTGCTCGGGGTGCAGATCGTGGGCCGGGAGGGCGCGGCGAAGCGGGTGGACATCGCGGCGGTGGCGCTCACGGCGGGGATGACGGTGGAGCAGATGACGATGCTCGACCTGGGGTACGCGCCGCCGTTCTCGCCGGTCTGGGACCCGGTGCTCGTCGCGGCGCGCAAGGCGGTGGCGGCCGTTCGGGCGGCGGAATGACCCGAGCGGTCCACGACGCTTGGTGACGGTTTGCGAGCGATTGTGCACCATGCGTCACTGTTCGCATGATCAGACACGCCGCGCGAGCGCTCTGCGCCGCCTCCCTCATCGTCACGCCGCTCGTCCTGAGCACGCCCGCCCACGCCGCGACCACGTGCCGGGTCAACGGGATCACCGTCACCGGCACCAACATCACGGGAACGCCGGGCTCCGACTACATCACGTGCAACTCGGTCGACGTGATGAACACGGTCAACGGCCTGGGCGGGAACGACTACATCTCCATCGCCACCACCAGCAGCGGAGCGGTGCTCGGCGGTGACGGCGGCGACTACGTCACGGTCGGCACGGTCGTCTCCGGCGTGGTCGACGGCGGACCCGGCAACGACTACCTCCGCGTCGGCACGAACAACTCCACCGTCAGCGGTGGCACCGGGTGGGACGTGTGCCGGGTGAGCGCCGGCAACCCGCCCGTCAACTGCGAGGCCTGACTCCCGCACCCCCTGTGCGCCGCCGGTACCCGGCGGCGCACAGCCGCGCGCGGCGGCTCAGACGGCCGTCCGCGTGTGCACGTACTCGACGAGACGGGTCAGGGCGTCCGGGTCCATCGACGGCATGACGCCGTGGCCCAGGTTGAAGACGTGCCCCTCCAGGTCCTTCGCGGCGGCGAGGACCTCGTCGGCCTTGGCCTCCACGACCTCGCGCGAGGCGAAGAGCACGGCCGGGTCCAGGTTGCCCTGGAGGGCCTTGCCGGGGCCGACGCGGCGGGCGGCCTCGTCGAGCGGGACGCGCCAGTCGACGCCGACGACGTCCGCGCCCGCCTCGCCCATCAGGCCGAGGAGCTCGCCCGTACCGACACCGAAGTGGATGCGCGGGACGCCGTGGCCGGCGACCGCGTCGAAGACCTTGGCGGAGGCCGGCATCACCGAGCGGCGGTAGTCGGCCGGGGCGAGGGCGCCGACCCAGGAGTCGAAGAGCTGCACGGCGGAGGCGCCGGCCTCGATCTGCACCTCGAGGAAGGCCGAGGTGATCTCGGCGAGGCGGTCGAGCAGGTCGGCCCAGAGCTGCGGGTCGCCGTACATCATCGCCTTGGTGCGCTCGTGGCTGCGCGACGGGCCGCCCTCGACGAGGTAGCTCGCAAGGGTGAAAGGCGCGCCGGCGAAGCCGATGAGCGGGGTGTCGCCGAGCTCCTCGGTCAGCATCCCGATGGCCTCGGTGACGTAGTGGACGTCCTCCGGGGTCAGGTCGCGCAGCCGGTCCAGATCGGCGCGGGTGCGGATCGGGTCGGCGACGACCGGGCCGACACCGGGCTTGATGTCGAGGTCGAGACCGATCGCCTTGAGCGGGACGACGATGTCGCTGAAGAAGATCGCGGCGTCGACCTTGTGGCGCCGGACCGGCTGGAGCGTGATCTCGGTGACCAGCTCGGGCCGCATGCACGACTCGAGCATGGGGATGCCCTCGCGGACCTTCAGGTACTCGGGGAGGGAGCGCCCGGCCTGCCGCATGAACCAGACGGGGGTGTGCGGCACCGGCTCGCGTCGGCACGCCTTGAGGAACGCGGAGTCGTGCGTCCGCGACTGCTGCTTCGTCTGCTGGCCCGTGGGGCGGTCATTGGCACTCACGCCAGAATCTTCGCATGTGGCGTGAAGCCGCTCGTCCGGGCCGGGTGTCCTCCCTGCACGGAGGCCCCGTTCCGCCTACTCTTCCCCGCATGGCTGCGGCTCAGGGACATTTTTCCGATCATTCCGACGGCGATCGAGGGACGGACGAAACGGCGGAGAGCAAGGAGACGAACCCGGTTCCGCCGGCGTTCCGGCGCGCGGTGGAGGCCTTGCGCTCGGCGAGGCTGCGGCCCGAGATCGAGATCGACCCGACCAGGCCGCCGCAGCGGCTCGCTCCGTACGCGTACGCGGTGGAGGCGGCCGTCGTGGACGGCGAGGAGGACCTGGCGGACGGGCGGCTCGTGCTGCTGCACGATCCGGACGGGCACGAGGCCTGGAAGGGCACGTTCCGTCTGGTGACCCTGATCAGGGCGGAGCTGGAGCCGGAGATGGCGGCGGACCCGCTGCTGCCCGAGGTGTGCTGGTCGTGGCTGACCGGCGCGATGGAGGCGCGGGGGCTCGCCTACGGGGAGGCGAGCGGGACGGTCACGATGGCGGGCTCGCACTATTTCGGCGGTCTCGCGGACCGCAGACCGGCGACCCAGATCGAGATCCGGGCGTCCTGGACCCCGCGCGAGGGCGCGGGCGGGGTGCCGGACTCGGGGGCCCATCTGGCGGCCTGGTGCGATCTGCTCTGCCAGATCGCGGGGCTGCCGCCCGCACCGGCGGATCCGGGGTCGGGAACGGTGACGGGCGCGGGGGTCGTCTCACTGCCCCAGCGCCGGGGGCCGCAGGGGGCCTGAGACGCCCCGCCCGGGGGTCCCTCGTGGGGGTGATGGGACGGGGCCCGCTCGTAGGATGATCGATCACGCGTCCGAATTGCCCTAATTGTTACTCACCAAATCGTGATCTTTCCCTAAAGGCGGGCGGCCCAGCTGCCGAAGGAGTCAGTGACCCCTTCACAGCACGGGTTCGCCCCCGGCTTCTTCCCCGAGCCGGCTCCGTCCCGCACCCTTCCCCCAGGAGGCCTGGTGTCCGTTCTCCTCGAGCAGCCCGCAAGCCTGGTCGCCTACCGCCCGAACAAGCCGACGGCCATGGTCGTCGTGGCCGATCCGCGCGTCCGTTCCACCGTGACCCGCCACCTGTGGGCCCTTGGAGTACGCGACGTGATCGAGGCTTCGTCCATCGCGGAGGCCCGTCCCCGCGTCGGCAACCCGCGCGACATCTGCGTGGCCGACGTCCACCTGCCCGACGGCAGCGGCCTGACCCTGCTGTCCGAGACCCGCGCGGCGGGCTGGCCGAACGGCCTCGCCCTCTCGGCCGCCGACGACATCGGCGCCGTGCGCAACGCCCTGGCGGGCGGCGTGAAGGGCTATGTCGTCACCGGCACCCGGACCAACATCGGCCACCCGACCCGCCCCGGCGCCGCCCCCATCGGCGCCGCGGCGGCCCGTCTCGGCCACCGCCGCCCCCCGGGTGCCCCGAGCCACCCGGGCGGCTACCGCGAGCTCTCCGGCCGTGAGGTCGAGGTGCTGCGGCTCGTCGCGGAGGGCCAGTCGAACAAGGCGATCGGCGTCTCCATGGGGCTCTCCGCCCTCACCGTCAAGAGCCACCTCGCCCGCATCGCCCGCAAGCTGGGCACGGGGGACCGCGCCGGCATGGTCGCGGTCGCCCTGCGGACGGGGATCATCCACTGACGGCCGGTGGACACGGGCCCGCGCCTGTCGACGGAACGTTCCGTCGGCAGGCGCTTGCCGTCGACCGATACCCTTGACACGTGACCGACGCCCAAGAGACCGCAGCAGACACAGCACTGCGCACCACCGGGGGCGGCCCCCCGGACGACGATGTCCCTGCGAATGGGCTTCCGATCCCGTTGCTGGAGCCCCGCGAGGGGATTCCTCCCGTCGTCGAGACCGAGGACGCCCTCGCCGAGGTGATCGCCGCGTTCGCCGCCGGAAGCGGTCCCGTGGCCGTGGACGCCGAGCGCGCCTCCGGCTACCGCTACGGCCAGCGCGCCTATCTCGTCCAGCTCCGCCGCGAGGGCGCGGGCACCGCGCTGATCGACCCCGTCGGCTGCCCCGACCTGTCGGGGCTCGGCGAGGCGCTCGCCGGGACCGAGTGGATCCTGCACGCCGCCACCCAGGACCTCCCCTGCCTGCGTGACATAGGCATGCTCCCCACCTCGCTCTTCGACACCGAGCTCGCCGGGCGCCTCGCGGGCTTCCCCCGGGTCGGCCTCGGCGCGATGGTGGAGTCCGTCCTCGGCTACGCCCTGGAGAAGGGCCACTCCGCCGTGGACTGGTCCACCCGCCCGCTGCCCGAGCCGTGGCTGCGGTACGCGGCCCTGGACGTCGAGCTCCTCGTCGACCTGCGGGACGCCCTGGAGAAGGAGCTGGACCGGCAGGGCAAGCTGGAGTGGGCCCACCAGGAGTTCGACGCGATCGCCTCGGCCCCGCCCGCTCCGCCGCGCAAGGACCCGTGGCGCCGGACCTCCGGCATGCACAAGGTGCGGCGCCGCCGTCAGATGGCGGTCGTACGGGAGCTGTGGACCGCCCGTGACAAGGTCGCCCAGCGGCGTGACGTCTCCCCCGGCAAGGTGCTGAGCGACGCGGCGATCGTGGAGGCCGCGCTCGCGGTGCCGGTGAACGTGGGTGCGCTCCTCGCGCTGCCCGGCTTCGGCAACCGGATGAACCGCCGCCAGCTGGAGCAGTGGCAGGCCGCGGTGGACCGGGCCAGGGCCCTCCCGGAGAGCGAGCTGCCCCAGCCGGGCCAGCAGGTCGCGGGTCCGCCCCCGCCGCGCGCCTGGGCGGACAAGGACCCGGCCGCGGCGGCCCGCCTCGCGGCGGCGCGCACGGCGGTCTCGGCGCTCGCGGAGGAGCTGAACCTCCCGCAGGAGAACCTGATCACCCCGGACACGGTGCGCCGCGTCTGCTGGGAGCCGCCGTCCCCGGCGACCCCCGACACGGTGTCCGCGGCGCTGTCCGGCCACGGCGCCCGGCCGTGGCAGGTGGAGCTGGTGACCCCGCTGCTCGTGAAGGCGCTGTCGGCGAGCGCGTGATCCGGCCGGAAGAGCCCCCGGTGCCCCTCGGGGCGCCGGGGGCTCTTGGCTAGGGCGCCGGGCTGAGGTTGCCGGCGGTGTCCATGTCGAAGACCCCGTTGGTCTTGCCGTCGACCTTGAGGTTCTTCAGCCAGTGCTTCGAGAGCTCGTGCACGTTCCCGTGCTGCATCTCCCACGGCACGGAATGCCCCGCGCAGGCCAGCTTGACCATCAGCTTGTGGCTGCCCGCGACCGCGTTGTAGAGCGCGGGGACGGAGAAGTTGAGTTCCGGGTTGGCGTTGGGCGGATTCGTGTTCGCCTGCTTGTCGTACTCCCCGTACACGATGAGTACGGGCACGCTTCCCCCGAGAACCCCGCCCTGCGCCGCGGTGGTCTCGTTCCACCCCCACCGGGTGAAGCTCCTGAAGCGGCTGAGCCCGTCGATGCCTCCCCAGACGCTGCCGACCGGATCGCTCTTCAGCAGCGCGTCCCAGACCACGTCGACGATGCCGTCCTCACGCTGACCCTCGCAGTGCAGTTCGCCGCCCCAGCCGCCCGGGGAAGACAGTCCGGCCTTCGTGCTGAGGTTGGTCGGGAAGCCCGTCACCGGCAGCGAGGCCGGCGGAGTCGAGCTGCCCTTGGCCGGGAAGATCGGCGCCAGCAGGAACAGGCTCTCGACCCTGCCGGGGTTCTTGACCGCGTACGGCCCCATCCAGAACGCGGCGGCGGACCAGCCGATGAAGGCGACTTTTTCCACCTCGCACAGCTCGCGGACGAACTCCACGACGGTATGGAGCTCGTCCCAGTCGCTGTACGAGTCGTTCAGCTGGTACGGGTAGTTCGGGCTGCCCGGCGTGAATCCCGGCGGCCGCGGTGTGAGCAGGTTCTGCTGGAGGGGGTTGACGTTGTGGGGGTCGTTCATCTGGGGCCGAGCCGAGAGGCCGGAGCCCTGGAGGTCCATCATGAAGACGTCGTAGCCGGCCTGCGCCAGCGCACCGGCCCAGCTGTACGTCTTGTACCGGAGGTCGAAGCCCGGGAGCGCCGGGACGCTCCGGCCGTGGAGCATGAGGACCGGCTTGCGCTTCTGACCCTTGGGGGTGCCGTTGCGTTCTCGTACGAAGAGCTCGACCTCCTCGTCCTTGTTCGCGGGGACTGTGGACGTGTGCCAGACCCAGTGGTCGGTGGTGATGACCTTCGCCATGGGAGTCCGTTCCGTGTGGGGGGCCGGAGCCCTTCGCCCCGGCCCGGCCAGACTCCGTCCGCCCTGGAGCGGGCGCCATGGGACGGCCGCCGGTCTGGGTCCATCGGGGTTGCGGGACCCTCCGATCGGAGGGGCGCACGGGGGCGCACGAGTGTGACCTTCACCGCTTGGCCCGCAAGGGGTGGGCAGCTTGGTTACCCACAAGTAGCATGGGTGGAGCAAGCGCACGCTTAGGCGTGGGCCGCAGCAGCAGTGCCATCCCGCACCCTGGAGGAGAGCCATCGTGCCTCGTACCGTCAGGGACGTCGTCTTCGTCGACGGCGTCCGCACCCCGTTCGGCAAGGCGGGCCCGAAGGGCATCTACCACGAGACCCGCGCCGACGACCTCGTCGTGAAGGCCATCCGGGAGCTGCTGCGCCGCAACCCGGGCCTCGACCCCGCGAAGATCGACGAGGTCGCCATCGCCGCGACCACGCAGATCGGTGACCAGGGCCTGACCCTCGGCCGCACGGCGGGCATCCTCGCCGGGCTGCCGCAGTCGGTGCCGGGCTACTCCATCGACCGCATGTGCGCCGGCGCCCTCACGGCCGTCACCAGCGTCGCCGGTTCGATCGCCTTCGGCGCGTACGACGCCGTCATCGCCGGTGGCGTCGAGCACATGGGCCGTCACCCCATGGGCGAGGGCGTCGACCCGAACCCGCGCTTCGTCAGCGAGAAGCTGGTCGACGAGTCCGCCCTGTTCATGGGCATGACCGCCGAGAACCTGCACGACCGCTACCCGAGCATCACCAAGCAGCGCGCCGACGAGTACGCCGTGCGCTCGCAGGAGAAGGCCGCCAAGGCGTACGCCGACGGCAAGATCCAGCAGGACCTGGTGCCGATCTCGGTGCGCCGCACCGACGCCTCCACCGGTGAGACCGGCTGGGGTCTGGTCACCGCCGACGAGCCGATGCGCCCGGGCACCACGCTGGAGTCGCTGGCCAACCTGAAGACGCCGTTCCGCGTCCACGGCAACGTCACCGCGGGCAACGCGGCCGGCCTCAACGACGGCGCCACCGCCTCGATCATCGCCTCCGAGGACTTCGCCCGGGAGAACGACCTCCCGGTGAAGATGCGCCTCGTCTCGTACGCCTTCGCCGGCGTCGAGCCCGAGGTCATGGGCTACGGCCCGATCCCGGCGACCGAGAAGGCCCTGGCCAAGGCCGGCCTGACGATCGACGACATCCAGCTGTTCGAGATCAACGAGGCCTTCGCCGTTCAGGTCCTCGCGTTCCTGGAGCACTACGGCATCGCCGACGACGACGCCCGCGTGAACCAGTACGGCGGCGCGATCGCCTACGGTCACCCGCTCGCCTCCTCCGGCGTCCGTCTGATGACGCAGCTGGCCCGCCAGTTCGAGGAGCAGCCGCAGGTCCGTTACGGCCTCACCACCATGTGCGTCGGCTTCGGCATGGGCGCGACGGTCATCTGGGAGAACCCCCACTGGGAGGGCAAGTGAGCACCACCGCCGAGCTTCTGAAGGGCGCCGCCGAGCTCTTCCCGGACGAGGTCGTCACCTCGGCCCACGTACGGCACTTCGAACTCCCGGCGAACGCCGGCCGGTTCGCGCTGATCACGCTGGACAACGGCTTCGACCACACCAAGCCGACCACCTTCGGCCCGCAGTCCCTCGCCAACCTCAACGCGGCGATCGACCAGGTCGAGGCCGAGGCCGCGAACGGTGACATCGTCGGCGTCGGCATCACCGGCAAGCCGTTCATCTTCGCCGTCGGCGCCGACCTCAAGGGCGTCGAGCTGCTGAAGAAGCACGACGAGGCGCTCGCCATCGGCAAGGGCGGCCACGACGTCTTCAAGCGTCTGTCCGCGCTCGCCGTGCCGACCTTCGCGTACTACAACGGCGCGGCCATGGGCGGCGGCGTCGAGGTCGGTCTGCACTGCTCCTACCGCACCGTGTCGAAGGCCCTCCCGGCCTTCTCGCTGCCCGAGGTCTTCCTCGGCCTGGTGCCCGGCTGGGGCGGCTGCGCGATCCTGCCGAACCTGATCGGCGCCGAGAAGGCCGTCTCGGTCATCATCGAGAACTCGCTGAACCAGAACCGTCAGCTCAAGGGCAAGCAGGTCTTCGAGCTCGGCATCGCCGACGCGATCTTCGAGGGCGCCGACTTCCTGGAGCAGTCGCTCATCTGGACCGCCGGTGTCCTGGGCGGCTCCGTCACCGTCGAGCGTCCCGAGGTCGACCGCGGCGAGGCCTGGGACCAGGCCGTCGCCAAGGGCCGTGCCATCGCCGACTCCAAGGTGCACGGCGCCGCCCCGGCCGCCTACCGCGCCCTCGACATCATCGAGGCCGCCAAGGACGGCGACCTGCAGAAGGGCTTCGACGCCGAGGACCAGGCCCTCGCGGACCTGATCATGGGCGGCGAGCTCCGCTCCGGCATCTACGCCTTCAACCTGGTGCAGAAGCGCGGCAAGCGCCCGGCCGGTGCCCCGGACAAGTCCCTGGCCCGCCCGGTCACCAAGGTCGGTGTCGTCGGCGCCGGTCTGATGGCCTCCCAGCTGGCCCTGCTCTTCCTGCGCCGCCTCGAGGTGCCGGTCGTCCTGACCGACATCGACCAGGAGCGCATCGACAAGGGCGTGGGCTACGTCCACGGCGAGATCGAGAAGCTGCTCGGCAAGGGCCGCATCAACCAGGACAAGGCCAACCGTCTCAAGGGCCTGGTCTCCGGTGTCCTCGACAAGGCCGAGGGCTTCGCGGACGCGGACTTCATCATCGAGGCCGTGTTCGAGGAGATGGGCGTCAAGCAGCAGGTGTTCGCGGAGGTCGAGGCGGTCGCCCCGGCGCACGCGATCCTCGCCACCAACACCTCCTCGCTGTCCGTCTCGGAGATGGCCTCGAAGCTCCAGCACCCGGAGCGCGTGGTCGGCTTCCACTTCTTCAACCCGGTCGCGATCCTCCCGCTCCTGGAGATCGTCCGCGGCGAGAAGACCGACGACGCCTCGCTCGCCACCGCCTTCGGCGTGGCGAAGAAGCTGAAGAAGACCGCGGTCCTCACCAAGGACGCCCCGGCGTTCGTCGTGAACCGCATCCTCACCCGCTTCATGGGCGAGATCCAGAACGTCATCGACGAGGGCACCCCGGTCGAGACGGCCGAGAAGGCCATCGAGCCGCTCGGTCTGCCGATGTCCCCGCTGGTCCTTCTGGAGCTCGTCGGCCCGGCCATCGGTCTGCACGTCTCCGAGACCCTGAACCGCGCCTTCCCGGAGCGCTTCACGGTCTCCCCCAACCTGAAGGCGGTCGTCGAGGCCGGCAAGCGCGGCTTCTACGTCTACAAGCCGGAGAACGGCTTCAAGCCGGAGCTCGACCCCGAGGTCGCCGCGCTTCTCGTCCAGGGCGACTCCGTCCTGACCGAGGAGCAGGTCCGCGACCGCGTCCTGGACGCGGTGGCGCAGGAGATCGGCCTCATGCTGGAGGAGGGTGTCGTCGCCGAGGCGCAGGACATCGACCTCTGCCTGATCACGGGCGCGGGCTGGCCCTTCCACCTGGGCGGCATCACGCCGTACCTGGACCGTGAGGGCGTCTCCGAGCGCGTCAACGGCAAGCGTTTCCTGGCCCAGGGCGTGGCGAGCGTCCCGGCCTGACGGCAGGGCGCGTCATAGGACGACGGCCCCGGCACCTCGCACAGGTGCCGGGGCCGTTTCCCGTTGCGCGGGCGGTGTCACCCTATGGAGCGCCAGCCTTCGAGCAGCAGGCCCTCGGCACCCACCTTCTGACGGGTGGTGAGCGGGGTGCGGCCGTCGGCCACGGTCACCGCGACGAGGCCGCCGTCGAGGCCCCGGGTGAGGACGGCGGCCAGGTTCCCGTGCCGCTCGCCGGTCTCGGACCAGCTCAGGCCCTCCGCCTCCTGCTCGCTGGGGTAGGCGGCGAGGGCGAGCCGGCCGTCCTCGGACTGCTGGGCGAGGACCGTGCAGTCGAAGCCGTCGATGAGACAGCGGGTGACGGACAGGCGTCCGGCGCCGACCGACTTGCCCAGCGGCGTCGGCGCGAGCTCGCGCTCCGGCGACCAGGCCATGACCTGGCCCTCCTGGTCCAGGTAGAAGAGCGTGACGTGGCCTGAGGGGCCTGTGACGGCCGCGAGGGTTCCCATGGTCACCGAGGCGGGCAGCAGCTCCTCGCGGATCGGCCTGGCCCCGGACTCGCGCTGCACGTAGCGGACGAGGCCCTTGGCGTGCGAGCTGTACAGCTCGACGAAGCCGGAGCCGTTGGTGATGGCGACCGGCGAGGGGTCGGTCTTGGAGCCGAGCAGGTCCCACCAGGGGTGCCAGCCGCCCGCGTCCTTCTGCGCCCGCACGCTGAGGCCCCCGCCCCCGTTCCGTACGAAGACGTAGACGCGGCCCAGGGCGTCCACGGCGACCGCCGGGTGGCCCGTCCAGGGGGACTTGCCGTTCGAGTGCCCGATGGACCGCCAGGCGGCCGCCGGACGGCCCGTCTGGAACTGGACGGCGTGCACCAGCTCGACGTGCCCCTCGTCGCCGCCCGTCGGCCGCACGCCGACGAGGTGGACGTACCGGTCGGCGCCCTGGCCGACCGCGAGGAACGGGGTCAGGCCGTCGCCGCCGAGGGAGACGGGGCCGCTCCAGCCGCCTCCGGGCTCCTCGGTCCAGCGCACCACCTCGCCGTCCCGGGGCAGGTAGGCGCTGAACCGGCCCTCCTCCCCTCTGGTCAGCCAGCCGCCCTGGAGCACGGGGGCGGCGGGGCCGTGGGAACGGTCGTTGGGGGCCTGGGATCGATTCGCCATGGGGGGATCCAGCACTCCGGTCGTCGGGAGGAGTTCGGGTACGAACCGACTGTAGTCGCCCTCCCGGACGGTCTCCCCCGCGCCTACGGCCTCACCGTTCAGTACATGGCGTCCCGGCCCTGCCGCCCGAGCCGGCTGTGACCGCGCCCGTACAGGAAGTACACGAAGAAGCCGATCACCATCCAGACGGCGAAGCGGAACCAGGTCTCGCCGGGCAGGTTGAGCATGAGCCAGACGGAGGCCGCGACGGAGAGGATCGGGAGGACCGGCACCCACGGGGTGCGGAAGGCCCGGTGCAGGTCGGGGCGGGTGCGGCGGAGGATGATGACGCCGATGGCGACCATGACGAAGGCGAAGAGGGTGCCGATGTTCACCAGGGTCGCGAGCTCGTTGATGCTGGTGAAGCCGGCGACGATGGCGATGATCACACCGAGCAGGATGGTCGGCCGGTACGGCGTCCTGAACCGCGGGTGGGTCACGGAGAAGAAGCGCGGCAGCAGACCGTCGCGGCTCATCGCGAAGAAGACACGGGTCTGGCCGAGCAGCAGGATCAGACAGACCGTGGTGAGGCCGACGGCGGCGCCGAAGCTGATCACGCCCGCGTACCAGGGGTGTCCCGCCGCCTTGAAGGCGTCCGCCAGCGGGGCGCTGGTGGACAGCTTGGTGTACTTCTCCATGCCGGTGACGACGAGGGCCACCGCCACGTACAGCACGGTGCAGATGAACAGCGAGCCGAGGATGCCCCGGGGCATGTCCCGCTGCGGCAGCTTGGTCTCCTCGGCCGCCGTGGCGACCACGTCGAAGCCGATGAAGGCGAAGAAGACGACGGAGGCGGCGGTGAAGATGCCCATGACGCCGAAGTTCGTCGGCTCGTAGCCGAAGATCAGCTGGACCATCGGGGAGTCCCAGCCGGACGTACCGCCGGGCGGGGTGACGGCCGGCGGGATGAAGGGCTTGTAGTTGTCGCCGACGATGAAGAACAGGCCCGCGACGATCACGATCATCACGACGGTCACCTTGATCGCGACGACGACCGCGGTGATCCGGGCGGAGAGCTTCATGCCGAGGACGAGGACCACGGTGAGCACGAGGACGAGCAGGAAGGCCAGGATGTCGAAGGTGCCGCCCGAGACGTCCGGGCCCTCGAGCGAGGCCGGCAGGTGCCAGCCGATGTTGTCCATCAGGGATCTGACGTATCCGGACCAGCCGACGGCCACCACCGCCGTACCGAGCGCGAACTCCAGGACCAGGTCCCAGCCGATGATCCAGGCCGGCAGCTCGCCGATCGAGGCGTACGCGAAGGTGTACGCCGATCCCGCCACCGGCACCGTCGAGGCGAACTCGGCGTAGCACAGGGCGGCCAGGGCGCAGACGATGCCCGCGGCGACGAAGGCGAGGGCGGTCGCCGGCCCCGCGTTCTCCTTGGCGACCTTGCCGGTCAGCACGAAGATGCCGGTGCCGATGATGACACCGACGCCGAACACCGTCAGATCCCAGGCCGACAGGGATTTCCGGAGCGCGTGCTCCGGCTCCTCCGTGTCGCGGATCGACTGCTCGACCGACTTCGTCCGGAACAATCCGGTATTGGCGCGTGGCTGCTGGTCCGTACTCACGTCGCACCTCCCTGCCGTGGGGCTGCCCGCCCTCTGGTCAGAATGCACGCGAAAGGGCCGGTCGGCACTCCGAAGAGTGAGCCGACCGGCCCAAAGGTGACGCCGGGTGACGGAGCTCCGTCAGTCGCGGGCGGGTTCCACGGCCTTGCTGCTGCTCTCGAACCGTCCGTCCAGCCGGGACACGAGGCCGGTGACCTGGCGGGCGATGTCCGGGGCGGTCAGACCGATCTCGGCCAGGACCTCGCCGCGGGACGCGTGGTCGAGGAAGCGCGGCGGGATGCCGAAGTCACGCAGCGGTACGTCGACGCCGGCGTCGCGCAGCGCCTGGGCGACGGCGGAGCCGACACCGCCGACACGGCTGTTGTCCTCGACGGTGACGACGACCCGGTGGCGCTCGGCCAGCGGGGCGAGGGCCTCGTCGACGGGCTTGACCCAGCGGGGGTCGACGACCGTGGTGGAGATGCCCTGCCGGTCGAGGAGGTCGGCGATCTCCAGGCACATGGGGGCCAGGGCGCCCACGGAGACCAGGAGGACGTCCGGCCGGTCGCTGTCGGGCTCGCGGAGCACGTCCATGCCGCCGACGCGGCGCAGCGCGGGGACGGCCGGGCCGACCGCGCCCTTGGAGAAGCGGACCACGGTCGGGGCGTCGGTGACCTCGACGGCCTCGCGCAGCTGGGCGCGGACCTGGTCGGCGTCGCGCGGGGCGGCGAGCCGCAGGCCGGGCACGACCTGGAGGATCGACATGTCCCACATGCCGTTGTGCGAGGCGCCGTCGGTGCCGGTGACGCCGGCCCGGTCCAGGACGAAGGTGACGCCGCACTTGTGCAGGGCCACGTCCATCAGGACCTGGTCGAAGGCGCGGTTGAGGAAGGTCGCGTACACGGCGAAGACCGGGTGCAGACCGCCGGTGGCGAGGCCGGCCGCGGAGACCGCGCCGTGCTGCTCGGCGATGCCGACGTCGAAGACCCGCTCGGGGAAGGCCTTGGCGAACTTGTCGAGCCCGACGGGCTGGAGCATGGCCGCGGTGATGGCGACGATGTCCTCGCGCTCCTTGCCGAGCGCGACCATCTCCTCGCCGAAGACGCTGGTCCAGTCGGCTCCGGAGGAGGCGATGGGCAGGCCGGTGTCGGGGTGGATCTTGCCGACGGCGTGGAAGCGGTCGGCCTCGTCCTGGAGGGCGGGCTGGTAGCCGCGGCCCTTCTCGGTGAGGCAGTGGACGATCACGGGGCCGCCGAAGCGCTTGGCGCGCGTGAGGGCGGACTCCAGGGCCTCGATGTCGTGGCCGTCGATGGGGCCGACGTACTTGAGGCCGAGGTCCTCGAACATGCCCTGCGGGGCGATGAAGTCCTTGAGGCCCTTCTTGGCGCCGTGCAGGGTCTCGTACAGCGGCTTCCCGACGACCGGGGTGCGCTCCAGGATGTCCTTGCCGCGGGCGAGGAAGCGCTCGTAGCCGTCGGTGGTGCGCAGGGTGGCCAGGTGGTTGGCGAGGCCGCCGATGGTGGGCGCGTAGGAGCGCTCGTTGTCGTTGACGACGATGACGAGCGGGCGGTCCTTGGCGGCGGCGATGTTGTTCAGCGCCTCCCAGGCCATGCCGCCGGTGAGCGCGCCGTCGCCGATGACGGCGACGACGTGGTCGTCCTTCTTCAGGACCTCGTTCGCCTTGGCCAGGCCGTCGGCCCAGCCGAGGACGGTGGAGGCGTGCGAGTTCTCGATGACGTCGTGCTCGGACTCGGCCTGCGAGGGGTAGCCGGAGAGGCCGCCCTTCATCTTGAGCTTCGAGAAGTCCTGGCGTCCGGTGAGGAGCTTGTGGACGTAGCTCTGGTGGCCGGTGTCCCAGAGGACCTTGTCCTTAGGGGAGTCGAACACCCGGTGCAGGGCGATGGTCAGCTCGACCACACCGAGGTTGGGGCCGAGGTGCCCGCCGGTCTTGGAGACGGCGTCCACGAGGAACGTCCTGATCTCGTCGGCCAGCTGGTCCAGCTGTTCCGGGGAGAGCCGGTCCAGATCTCGCGGTCCCCTGATACGGGTCAGCAGAGCCACCCGTTCCTCCTTGCTTTGAGCTGGTCGAGCTTGCCGATTTGTCGAGTCTAATGTTCCGTCTTGGATCGTGGGCATCGGGCCGGGGGGTGAGGCGTCACCCGCACGGCCGACAATCCGCTGATCTGTACGGCTCTGTACGCGCGCGTGCACTGCTCCGGACGCAGCAGTGCCCGGCACCGGTTTCCCGGTGCCGGGCTGCTGTGACGGTTCTTACGCGCGGCCCGCCGTCTTCTGCGTGCGACGGGAGACCGAGTCGATGATCACGGCGATGAGCAGGACCGCTCCGGTGATCATGTACTGGATCGCGTTCGAGGACAGGTTCATCTGGTTGAGGCCCTGGACGATCGACTGGATGACCAGGATGCCGAGGAGCGCCGACCAGACCTTGCCGCGTCCGCCGAACAGGGACGTGCCGCCGATGACCGCCGCGGCGATGCACATCATCAGCTGGTTGCCGCCGCCGAGGGAGCGGTCGGCGCCGCCCGTCGCGGAGGCGAGGAAGAGACCGCCGACGGCGCCCAGCGTGCCGGAGATCATGAAGACCGAGATCCGGATCCAGTCCACGCTGATGCCTGCGCGGCGGGCGGCCTCGATGCCGCCGCCGACCGCGAAGACCTGACGGCCGTACGTGGTGCGGCGCAGGACGAAGTCGGTGGCGAGCAGGATGACCAGGAAGATCACCAGGGAGAGGGGCAGGCCCTTCTCCTGGTTGAAGCCGTACGCGGCGACGAGGACCAGGACCGCGAGGACGGCGGTGCGCAGGATGATCTCGCTCTGCGGGCGGTGCGGGAGCTCGGCGGCCTTGCGGCGGCGGGAGTCGCGCAGCTGGGCGAGGTAGAAGCCGGCGATGACGGCCACGGCGAGGCCGTAGGCGGCGGCGACGTCGGAGAAGTAGTACTTGGTGAGGTCCTCGACGAAGCTGCCGATCGGGGTGGGGATGGTCGACCGGTCGCCCATCACCCAGGTCTGCAGGCCGGCCCAGCCGAGGAAGCCGGCGAGGGTGACGACGAAGGCGGGCACGCCGATCTTGGCGAAGACGATGCCGTGGAAGGCGCCGATCAGGGTGCCGGACAGGATGCCGAGGAGGATGGCGACCCCGTCGGGCATGTCCGTGCCGAGGACGCCCCAGACCGAGCCGGCGAGGCCCGCGACGGAGCCGACGGCGAGGTCGATCTCGCCGAGCAGCAGCACGAAGACGATGCCGACGGCCATGATGCCGGGGCCGACCGCGTACAGCGTGATCTGGTCGAGGTTGTACGAGGTGATGAAGTTGCCGGTGAGGGCCTGGAAGACGACGCCGATGACGATCAGGCCGACGACGACGGGCAGCGAGCCGATCTCGCCCGAGCGGATCTTGCGCTTGAACTCGTCGACGTATCCCTTGAAGCCCTGCTCGCGGACGAGGAGGCGGGGGTCGACGGCGGGGACGGGCGCGGTGGCCGGCGTCTCCGTGCGCGGCTCGGGCACCGTGTCCTCGGAGGTGCTGGGGGTGGTGCTCACTTGGCTACCTCCGCGTTGCGGGCCTGACGGCGGGTCACGGCGTTGTCCGTGGCACCGGTGATCGCGGCGATGATCTCTTCGTGCGTGGTGGTGGCGACCGGGAAGGTGCCGTTGTTGCGGCCCAGGCGGAGGACGGCCACGGTGTCGGCGACGGCCTTCACATCGGCCATGTTGTGGCTGATGAGGATGACGCCGAGGCCCTGCTCGCGCAGCCGCTCGACCAGGTCGAGGACCTGCGCGGTCTGCTCGACGCCGAGCGCGGCGGTGGGCTCGTCCAGGATCACGATCTTGGGGTTGCCGACCAGGGCGCGGGCGATGGCGACGACCTGCCGCTGACCGCCGGAGAGGGCGGCGACGGGGATGCGGACGCTGGGGATGCGGATGGAGAGCGTGGAGAGCAGGTCCTTGGCCCGCTTCTCCATGGCGACCTCGTCGAGGACGCCGCCCTTCTTGATCTCGCGGCCGAGGAACAGGTTGGCGACGACGTCGAGGTTGTCGCAGAGCGCGAGGTCCTGGTAGACGGTCGCGACACCGAGGTTCTGGGAGTCGTGCGGCCGCTGGATCTCGACGCGCTCGCCCTCCCACTCGATGACGCCCTCGTCGATGGGGTGCACGCCGGCGATCGTCTTGACCAGCGTGGACTTTCCCGCTCCGTTGTCGCCGACGAGCGCGACGACCTCTCCTGCGTGGACTTCGAGATCGACGCCGGAGAGGACCTGAACCGCTCCGAATCGCTTGAAGATCCCGCGCAACGCCAGCACGGGCGTCTGGGACACGTGAACCAACTCCTTCGCCGCCCGAGGGGGCGACGGCATGTCGCGCCGTCGTGCGGCGCCGAAGACTTCGAGGGGGGGCTGGGCTCGTCCGGCCCCCGGACCGACAGCGGGGTCTGGGTCGGCCAGGGGGCCGGACGGGCTGGGGGACGGATCCGTTCGTCGTACGCCGCCCTTGTTACCGAGGGTCTTCACCCTCTGTACGCGGGGCCGTGCGGCGCCCTCTCCAAGGGGCGGCGGACGTGCGGGATCCGTGGCGCCGGGCCCTCAGGGCCCGGCGGGTGGAGCCGGGGTTACTTGATGCCCAGCTCGGCGCACTTGGCGGCGAGGTCCGCGGTGCAGAGGTCGGCGGCCTTGTAGATGCCGTCCTTGACGACCGTGGACTGGATGTTGGTCTTGTCGACCACGACCGGGGCGAAGAGCGTGGAGGGCACGCCGTCCGTCTCGCCCTGGGCGCCGAGCTCCTTGCCCTTGAGCAGGTTCACCGCGAACTTGGCGGCCTCGGGGGCCAGCTGGAGCGGCGACTTGTAAATCGTGAAGGTCTGGGTGCCGGCGATGATGCGCTGGATGCCCGCGACCTCGGCGTCCTGGCCACCCACCGGGATGCCCTTGACGCCGGCGTTCTCGAGGGAGGTGATGATGCCGCCGGCCATGCCGTCGTTCGCGGAGTAGACGGCGCCGATCTTGTCCTTGCCGACCGAGGAGATCGCGGCGGACATCTTCTCGCCGGCGACCTTCGGGTCCCACTCGCCGGAGGCCTCGTAGGCGATCTTGCCGACCTTGCCGTCGAGCGCGGTGTGGGCGCCCTTCTTGAACAGCGCGGCGTTCGGGTCCTTCTCGTCGCCGTTGATCATCACGACGTTGGCGGTGGCGGCCTTCGCGCCGAGCGCGGTCAGCAGGGCCTGGCCCTGGAGCTCGCCGACCTTGTTGTTGTCGTGGCTGACGTAGGCGTCGGCGCCCGGGACGGCGCGGTCGTACGCGACGACCTTGACGCCCTTGGCCTTCGCGTCCTTGACCCAGCCCTCGGCCTTGGCGGCGTCCACCGGGTCCAGGGCGATGACCTTGACGCCGTCGGCGATCAGCTGGTCGAACTGCTGCTTCTGCTTGACGACGTCGGAGACGGCGTTGTTGTAGACGATCTCGCAGTCGGAGCAGGCGGCCTTGACGGCCTTCTCGAACTGGGGCTTGTCCAGCGCCTCGTAGCGCGAGGTCTTGTTCTCCGGCAGGAGCAGACCGATCTTGGTCGAGCTGCCCTTGTCGCCGCTGTCGCCGCCGCCGGCCTGGCCGCAGGCGGCGAGCGAGAGGGCCATCGAGACCGCGGCCGTGGCTATGACGGCACGACGCGTCACTGCGTTCATGTGGGGTTGCCTCCCTGACGAGGCCGCGACGTTGCGGCCGAGGTGGCACGAAGTCAACTCGGCCGAAACGTTAACGTCAAGAAGTAAATCCTTAACGAGATGACAACGACGTTGTTCGTTATCTAAGTGAAGGCAAGCCGTGAGGCAGGGGCGGACGCGGGCAGCGCACTCTCCAACAGGGTCGAATCGCCCATTTCGCTCAGCGCGAGGGCGAGGGCGCCCAGCACTTCGGCGCGCCCGCCGAGGGCCCCCTGGGCCAGCGAGAGCTGCCGGGCGGCGCTGGGGATCGCGTACCGCGAGACGGAGTCCCTGATGGGCCCCAGGACCAGCTCGCCGGCCTCGGCGAGGTCGCCGCCGAGCACCACCCGGCTGGGGTTCAGGAGGT
Source organism: Streptomyces sp. NPDC002825 (assembly GCF_040295385.1). NCBI lineage: Bacteria > Bacillati > Actinomycetota > Actinomycetes > Kitasatosporales > Streptomycetaceae > Streptomyces > Streptomyces sp. NPDC002825. Next base: position 23,161 of record NZ_JBEOVH010000020.1, read on the forward strand.
TGCAGAGGTTGGCGATGCCGCTGCCGATGTGCCGTCCGACGTCGGCGATCACCCGGCGGCAGCCGGGGTCGCCCTCCCTGGCCAGCTGGACGACCCGCTCCATCGTCAGGTCGGGGCCGTGGCTCGGCTGGAGCAGCGGGAGCACGTACCGCGCGGCCGTGAAGGTCTCCAGGCAGCCGCGGTTGCCGCAGCGGCAGACCGGTCCCGACTCGTCCAGGGTGATGTGCCCGATCTCCCCCGCGGTGCCGCCGGGGCCCCGGTAGACCCGGCCGTCGATGACGAGTCCGGCGCCGACGCCGCTGGCCACCTTGATGTACGCCAGGTCCTTGACGCCCCGGCCGCTGCCCCAGACGAGCTCGCCGAGCGCGCCGAGGTTGGCGTCGTTGTCGACGTGCACGGGGACGCCGAGCCGGGCCGAGAGCTCCTCGGCGGGGTTGATGCCGCTCCAGCCCGGCAGGATCGAGGTCGAGCCGAGGGTCCCCGAGGAGACGTCGATCGGTCCCGGCACGCCGAGGCCGACGCCGATCACCTTGTCGTAGCCGATGCCGGTGGCCCGGATCAGCCGCTTGACCAGCTGCTCCGCGCGGTCGAAGCCCTCGGCTGCGGAGGCGTCCACGTCGAGCGGCTCGGCCTCCTCGGCGAGCACCTGGTGGGCCAGGTTGCCGACCGCGACCCGGAGGTGGGTGTGGCCGAAGTCCACGCCGATCACGATGCCCGCGTCACCGGAGAGCGAGACGCTGCGGGCGCGGCGGCCGCCGGCCGAGGTGGGCGTCACCTCGACGGTGCCGCCGTCCTTCAACTCCCGCACGATGTTGGAGACCGTGGCGGCGGAGAGGCCCGTCGCCCGGGCGATCTCCGCCTGGGTGAGCGAGCCGGCCATGCGCACCGCCCGGACGACCCGTTCGAGATTGGCCCTGTGCAGAGACGTCTGCGACCCCGGAGTCTCCATCGACTCACTCACTCCCACCGTTTTCTCCAACATGTGAACCCTAAGGGGACTCTTTCGGCTTGGTCCCCGTCAAGAGCTTGAGTGTGGGGCGGCGAGGGTCACACGACGCGACAGGGCCCCCGGCGCGGGTGCGCGGGGGCCCTGCGGAGTGCGACGGCGGGGTTACTTCACGGCGCCGGCGGTGAGACCGGCCACCACCTGCCGCTGGAAGATGATGTACGCGGCGAGGACCGGGAGCATCGCCATCACGAGGCCGGCGAAGAGGCCGGACCAGTCGCCCTTGTAGCCCTGGCTGACGGCCAGCTGGACGAGGCCCTGCGAGAGCACCTTGTTCTCCGGCTCGGTGTTGAGCACCGTCGGCAGCAGGTACTGGTTCCACTGGCCGAGGAAGTTGAAGATGCCGACGCTGATGAGGCCGGGCTTGGCCATCGGCAGCATGACCTGGAAGAAGGTCCGGGTGTGCGAGGCGCCGTCGACGAAGGCCGCCTCCGCCACCGAGGTCGGCAGGGTGCGGAAGAAGGCCGTGAGGAAGAAGACGGTGAACGGCAGCGAGTACGCGATGTAGACCAGGATCAGGCCGTGCAGCGTGTTCAGCAGGGCCATGTTCTGCATGACGTAGAAGAGCGGCACGAGCGCCAGGATGATCGGGAAGCTCATCCCTCCGATGAAGAGGAAGTAGATGAAGCGGTTGCCCGGGAAGTCGAAGCGGGCCAGTACGTAGGCCGCCATCGAGCCGAAGAGGAGCGTGCCGAGGAGCGAGCCGCCGACCACCAGGATGGTGTTCAGGAAGTAGTCGCTCATGTGCGCCTCGGTCCAGGCGCGCGACCAGTTCTCGAAGTGCAGCCTGTCGGGCAGCGCCCAGGGCGAGGTGAAGATCGCCTTGTCGCTCTTGAAGGAGGTCATGACCGCCCAGAGCAGCGGCATGACGACCATGATCGCCCAGATGATCAGGACGCCGTGCGAGAAGACGTTGAGGGTCGCGCCCTCGGCCTTGGCGGTCCTGCGCGGGGCGGGCGGCGCCGTCTTGGTGACCGCGGGTCCCGGTCCGGCCGGGGAGCCGGGGGTCTCGACGCCGGTGAGGGCAGTGTCGGTCGGTTTCATCAGAACTCCAGCCGCTCGCGCCGGCCCAGCTTCATCACGACGGCCGCGAAGGCGAGCGTGACGAGGAGGAGCGCGACACCGATGGTCGTTGCGTAGGCGGCCTGACCGTCCCGGAACGCCTTCTGGTACACGTACAGCGGAAGGACGATGGTGGAGAAGTCCGGCCCGCCGCCGTTGGGGCCGACGGTCATGATCTGCACGACGGCGAAGGACTCCGCGCCGAGCGCGAGGATGCCCATGTAGATCCAGCCCGACTGCACGGTGTCCCAGAGCAGCGGCAGGGTGATCTTGAAGAAGGTCGTGAAGCGGTTCGCGCCGTCGAGCAGGGCCGCCTCGTAGAAGTCCCGCGGAATGGACGCCATGCCGGCCGAGAAGAGGACGACGAAGAATCCGACGGTGGACCAGACGAGGACCACCATCACGCAGATGAGGGCGAGGTTCGGATCACCGAGCCAGTCCGGCTGAACGCTGCCGAGACCGACACCCTTCAATACGGAATTGATGGCTCCGCTGTTCGGGTTGTACGCGAACTGGAAGAGCAGCGCGACGATCGCGATCGACAGCACCTGCGGGAAGAAATAGACGATCTTGTAGAACGAGGAACCGCGCACACCCGCGATCGCCGCGCCCTTGCGGCGCCGACCGCCGACATTGAGCATGAACGCGAAGAAAAGCGCGAGCCCCACGGTCACGAGCGGCAGCACCACCGCGAAGGTCAGACTGTGCTGGACCGATTTCCAGAAGACCTCGTCGTCCAGCATTCTGCTGTAGTTGTCGAATCCGACCATCCCGAATTCGGGACTCAGCCCGGTCCAGTCCGTGAACGAGTAGTAGATGGCCTGGATGAACGGCCAGATCACGAACAGCGCGTAGAGCGCGAGGGGGACCGCCAGGAACCCCACGATGAAACGGTACTTGCCGTGTTGCATTCCTACCGACCCCGATCTTTCCCGCGCCGGGCGCGCCGCTGATGCCGCGCGCGAAGGAGCCGGGGCCCGCTCCCGGTCGGCGGGAAGGGGCCCCGGCACTGTGCGTCAGTGCTTGTAGTGCTTGATGCTCGAGTCCTTGGCCGCCTCATCGGCGTACTTCTGGATCTTCTTGATCGTCTCGGCCGGGGTCGCGCGGCCGGCCATCATCTCGCCGAGGCCGGCGACACCGATCTTCTCCTTCTGGAGGGCGACGTACCAGTCCTGGAGGCGCGGGTTGACGACGTTCTGGCCGGCCTTCTCCAGGGCGGCGACACCGGACTTGAGGCCCGGGGTCAGCTCGATGCCGTCGGTGCCGCCGTTGAAGGCCGTCAGGGACTTCACCGACTGGGTGAAGTTCTTGGAGGAGGCCTCGCTGAGCATGATGCGCAGCTGCTCCAGACCGCCCTCCATGTTCTTCGCCTTCGCCGGGACGATGAAGGGCTCACCGCCGGAGGCCCAGATCGTGCCGAAGGGCATCTTGTCGGAGGAGTCGATGCCGGTCGGGGCCGAGACCGCCAGGTTGAAGTCGGCCGGCATGGTCTTCGCGGCCTCGTTCTCGACCCAGGAGCCGTTCGGGATGAACAGCGCCTTGCCCTCGGTCCAGGCGGTCTGCGACTGGATGTGGTCGAGGCCGGGGGTGCCCTGGAGGATGTAGCCCTTCTTGACCAGCTCGTAGTAGGCCTCGAAACAGGCCTTGACCGCGGGGTGCTCCCAGGCCTTCGGCTCCAGGTTGTCGATGGCGTCGAGGACCTCGCGGCCGCCGACCTTGCCGATCATCGGGTAGAGCGAGAAGGGGACGTAGTACGGGTACTTGCCGGCGTACGTCCAGCCGGCGATGCCCTTCTTCTTGGCCTTCTCGCAGACGGCCAGCATCTCGTCCCAGGTCTCGGGGTACTTCGCGTCGAGGGAGTCGAGCAGCTTCTGCGAGTACCAGACGCCGTAGACCGTGTACGCGTAGTACATGATCCACACCGGGTCGCCCTCGAACTGGCCCATCTCGATGATGCCCGGCCGCAGGGTGTCACGGACCTTCTTGCTCGGGTCGTCGACGGACGGCGCGTCCAGGAGCGGGGTGAGGTCCGCGAGCTGCTTCTGGCCGACGAGGACGCCCATGTCCATCTGCTCGGCGCCGGAGTTGTCGATGAGGTCCGGCGGGGTGCCGCCGTTGAAGCGCGGCTGCAGGGTGGTGGTGATCTTCTGGGTCGGCGTGAACTTGACCTGCGCCTTGGGGTAATTCGTCTCGTAGACCTTGATCGCGTCCTTGGCGTACTGCTGTCCGAATCCGCCGTCGAAGAGGACGAAATCGAGCGGCGCCGACTCGTTCACCCCGAGCGGGTTCTTATCGGACTTCGTGCCCTTTTCGACCTTCTCGTTACCACCGTCACCGCTGCTCGCGCAGGCGGACAGGAAGCCCATCGTCGGTACGGAGATCAGACCGATAGCGGCGGAACGCTTGATCAGATCGCGACGGCCGAGGCCCTCACCGTTGTGTGCGGAGGTGGATCCCATGCTCAAGTCCTCGCCTTCATTCAGGACTCAGGCGGTGTACCGGTCGCCCGTTTCTCACTCGCCACAGGCGAAGGGCCCCGCCACCGCGGTCATTTGCAGCCGGGTCGTGCACGCGTCGGGCCGTCGTCGGATTGCTCCGACTGGCTGGACGCCGACAGGTATAGTCCACTTCCCTTCACGGGAGCAAGATCGAAACCAGCTTTCCACGACCATCTTTCCCGAGTTGAGACCTCCGGGATAAGCACGCTGGATCTGCGGCGTTTCGTCCAACCATTCGCGACGCAACACTCTTGACACGGCATCAGGGCCACCCCACCTCCCGGGACCCGCGGCGCGGGCGGCCGACAGCGGGCGGAAGGGAAGGGAAGGAAGGGGCAATTGGGACATACGATCGCCATCGAAACAGTTGTGTCACAAACCAGTTGCCCGGTGAAGATTCCGTGAGAAGGATCCGGGATCATAGAGGTCCCCACCGCCCCCTGCCCCCGGGCACGGGCGCGCGGCGGGACCTGCCTCATTCCATACGGATCTGGAGATCTACGTGGCCAACTCTTCTGGCCTGAACCGCACGGGCGTTCTGTCCCGTGTCACGGTCGCGGCGATAACCGCCGCCCTCGTCGGTACCACGACGGCTGCCGTCGCCGCCGACGCACCGCAGGAGCGGACGGCCTCCGCCGCCGTCCAGCAGCCCTCGGGCAACGCGAGCGCCTTCGCCGCCGAGACCACCAGCGACGCCCAGGTGAACGCCCTCTACGGCGTCGACTCCCGCGGCGACATGTACGGCTACGCGCCGAACGGCGAGGGCGGCCTCGACGCCCGCGTCTACACCGGCTACGGCTGGGGCAACGCCAAGTTCATCAACCAGGTCGACCAGAACCACGACGGCAGCGCCGACGGCATCTGGGACGTCACCGCGGGCCGCCTGTCGTACATGGCGTTCGGCGGCGACCCGGTCTCCATCGGCACCGGCTGGAGCATCTACAACAAGGTCCTGTCCGCGGGCCAGCTCGGTGGCGGCACGGCCGACGACCTGCTCGCCCGTGACAGCTACGGCACGCTGTGGCTGTACCTGGGCTACGGCAACGGCAAGGTCGCGACCCGCGTCAAGATCGGCGGCGGCTGGCAGGCCTACAACCAGATCGCCGGCAAGGGCGACCTGAGCGGCGACGGCAAGGACGACATCGTCGCCCGCGACGGTGCCGGTGTGCTGTGGCTCTACAAGGGCACCGGCAACTACAGCGCGCCGTTCGCCGCCCGCACCAAGATCGGTGGCGGCTGGCAGATCTACAACACCCTGGTCTCCACCGGCGACATCGACCTCGACGGCATCGCCGACCTGATCGCCCGGGACAGCTACGGCGCCCTGTGGCTGTACAAGGGCACCGCGAACGGCACCACGCCCTACAAGCCGCGCGTGAAGATCGGCACCAGCGGCTGGAACACCTACCGCCTCATGTTCTGATCCTCGCCCCGTCGTGAGACGGCGCACGTGAAGAACGAAAGGGCCCCGCTCCTCTTCCGAGGAGCGGGGCCCTTGCCGTTCACCCGATGCGTCAGCCGCGGATCAGGTTGCGGAGCACGTACTGCATGATGCCGCCGTTGCGGTAGTAGTCCGCCTCACCGGGGGTGTCGATGCGGACGACCGCGTCGAACTCGACACCGGTGTCGGTGGTGACCTTGACCGTGCTCGGCGTGGTGCCCTCGTTCAGCTCCGTGACGCCCGTGATGGAGAAGGTCTCCTCACCGGTCAGGCCGAGCGAGTCGGCCGACTGGCCGGCCGGGAACTGGAGCGGCAGGACGCCCATGCCGATGAGGTTCGAGCGGTGGATGCGCTCGTACGACTCGGTGATGACGGCCTTGACGCCGAGGAGCGCGGTGCCCTTGGCGGCCCAGTCGCGGGACGAGCCGGAGCCGTACTCCTTGCCGCCCAGGATGACCAGCGGGGTGCCGGCGGCCTGGTAGTTCTGCGAGGCGTCGTAGATGAAGGAGACCGGACCGTCGGTCTGGGTGAAGTCGCGGGTGTAGCCGCCCTCCGTGCCCGGCGCGATCTGGTTGCGCAGGCGGATGTTGGCGAAGGTGCCGCGGATCATGACCTCGTGGTTGCCACGGCGCGAGCCGTAGGAGTTGAAGTCACGACGCTCCACACCGTGCTCGGTGAGGTACTTGCCGGCCGGGGTGTCGGCCTTGATGGCGCCGGCCGGGGAGATGTGGTCGGTGGTGACCGAGTCGCCCAGCTTGGCCAGGACGCGGGCGCCGACGATGTCGGTGACCGGGGTGGTCTCCATCGTCATGCCCTCGAAGTACGGGGGCTTCCGCACGTAGGTGGACTCGGCGTCCCACTCGAAGGTGGAGCCGGTCGGGATCGACAGGGCCTGCCACTGGGCGTCGCCCGCGAAGACGTCCTGGTAGGACTTCGAGAACATGTCCTCGCCGATGGCGTTGGCGACGACGTCGTTGACCTCGGACTCCGACGGCCAGATGTCGGCCAGGTAGACGGGCTTGCCGTCCTGGTCGACGCCGAGGGCGTCCTTGGTGATGTCCACCTTCATGGAGCCCGCGATGGCGTACGCGACGACCAGCGGCGGGGAGGCCAGGTAGTTCATCTTGACGTCGGGGTTGATGCGGCCCTCGAAGTTCCGGTTGCCGGAGAGGACCGAGGTCACGGCCAGGTCGTGCTCGTTGACGGCCTTGGAGACCTCCTCCGGCAGCGGGCCGGAGTTGCCGATGCAGGTGGTGCAGCCGTAGCCGACGAGGTTGAAGCCGACCTTGTCGAGGTACGGGGTGAGGCCCGCCTTGTCGAAGTAGTCGGTGACGACCTTCGAGCCCGGGGCGAGGGTGGTCTTGACCCACGGCTTGCGGGTCAGGCCCTTCTCGACGGCCTTCTTCGCGACGAGCGCGGCGGCGACCATCACGTACGGGTTCGACGTGTTGGTGCAGGAGGTGATCGCGGCGACGGTGACGGCGCCGTGGTCGATCGTGTACGTCGTGCCGTCGGGGGCGGTCACCTGGACCGGGTTCGACGGGACGCCGTTGCTGACGGCCGGGGCGTCGGAGGCCGGGAAGGACTCCTCGCCGGCCTCGTCGGCGGTGGCGACGTAGTTGCGGACGTCCTGGGCGAACTGCGCGGCGGCGTTCGCGAGGACGATGCGGTCCTGCGGGCGCTTCGGGCCGGCGATGGACGGGACGACCGTGGAGAGGTCGAGCTCCAGCTTCTCGGAGAAGTCGGGCTCGGCGGCCGGGTCGAGCCAGAGGCCCTGCTCCTTGGCGTACGCCTCGACGAGCGCGACCTGCTGCTCGGAGCGGCCGGTGAGCTTGAGGTAGTTCAGGGTCTCGTCGTCGATCGGGAAGACCGCGGCGGTGGAGCCGAACTCCGGCGACATGTTGCCGATGGTGGCGCGGTTCGCGAGGGAGGTGGCGGCGACGCCCTCACCGTAGAACTCGACGAACTTGCCGACGACACCGTGCTTGCGCAGCATCTCGGTGATGGTCAGCACGAGGTCGGTGGCGGTGGTGCCGGTGGGCAGCTCGCCGGTCAGCTTGAAGCCGACGACACGCGGGATGAGCATGGAGACCGGCTGGCCGAGCATGGCGGCCTCGGCCTCGATGCCGCCGACGCCCCAGCCCAGCACACCGAGGCCGTTGACCATGGTGGTGTGCGAGTCGGTGCCGACGAGGGTGTCGGGGTACGCCTGGCCGTTGCGGACCATGACGGTGCGGGCCAGGTGCTCGATGTTCACCTGGTGGACGATGCCGGTGCCCGGCGGGACGACCTTGAAGTCGTCGAAGGCGGTCTGGCCCCAGCGCAGGAACTGGTAGCGCTCCTTGTTGCGGCCGTACTCCAGCTCGACGTTCTGCGCGAAGGCGTCGTTGGTGCCGAACTTGTCGGCGATGACGGAGTGGTCGATGACCATCTCGGCCGGGGACAGCGGGTTGATCTTCGCCGGGTCGCCGCCGAGCGCGGCGACGGCCTCACGCATGGTGGCGAGGTCGACGACGCAGGGCACACCGGTGAAGTCCTGCATGATCACGCGGGCGGGCGTGAACTGGATCTCCTGGCTCGGCTGAGCCTGCGAGTCCCAGTTTCCGAGGGCCCGGATGTGGTCGGCGGTGATGTTCGCGCCGTCCTCGGTGCGGAGCAGGTTCTCCAGGAGGACCTTCAGGCTGTAAGGGAGGCGCGCGGAGCCCTCGACCTTGTCCAGCTTGAAGATCTCGTACGACTCGTCGCCCACGCGCAGCGTGCTGCGGGCGTCGAAGCTGTTCGCCGACACGACAGTCTCCTTCATCAATGTGCGCGTACTACCGTCATGCTGCCGCCACGACTCCTCGCCGATCCGCTAAGGTAAGGCTAAGTTAGGTAACCCTTACCGGGCAGGCGGCCGCAGTGCGCCGTAAGCAGTTATCTCGATGTCGAGATAACTCTAGTGCATCCCCGCCTCGCGGTCATGCCCGGGCGCCCGCGTGCTGTCTCATCGAAGGCTGATCGATGTCACCGAAGGTTGATGACTGGCAGTTTCGTCTCACCGAAGTTTGAGTGGTCGGGGTGCCAGCGCCCGTTCCGGCGAAGGCGGCTGCGTTTCGCTGGCGGCGCTCAGTGTGTGGCGGACCAATCGGCGCTGACCTGGTCCGCTACGGAGAAGGCTGTTTCGCAGTCCGGGCACGCCGCGTCGCCGAAGACGTAGGTCATCGCGTTGGCGACTTCTCGGTGGCCGTCGGTGAGCGCGATGTCGTGGAGCCGTCTGCCGATGCCGTCCATGTCTGCGGGGTTCGCGGGACGCAGGGGCGTCGTCTCGACGTCGTCGTCCGACAGTGCGTAGTCGCCGCTCGTGGAGAAGAATCCGCGGTCGCCGATGACGATGAACAGGTTGGCTTGGCAGCTGGGGCAGGAGACCTCGTACTCCTCGTTAACAAGGCCCGAGGCCAGGTCTTCGCTCCAGCTCAGGACGCCTTCGAAGCTCAGCATGGCTTCGAGGAGGTAGGCGTACTCGGTGCGATCGGACGCCGTCCGGAGGGGTTGGTGCGCCACTGCCAGCAGGGTCTCGACCTCCGCCACGTGCTGCGCGCGGACGTCGCCGGCCCCGTGCGGCTGGTCGGCTCCCGCCATGATCGCGCCCGCCAGATTCAGGGCACTGACCGCCTGCTCTCGGTCATCGCTGCCGGCTACGTCGGCTAGCCAGGGCAGGGCCGCGAAGCTGGCCGAGTAGACACTGCCTTGATGACACAGCGCCGACCACAGCTCGTTCCAACGCTCGGCGTTCGGCTCCGACGCGATCTGGTCCAGCAGTGCCGGGATGTCTTCCGCGGAGCCGTAAGCATGGCCGAGTTGCGACCAATCCGTCATGCGGGGATCCAACCAGGTCAGTGAATCGACACGCCAAGCGCACCCTCCGTTACCCCAGCCGGGTGGTCGACCCCGAGACATGAAGTTTCACCCAGCTGAGGGGTTTCATGCAATTTGCCCCTGAGTGAGTCCCGCCAGACCCGGACAGTTGTCTTCATAGGGCGGTGGGTACGGGGCGGACAGGGGTGGACGGTGGGAGAACTCGCGGGTGCGTACGCGGATCCGGCACTTGGGTCGTTTGACCTGGACTTCTACGAGGGTGGCACGCGGGTTCGCAGTCCGCTGGGGGTGAGCTGGAACATGCGCTTCGAGCAGGCGGACCCGGTGCGTTCATTCCGCTGGGCAAAGGGGGGCAAGCTTCGCGGGCTGGCACTGGTCGGCGACGACTGGTGACCACGTCGGGTATGAGTCGTGGCTGGAGCGAGACCGGCTGATCCTCCTCGACGCCGATCCGGATGTGACGGGGATCGCCTCGCAGCCTTTCTGGCTGCACTGGCATGACGGATCACGCAAGCGTCGTCACGCCCCGGACTACTTCGTGCGGCTCGCGCTCTCCCACGCCATCCGCGGAGCCGCGATCGACGCGATCCTCACCGGCACCGAGAAGATCACGAAAAGATCCCTCGAAGCGATTCCACTGGACCACTCCGCCCAGAATGCCGCAGGCCTATCGACGGCGGTCAGCCGGTGACATCCGAACTGCCTGAACGCATCGCCCGGCTCTCCGTGAACGTCCGCCCGCGGCTCGGCGAGACCACCGACTCCTACATCCGACGGCTGGCCCGAGCCAACCACCTCAAGCCCAGCTACCTGCACTGTTTCCTCTGCGGACCACCTTTCTGGGTCGGGAAACCCTGATCGAACGGCTCGCCGCTGCCTCCGGACGCTCAGCGGAAGCCCTACAGCACACACTCTCAGACGCCAGCTCTCCCAGAGGCCGTGCCAAGCCGAACCCTCGCACCCTGCGCCTCCACCAGCACAAAGCGCTCACCAAGAATCGACTCGATCGGACCGTGCTGATCCAGCACGACGCGCTGGACGGAAGCATGACCATCCGGACCGTCTCGGAAGAGTGGGAAGTTCCTCGCTGGCTGGTCCGGCGCGTCCTGACCTCATCAATCTTCCCCGAACACAGCACCCGCCGACGACGCAATGCCCTCGACGACCAGGACAGGGAACTGATCGCCGCCATGATCGACAAGGGCATGGGCGCCAAGCAGACCTGGACCGAGCTCATGGACACTCACGACATCTCGGTATCGATCGCGAACCTGCAGATCATGGCCACCAAGCAACGCCGGACAGCTCAGATCCATCCGCCGCGGCTCTCGCTCGACAGCCCGGAGGCAGCCTGACTCGGATCACTCAAACTTCGATGAGACGCGCTCAATCTTCGATGAGACAGGACAGTGCGGTTGATCTCTCGCAGCGAAGGTTGAGCAGTTCTCAGCAAAGACTGGGGACTGATGGACTCTGCTAACAGCGCGCACCGCGTTCAACGTTTATGCGCCCAGCCTCACCGCGAGAGGTCACTTCATCGACGGGGTATGCATTGGCCCAGTGAAGACAGCGAGAGGGAATCTGTGAACGGTGAGGGCCCCATGCCGCAGTGGCCTCTTCCGGAGGGTGATGGCCTTCCGGCGTATCAGCTCGTAGAGGGGACCTTGGCCCCCATCGTCGTTCTCGACGCGCAGCTGCGCCATCTGTACGTCAACCCGGCATGGGTCCGGGTCAGCGGCGTGCCCGCCGCTGCGTTCCTGGGACGAACGCTCGGGGAAGTGCTGCCGGACCTCCAGAGCCCAGACGACGTCCTGTTCGAGGTACTCGCAGACGGGCAGCCTCGGGAGGCAGCCATCGCTGGAACGACAGGGGTCTCCTCGCCGCTGGGGCAGAGGCTCTGGAGAGCCGTCTATCACCGGGTGGATCTGCCGGGAGGGGATGCGCGTCTGTGCGGGATCGGCGTGGAGATCAGCAGTCTGCGCCGCTATCTGGACGACCTGGAGACCGCGCATCGGCGGCTTGCCCTGCTGGATGCCGCGGCCGCGCGCGTCGGAACGACACTCGACATTGAAACCACGTGCCAGGAGCTGGTCGACTTCCTGGCCCCTTCGCTCGCCGACATGGCCGCGGTGGGAATCGTCGAAGAGGAGTTCACCGGTGCTCCCCCGCCTCCTCCCGGCTTCCTACGGCTGCGCAAGGTGAGGGGCTCAGCGCCCCCTGGGATGGAATGGGTGCTGCACCAGCTGGGCGGACCAGGACCGTACGTCGACGTTCCCCGTGGCGTCGCAACACGGCATTGCTTGGACAGCGGGCGGCCATGGCTGGGCAACCTGGCCTCGGACGAGCTGTTCAAAAAGGTGACCGTGGACCCCGAACGGACCAAGATCTTCCGCGCGGCGGGCATCCACTCGCTTCTCATCACCCCGCTGATCACCGCAGGTCGCCCGGTCGGCGTCGTCCTACTGGGTCGGGCCGGCACATCTCAGCCCTTTGACGACAACGACCTCGTGACGCTCCAGGCGCTGGCCGGCCGGGCCGCCCTCTCCATCGACAGCGCGCGCCGCTACAGCTACGAACACACCATGGCGCTGGAACTCCAGCGGGCCCTGCTGTCCGAACCCCGCACCCCTCACCCCGCTGTGGAAGTGGCCGCCCGCTACCTCCCATCCGGCCGCAGCGTCCTCGTCGGTGGGGACTGGTACGACTCGATTCCCCTGTCGGACTCCCGCACCTTGCTGGTCATGGGCGATGTGATGGGCCACGGCTTCCAGGCCGCTGTCGCGATGAGCCAGTACCGCTCCCTGCTACGCACCATTGCCGCTTCCGGCGCGGGCGTCGACAAGATCCTTGGCGAGTTCGACCGCCAGGTCGCGCACCTCGGCCTTGACCGCCTCGCCACCTGTCTTCTCGCGGTCATGGATCCCGGTGCGGGCACCTGTACGACCGCCAGCGCAGGGCATCTGCCGCCCGCCGCCGTGCGACCGGACGGAAGCATCGAGGTCTTGTGGCTCCCGGCCGGCCCGCCCATCGGCACCGGACTCGGTGGCTACGAATCGCTCACCGTACGAATGGACCGCGGCACCACTCTGGTGCTCTACACCGACGGCCTGGTGGAACGACGCGGCAGAGACATCGAACACTCGGTGCAGGCGCTTGAGACGCTGAGCCTTCCAGCGGACGGCCCTCTCGACGACATGCTCGACACGTTCCTGACCCGCCTGGCGAACGGTGCGTACGAGGACGACGTCGCAATCCTCGCCGCTCGCCAGCGCGATGGAAATGAATGACCCTCCCCGCTCAACCTTCGATGAGAAACGCTCAACGTTCGCTGCGACAGAACACCCGCCGACCGCGGCATGTCGATCCGGGATCCCGATGCCGGACCCCGATCCCGGGACACCGGCCCCGACGCCTCCGCATCGCCGCCAGCCGCGAAGGGGGGACATCAGGGACTCGACAGGAGACAAAGGGGACTTACCCGTACGGACGCGCACGAATGGCCGTACCGGCGCCGCGCGTCGACGATCGAGCCATGTTCAGCGGCGCGCATGTGATTCTCTACACCCGGGACGCGGAGGCCGACCGGGCCTTCCTCAAGGACGTCTTCGGTTTCGAGCACGTGGACGCCGGAGGCGGCTGGCTCATCTTCAAGCTGCCGCCGGCGGAGGTGGCGGTGCACCCGACGGAGGGCGAGCCGAAGCACGAGATGTACCTCATGTGCGAGGACCTCACCCACACCCTGACCACCCTGGAGGACCGGGGCGCGGAGATCTCACGGGCCATCACCGACCAGGGCTGGGGCCTGCTCGCGGCCGTACGACTGCCGAGCGGGACCGAACTCCCGCTGTACGAACCGCGCCACCCGATCGCGCACGGTGATTCACCCTGACGGCCCACCCCATGTCGATCACCATCTCATATCTGAGATAACGTGACGCCATGGCAGACGACTACCTCGTACGCATCGGCAAGCTCATCCGTGACGCCCGGCAGCACCGCGGCTGGACGCAGACGCAGCTCGCCGAGGCGCTGGCCACGAGCCAGAGCGCCGTCAACCGGATCGAGCGCGGCAACCAGAACATCAGCCTTGAGATGATCGCCCGCATCGGCGAAGCCCTCGACAGCGAGATCGTCTCACTCGGCTACGCGGGCCCCATGCACCTCCGGGTCGTCGGCCGCCGCCGTCTCTCCGGCGCCATCGACGTCAAGACGAGCAAGAACGCCTGTGTCGCGCTGCTCTGCGCCTCGCTCCTCAACAAGGGCCGCACCGTCCTGCGTCGGGTCGCCCGCATCGAGGAGGTCTTCAGGCTCCTGGAAGTCCTCAACTCCATCGGCGTCCGCACCCGCTGGGTCAACGACGGCGTGGACCTGGAGATCGTGCCGCCGGCCGAGCTCGACATGGAGTCCATCGACGCCGAGGCCGCGATCCGCACGCGCTCGATCATCATGTTCCTCGGCCCGCTGCTGCACCGCATGGACCGCTTCAAGCTGCCGTACGCCGGAGGCTGCGACCTCGGCACGCGCACGATCGAGCCGCACATGATCGCGCTGCGCCGCTTCGGCCTCGAGGTCACGGCGACGGACAACCTGTACCACGCCCAGGTCGAGCGCTCCGTCACCCCCGGCCGCCCGATCGTCCTGACCGAGCGCGGCGACACGGTGACCGAGAACGCCCTCCTGGCGGCCGCCCGCCACGACGGCGTGACCGTCATCCGCAACGCCTCCTCCAACTACATGGTCCAGGACCTCTGCTTCTTCCTGGAGGCGCTCGGCGTCCGGGTCGACGGCATCGGCACCACGACCCTGACCGTGCACGGCGTGCCGCAGATCGACGTGGACGTCGACTACTCCCCCTCCGAGGACCCGGTCGAGGCGATGAGCCTGGTGGCCGCGGCGGTCGTGACCGAGTCGGAGCTCACGATCCGCCGGGTCCCGATCGAGTTCATGGAGATCGAGCTCGCGGTCCTGGAGGAGATGGGCCTCGACCACGACCGCTCGGCGGAGTACGCCGCGGACAACGGCCGCACGCGCCTGGTCGACCTGACGGTCCGCCCCTCCAAGCTGGAGGCGCCGATCGACAAGATCCACCCGATGCCGTTCCCGGGCCTGAACATCGACAACGTCCCCTTCTTCGCGGCGATCGCGGCGACGGCCCAGGGCAAGACCCTCATCCACGACTGGGTCTACGACAACCGCGCCATCTACCTCACGGACCTCAACCGCCTCGGCGGCCGCCTCCAGCTCCTGGACCCCCACCGCGTCCTGGTCGAGGGCCCGACCCGCTGGCGCGCCGCCGAAATGATGTGCCCGCCTGCCCTGCGCCCGGCGGTCGTCGTCCTCCTCGCGATGATGGCGGCGGAGGGCACGTCGGTCCTGCGCAACGTGTACGTCATCAACCGCGGTTACGAGGACCTGGCTGAGCGCCTGAACTCGATCGGCGCCCAGATCGAGATCTTCCGGGACATCTAGGACGTCCCGCACGGCGAATCCGGGCACTACGGGGCGGTGGCGTCCGGGGCGTGACTACGATCCCGGCGTGGATTCGAACGCCGCTGTCCCGCCGCCGCCCCCGCTGCCGCCCCGGCCGGTTTCGCGGCCGTGGTGGCGGCATCCCGTGTTCGTCGTGGTCGTGGTGCTCGCGGGCCTCGGGTTCGTGTTGTCCCTCTTCCCAGGGGGAGGCGGGGGCGGCGCGTCCGAAGAGAAGGCGGGGCCGCCCGCGGCGAGCGTCACCGTCTCCGCGTCCGCCCGGCCCACGCCCTCCGGGCCTCCCTCGCTCGTGGGGAAGCGGCTCAAGGACGCGAAGGAGCAGGCCTCAGCCGCAGGGTTCGATGTCGTGTCGCACGATGCTTCCGACCAGGACGCCCGGCAGTGGGACGTCGGTGGGTGGAAGGTGTGTTTTCAGGGGGCGGCGGGGCAGCGCGGTGGTGGGCGGCCGGTGCTCGATCTCGGTGTGGTGCGGGTCGAGGCGCCGTGCCCCCGAGCCGATGGTGGGGAGATTCCCTGGCCTGTCATGCCCGCCGTCGTCGGGATGACCTTCGGTCGGGCCGGCGAGACGCTCGGGCCCCTCGCGTTCAGGAAGGTCGAGCCGGAGAGCGCGTACTCCGATGTGACGCTGCCCGGTGTCGTGGATCCCTGGAAGGTCTGCTTCCAGGATCCCGAGCCGGGCAGGACCGTCGAGAACCCGCAGTTCGGGACCGTCTATCTGAAGCTCGCCCCGCCCGACGCGCCCTGTCCCGAGCGGCCGTACGCCGAGTTGCGTCCCGGCGGCTAGTCCGTCTCTTCCGGATCTTGCCTGACCCGCGACGCCTGGCACCGCACCTCGCAGCGTTGTCGGGCCGCCCAAGTACGTCCAGTAATCGGGCGACCCTCCGCCTTGCGATGCACGGCACCAGACGCCGCGGGCTCGACCGGCAAGATCCGAAAGAGACGACCTGGCGCTCAGGCGCCCGGCATCATCGCGCCGCCCTTGAGGCGTTCGATGTCCGAGGGGCGGACCTGGATCACGAAGATGGCGACCAGGGCGCCGACGACTGCGAAGATCGCCGCTGTGACGAAGCCCGCGGAGACGCCGGTGGCGAGGATCTGGTCGCTCCAGGGCGGTGGGAGCTGGCCGGTCTTGGCGAACTGGGCCTTCTCCAGCGGGCCGGCCTGGGAGAGGAAGGAGGGGACCTGCTTCTCCGCCTCGTTGCGGCTGGCCGTGCCGAAGACGGTCACGAGGATCGAGAGGCCGAGCGAACCGCCCACCTGCTGCGTGGCGTTGAGCAGACCTGACGCGGCCCCGGACTCCTTCGGTTCGACGTTCGACAGCGCCATGATGGTCAGCGAGACGAACATCAGGCCCATGCCGAGACCGAAGACGAGGATCGGTCCGAGGATGCTGCCCGCGTAGGTGGAGTCCACATCGGTGAGCGTCAGCCAGGACAGGCCGACCGCGGTGAGCAGCGAGCCCGTCACCATGAAGGGCTTCGGGCCGAACTTGGGCAGCAGGTTGGACGTGAAACCCGCGCCGACCGCGATGATCGCGCTGACCGGCAGGAACGCGAGGCCCGTCGTCAGGGGGCTGAAGCCCAGCACCTGCTGCACGAAGAGGGTGAGGAAGAAGAACATCCCGAAGATGGCCGCCGCCAGACAGAGCATGATGACGTAGGTGCCCGAGCGGTTGCGGTCGGCGAACATGTGCAGGGGCGTGATGGGTTGCTGCGAGCGCCGTTCGATGAGGATGAACGCGGACAGCAGGACGAGCGCCGCCCCGAACGAGCCGATCGTGTAGGGGTCGCTCCAGCCCTCCTGTGCGGCCCGGATGAATCCGTAGACCAGCGCCACCATGCCGAGCGTCGCCGTCACCGCGCCGGCGAGGTCGAAGTGGCCGGGGTGCCGCTCGGACTCCTTGACGTGACGCGGCGTGAGGACGGCGATCACGATGGCGATCGGGACGTTGACGAAGAAGATCCAGCGCCAGTCGAGCCATTGGACGAGCATGCCTCCGGCCACCAGGCCGATCGCGCCGCCGCCGGCCGAGACGCCCGCGAAGACACCGAAGGCCCGGTTGCGTTCCGGGCCTTCGTCGAACGTGGTGGTGATGAGGGAGAGCGAGGTCGGCGAGGCTATCGCGCCGCCGACGCCCTGGAGTGACCGGGCCGCGAGGAGTTGCCACTCGCTCTGCGCGAGTCCGCAGAAGAGGGAGGCCAGTCCGAAGAGCAGCACGCCGAAGATGAAGACACGGCGGCGGCCGAGGATGTCGCCAGCACGCCCGCCGAGCAGGAGCAGGCCACCGAACGTGAGCGTGTAGGCGTTGACGACCCAGGACAGGCTGGTCGTGGAAAAGTGCAGGGCGCTCTGGATGTGTGGAAGCGCGATGTTCACGATCGTGATGTCGAGGACCACCATCAGCTGGCAGGACGCGATCACGAACAGGGCGATGCCCTTGCCGTCACTGCCCTTCTTCGGGGTGGCGGTCTGTTCCGGTGTCGTCGGCTTGGGTGTACTCATGTGGCGCCTCGAACTTCGCCTGGCGAGTGAGCCGTGGGCCGGTCAGTCCACCTTTCGACCCTAAGCCTGGTCCACACGGGTGACCAGTTGATCAAGCGGCCCCTATTCCAGGACCGCGAAGCCGTCCAGCTCCACCAGGGCCTGCTCGTCCCAGAGGCGTACGACGCCGATGACCGCCATCGCCGGGTAGTCGCGGCCCGCCAACCGGCGCCAGATCCGGCCCAGTTCGTGGGCGTGCTCGCGGTAGGCGGTGACGTCGGTGGTGTAGACGGTGACCCGGGCGAGGTCGGCGGGGGTGCCGCCGGCGTGCCGCAGGGCGGTGAGCAGGTTGCCGAGGGCCGTGGTGAACTGCTCGGTGAGCTCCTCCCCCACGACCTTGCCCTCCGTGTCGAGGGCCGTCTGTCCCGCGAGGAAGACCAGCCGGCTCCCGGTGGCGGTGACGGCGTGGGAGAAACCGGTGGGCGGGGACAGCTCGGCGGGGTTGTGGCGGTGCAGGCTCATGGGGTCGGCTCCTCCGTCTTCTGTTTCTCCGTCTTCTGTTTCTCCGTCTTCTGTTTCTCCGTCTTCTGTTTCTCCGTCTTCTGTTTCTCCGTCTTCTGTTTCTCCGTCTTCTGTTTCTCCGAC
>NZ_JBEOVH010000020.1:41735-143885 GCF_040295385.1 Streptomyces sp. NPDC002825
GTGTTCTGTTCCCTCGCGTCCTTCGTCTGCTGCACCTTCGCGTACAGCTCCTTGGCGATGATCGTGCGCTGCACCTCCGTGGCTCCCTCGTAGATCCGGGGTGCGCGGACCTCCCGGTAGAGGTGTTCCAGGAGGTGGCCGCGCTGGAGGGCGAGGGCTCCGTGCAGCTGCACGGCCGCGTCGACGACGTACTGGGCCGTCTCGGTGGCCAGGAGCTTCGCCATCGCGGAGCGCCGGGGGACGTCCGGGTCGCCCTCGTCGTACGCCACGGCCGCCGCGTACACGAGGAGGCGGGCGGCCTCGGTGCGGGTGGCCATCTCGGCGACCCGGTGCGAGACGGCCTGGAGGTCGGCGAGGACGCCGCCGAAGGCGGGGCGGGCGGCGGTGTGGGTCAGGGCCGCGTCGAGGGCGGCCTGGGCCATGCCGACGGCGAAGGCGCCGACGCTGGGCCGGAAGAGGTTGAGGGTGTTCATGGCGACCCCGAATCCCCGGTCGGGTTCGCCGAGGAGGTCCTCGGGGCCGACGGGGACGCCGTCGAAGGTGAGGGTGCCGAGCGCGTGCGGGGCGAGCATGTCCAGCGGTTCCCCGCCGAGGCCGGGGCGGTCGGCGGGCACGAGGAAGGCGGTGACGCCGCGGGCCCCGGCGCCCCGGGTGGTGCGGGCGAAGACGGTGGCGAAGTCGGCCTCGGGGGCGTTGGAGATCCAGCGTTTCTCGCCGTGCAGGCGCCAGCCGCCGCGCCCGTCGGGCACGGCGTCGAGGGCGAGGGCGGCGGCGTCGGAGCCGGCGTCCGGTTCGGAGAGGGCGAAGGCGGCGACGGCCCGGCCCGCGGTGGCCTCGGGGAGCCAGCGGGCGCGCTGGGCGGGGGTTCCGAAGGCGGCGACGGGGTGGGTGCCGAGGCCCTGGAGGGCGAGCGCGGTCTCGGCCTCGGTGCAGGTCCGGGCGAGGGATTCGCGCAGCAGGCAGAGGTCGAGGGCACCGGCCTCGAAGAGCCGTGCGAGCAGGCCGAGCTCGCCGAGGGCGGCGACGAGGGGGCGGTTGACCCTGCCGGGTTCGCCCTGGTCGGCGAGGGGCTTCAGGCGGTCGGCGGCGAGCGCGCTGAGCTGCGCACACCAGGTGGTCTGTGCCGGATCGAGCGAGAATGCGGGCATGTGGGCCCTCTCCGACGCCCCCGGGCGTCCTTGTCACGGCACCTCCCGGCGCCCCTGCGGCGGCGCGCTCCGGCGCCCTGGTTCCGGCACCTCCCGGCACCCCTACGACGGCGCCCACCAGCGCCCTGGTTCGAGCGCCTACCGGCGCCCTGGTTCCGGCGCCTCCCGGCACCCGAACGGCGGTGCTCGTCGACGCCCGGTCCGGGGCGTCCACCGGCGTCCGCGCCGTGAAGCCCTCCGACGCCGTCGCCCCGGCACCCTCACGTGCCTCGGTCCCAGCCTCCTCCCGCGTCCTGCGCTCGGCGCCTCCACGGACCCTTGTCGCGAACCGTTGACTGTCGTCACCAACACGATACGCTCGTGGAGCGACGAGCGACCCCACCTCGACAGGGGGACGGACTCATGGAGCTGACGCCCTCGGGCCACCTCGACACCTTCGCCCGTGACCGGCTGCCCCCGCCCGAGCGGTGGCCGCGGCTCGTCTTCGACCTCCCCGAGCTCCACTACCCCGACCGGCTCAACTGCGGCACGGAACTCCTCGACCGCACGGTCGAGCGGTTCGGCGCCGACCGGCCCGCCTTCCACGACGGCGAGGGCGGGGTCTGGAGCTACGGCGAGCTCCGCGACCGGGTGGACCGCATCGCCCACGTCCTCACCACCGACCTGCGGGTGCAGCCCGGCAACCGGGTCCTCCTGCGCGGCCCCACCACCCCCTGGCTCGCCGCCTGCTGGCTCGCCGTGATGAAGGCCGGCGGCGTCGCCGTCACCGTGCTGGCCCAACAGCGCGCCCCCGAACTCGCCGTCATGGCCGAGGCCGCCCAGTGCACCCACGCGCTCTGCGACGCCCATGTGCTCGACGAGCTCCTCGCGGCCCGGATACCCGGGCTCCGGGTCACCCCCTTCGGCGGAGACGGCCCGGACGACCTCCTCGCCCTCGCCGACCGCCGCCCCGGCCCGTACGAGGCGGTGGACACCGCCGCCGACGACGTGGCCCTCATCGCCTTCACCTCCGGCACCACCGGCCGGCCCAAGGGCTGCGTCCACTTCCACCGGGACGTCCTGGCCGTCGCCGACACCTTCTCCGCGCGCGTCCTGCGCCCGCTGCCCGACGACGTCTTCGCCGGCTCGCCGCCGCTCGCCTTCACCTTCGGCCTCGGCGGCCTCGTCGTCTTCCCCCTGCGGGCCGGGGCGAGCGCGGTCCTCCTCGAACAGGCCGGGCCCAAACAGCTGCTCGCCGCGATCGAGCGGCACCAGGTGACGGTGCTCTTCACCGCCCCGACGGCCTACCGCGTCATGCTGGACGAGTTGACGCAGGGCACCGCCCCCGAGGTGGCCTCGCTGCGACGCTGCGTCTCGGCCGGCGAGAACCTGCCGGAGGCCACCTGGACGGCCTGGTACGCCCGGACCGGGCTGCGCCTGATCAACGGCATCGGGGCCACCGAACTCCTGCACATCTTCATCTCCGCCGCCGACGGCGACATACGCCCCGGCACCACGGGCCGCCCGGTGCCCGGCTGGCAGGCCAGGATCGTCGACCGCGAAGGCAACGCCGTCCCGGACGGCGAGGAGGGTCTCCTCGCGGTGCGCGGCCCGGTGGGCTGCCGCTATCTGGCCGACCCCCGCCAGGAGGAGTACGTACGCCACGGCTGGAACGTCACGGGCGACACGTACGTCCGCCAGCCCGACGGCTGGTTCCGCTATGTCTCACGGGCCGACGACATGATCATCTCCGCCGGGTACAACATCGCAGGACCCCAGGTCGAGGAGGTGCTCCTGGACCACCCCGACGTGGTGGAGACGGCGGTGGTCGGCCGTCCGGACGAGCTGCGCGGCCAGATCGTCGTCGCGTACACGGTGGTACGGGACGGGGTGCCGCGCGACGCGAGCACGGCCGCCGCCCTGCGGGCCTTCGTCCGCGCCCGCATCGCCCCGTACAAGTCGCCGCGCGAGATCGTCTTCCTCGACGCGCTGCCGCGCACCGCGACCGGCAAGCTCCAGCGCTTCCTGCTGCGGGACCCGGCGTGACCGGGCAGGAGGCTCCGGCCCGGCATGACCTGTGGACCACCCCCTAAAGTGATCACGTGGCCGAGCAGCACACCCCCCGATCCCTGATCGTCTCGTTCTACGGCGCGTACGGCCGTGGGCCCGACGAGTCGCCGGTGCCCGTGGCCGCGCTCATCCGGCTGCTCGGCGTCCTCGGTGTGGACGCCCCCTCGGTGCGCTCCTCGGTGTCGCGGCTCAAGCGGCGCGGGCTGCTGCTGCCGGGCCGGACGGCGGGCGGCGCCGCCGGGTACGCCCTGTCGGAGGACGCCCGGCGGCTGCTCGACGACGGCGACCGCCGGATCTACGCCCGTACCGAGCCGAAGCTCTCCGAGGGCTGGGTCCTGGCCGTCTTCTCGGTGCCCGAGGCCGAGCGGCACAAGCGGCACCTGCTGCGGTCCCGGCTGGCGCGGCTCGGCTTCGGCACGGCGGCGCCGGGCGTCTGGATCGCGCCGGCCCGGCTGTACGAGGAGACCCGGAACGCCCTGGAGCGGCTCGAGCTCTCCCCGTACGTGGACCTCTTCCGCGGCGACCACCTGGGGTACACGGCGACGGCCGGGGCGGTGGCCCGCTGGTGGGACCTGCCGGCGATCGCCGGGCTCCACGAGGAGTTCCTGGCGGTCCACGAGCCGGTCCTGCGGGCCTGGCGTACGGACCCGGCGGGCGCCGAGGACGCCTACCGGGACTACCTCCTCGCCCTGGACTCCTGGCGACGCCTCCCCTACGCGGACCCGGTGCTCCCGGCGGAGCTCCTGCCGGACGACTGGCCGGGCCGCCGTTCGGCGGAGGTCTTCGCGGCCCTGCACGAGCTGCTGCGGGACCGGGGCGCGGAGTACGTCTCGCCGTTCCTGAACGATTAGCGCGTCCGTACGGCCAGGGCCCTGACCGAGCAGGCGAGCCCCGCCGCGCCCAGTACCGCGCGGACGATGTTCCACGCCACCCACGGGCTCTCGAAGGCCGCCCGGGCGGCGGCCGGGTCCCCGGTCGCCGCGAGGGCGTCGTTGAGGGGGACGTTGGCCGCCGAGGTGACCACGAGGACGGCCAGGGCGAGGACGAACGCGGCGAGCGTCCAGAGCCGCGCCCGGCCGGCGCGGTGCTGCCAGGCGGCCACCGCCGCGAGGACCGGCACCCCGAGGAACGGGGTGAAGAACAGCGGGTTCTGGATCACGTCGTTGATGTTCCGCATGACCTCGACGTAGACCCGGTCGTCGCTGCGCGCCAGCGCCGGCATCACCGAGCAGACGTACGCGAACCACACCCCCGCGAGCAGTCCCGTCATCGCCGTCGCCGTGCCGAGGACCGCCCCGGCACCCTTCCCGCCCTGTTTTCTGTCATGTTCCCATTCAAGGGGCTGGACGGGGCGCGGACCATGCCCCCGCGTCGCATCCGCATGCGCGAGCGTCCAGGGTCCTCACTCGCGGCGGCCGGTGGGCGGGCGGCGGCTGCCCGCGCGGTACGGGGCGGGCCAGGGGGCGGCCGGACCCTGGTACTCCTGCTCGGCCGCCGCGTGCAGGGTCCAGTGGGGGTCGTAGAGGTGCGGCCGGGCGAGGGCGCAGAGGTCGGCGCGGCCCGCGAGGAGCAGGGAGTTGACGTCGTCCCAGGAGGAGATCGCGCCGACCGCGATCACCGGGACGCCGAGCTCGTTGCGGATGCGGTCGGCGTACGGCGTCTGGTACGAGCGGCCGTAGGCGGGCTCCTCGTCCGGGACGACCTGGCCGGTGGAGACGTCGATCGCGTCGGCGCCGTGGTCCGCGAAGGCGCGGGCGATCGCGACGGCGTCCTCGGCGGTCGTACCGCCCTCGGCCCAGTCGGTGGCCGAGATGCGGACGGTCATGGGCCGGTCGGCCGGCCATGCCTCCCGTACCGCGTCGAAGACTTCGAGGGGGTAGCGCAGCCGGGCCCTGAGGTCGCCGCCGTAGGCGTCGCTGCGGTGGTTGGTGAGCGGGGAGAGGAAGCCGGAGAGGAGGTATCCGTGGGCGCAGTGGAGTTCGAGGAGGTCGAAGCCGCTGCGCGCGGCGCGGTGGGCGGCGGCGGTGAACTGCTCGCGTACGGCAGTGAGCCCGGCACGGTCGAGGGCGGCCGGGGTCTGGTTGACGCCGGGCCGGTACGGGAGGGGCGAGGCGGCCACGAGCGGCCAGTTGCCCTCGGGGAGCGGCTGGTCGATGCCCTCCCACATGAGGCGGGTGGAGCCCTTGCGGCCGGAGTGGCCGAGCTGGACGCCGAGCGCGGTGCCGGGCGCGGAGGTGTGGACGAAGTCGGCGATACGGCTCCAGGCGGCGGCCTGTTCGTCGGTCCAGAGGCCGGTGCAGCCGGGGGTGATGCGGCCCTCGGGGCTCACGCAGACCATCTCGGTCATGACGAGTCCGGCGCCGCCGAGGGCCCTGGAGCCGAGGTGGACGAGGTGGAAGTCGCCGGGGACGCCGTCCTCGGCGACGTACAGGTCCATGGGGGAGACGACGACCCTGTTGCGCAGGGTCAGTCCGCGCAGCCGGAACGGGGTGAACATCGGCGGGGTGCCGGGCGGGCAGCCGAAGTCCTCCTCGACGGCGGCGGTGAAGACGGGGTCGCGCAGCTTCAGGTTCGCGTGGGTGACGCGGCGGCTGCGGGTGAGCAGGTCGAAGGCGAAGCGGCGGGGCGGCCGGTCCACGTGCCCGGCGAGCTCCTCGAACCAGTGCAGGCTGGCGGCGGCCGCGCGCTGGGTGGACTCGACGACGGGACGGCGCTCCGCCTCGTACGCGGCGAGGGCCTCGTCGAGCGTGGGGTGGGCGCCGACGGCGGCGGCGAGGGCGACGGCGTCCTCGACGGCCAGCTTGGTGCCGGAGCCGATGGAGAAGTGCGCGGTGTGGGCGGCGTCGCCGATGAGGACGGTGTTGCCGTGGGACCAGCGGGCGTTGGCGACGGTACGGAACGCGGTCCAGGCGGAGTTGTTCGAGCGGAGCTCGCGGCCGCCGAGCGCCTCGGCGAAGACCTTGGCGCAGCGGGCGGTGGACTCGGCCTCGTCGAGCTCGTGGAAGCCGGCGGCCCGCCAGACCTCCTCGCGCATCTCGACGATGACCGTGGAGGAGTCGGCGGAGAAGGGGTAGGCGTGCAGCTGCATCACGCCGTGCTCGGTCTCGGCTGTCTCGAAGCGGAAGGCCTCGAAGGGGAAGTCGGCGGCGAGCCAGATGTAGCGGCAGAGGTGGGTGCTGATCCGGGGGCGGAAGTGCGCGGCGTGCGTCTCGCGGGTGCGGCTGTGGACGCCGTCGGCGGCGACGACCAGGTCGTGCTCCGCGGCGAGGACGGCGGCGGGCGGGGCGTCGGTGCGGAAGCGGAGCCGTACGCCGAGCTCGGCGCAGCGGGCGTGCAGGATCTCCAGGAGCCGGCGGCGGCCGAGCGCGGCGAAGCCGTGGCCGGTGGAGGTGGTGCGGTGGCCCCGGTGGACGACGTCGATGTCGTCCCAGCGGACGAGCTCGCGGCGGAGCGCCTCGTACACGACGGGGTCGGCGTCGCGGATCCCGCCGAGGGTCTCGTCGGAGAGGACGACTCCGAAACCGAAGGTGTCGGAGGGCGCGTTCCGCTCCCAGACGGTGACCTCGCGGGCCGGGTCCTGGCGCAGGAGGAGGGCGGCGGCGTAGAGCCCACCGGGTCCGCCACCGATGACGGCGACGGTGCGGGGGCCGGGGCCGTCGAGGCTGCGCGCGGCGGGGAAGGCGGCGCCACGGGAGTCCCGGCCGGGGGCGGGGCTCGTGCCTGGGGCGGCGTCGCTGCGGGGGCCGTCGCCACGGGGGTCCCTCACGGCGTCGCTGCGGGGGCCGTCGCCACGGGGGTCCCTCACGGCGTCGCTGCGGGGGCCGTCGCGACCGGGGTCCCGGACAGCGTCGCTGCCGGGGCCGTCGCCATGGCGGGCCCGGACGGCGTCGCCATGGGGGCCGTCTCCATGGCGGGCCCGGTTGCCGTCGGCCCCCGGGTCGCCGCCCCGGGGCGTCAGCATCCCCGCCACTTCGGGGGGCGTTTCTCGGTGAAGGCGGCGTGGAACTCGGCGTAGTCCTCGCCGTTCATCAGGAGCGCCTGGGTGGCCGCGTCCAGTTCGACCGCGGCGGCCAGCGGCATGTCGAGCTCGGCGGTGAGCAGGGCCTTCGTCTGGGCGAGGGCCAGGGCGGGGCCGTCGGCGAGCCGGCGGGCGAGGGCGGCCGCCCGCTCCCCCGCCGCGCCCTCCTCGGTGAGCTCGCTGAGCAGCCCGATGCGCTCGGCCTCGGCCGCGTGGACGGGCTCGCCCAGCATGAGGAGGCGGGTGGCGTGGCCGAGGCCGACGACCCGGGGCAGCAGATAGGCGGCGCCCATGTCGCCGCCGGAGAGGCCGACCCGGGTGAAGAGGAAGGAGAAGCGGGTGGTGGGGTCGGCGATCCGGAAGTCGGCGGCGAGGGCGAGGACGGCCCCGGCGCCGGCGGCGACGCCGTGCAGGGCGGCGATGACGGGGAAGGGGCACTCGCGGAGCGCGCGGACGACCTGGCCGGTCATCCGGTTGAAGTCGAGGAGCCGGGCGGTGTCGAGGGCGAGCGTGGCGCCGATGATCTCGTCGACGTCGCCGCCCGAGCAGAAGCCGCGGCCTTCGCCGCCGAGGACGAGGGCGCGGACGGCGCGCTCGCGGGAGAGCTCGGCGAGGAGGTCGCGCAGGTCGGCGTAGGCGCCGAAGGTGAGCGCGTTGAGTTTCGCGGGGCGGGCGAGGGTGACGGTGGCGACGCCCTGGTCGATGTCGAGGCGCAGATGCTGCCAGCGTGACGTGCGGGGCGCGGAGCCGGTAAAGGGGCTCATCCGAGGGGCCTCCTTCCTCCGCAGGGAGGGTATCACCGTACTGTGACTGTCGTCACGAGTACGCGATACGCGAGCGGTACAGGGGCCCCGCAAGGTCCCGGGCGGCGGCGGACCTAAGTCCCCGGGGGAAGGGAGGGGGTGCCCTGGGAAGCGGATTTTGCGCCTCGTAAGGTTGAAACCAGGACGTCTCGGGATGCCCCCCACCCCACTCGCCCCAATCGCCCCTCGGTGAAGGGAGCCTGCCCCCCATGCCCGAAGCCACCGGACCCTCGGCCGTGAGCCCCGGAACCGAGAGCCCCGGAACCGCGGCCATGAGCGCCGGAATCGAGACCAGCGGACCCATGAGCGCCGGAGTCCTGAGCCCCGGGACCTCGACCGTGAGCTCCGGGCCCGCCGTCTCCTGGCGCATCCGGCTGCCCCACACCACCGCGGCCGTGCCGATCGCCCGCGCCCTGATCCGTACCGCGCTCACCGACATCGCCCCCGCGGCCGCCGACCGCCCCGACGGCGACACGGCGGAGCTGCTCACCGCCGAGCTCGTGGCCAACGCCGTCGAGCACACCTCCGGCGCGGGCCCCATCGAGCTGGTCGTCGAACTGCTCGCGGCGCCCGGCGGCTGTCAGATCGAGGTCCACGACTCCCAGCCCGCCGGCCCCGACGAGCTCGTCTGCCCCGCACCGGGCACCGAGGTCGACCCCTGGCAGGAGCACGGCCGGGGACTCCTCCTGATCCGCGCGCTCAGCAGCGACTGCGGACACCGCCCCACCGCGAGCGGCAAGGCGGTGTGGTTCACGCTCCCGGGGATACCGGCCCAGCGGCGCCGTCCCTAGTACCGCCGCTCCCTCTTTACTGCCCCGCAGGACCGGCCAGCGTCGCCACCAGGACCGCCTTGATGGTGTGCATCCGGTTCTCGGCCTCGTCGAAGACGACCGAGTGCGCCGACTCGAAGACCTCGTCCGAGACCTCCAGCTCGGTCAGACCGTGCCGGGCGTGGATGTCCCGCCCGACGGCCGTGCCCAGGTCATGGAAGGCGGGCAGGCAGTGCAGGAACTTGACGTCCGGGTTCCCGGTGGCGCGCAGCACGTCCATCGTCACGGAGTACGGGGAGAGGGCGGCGATCCGCTCGTCCCAGACCTCCTTGGGCTCGCCCATGGAGACCCAGACGTCGGTGACGACGAAGTCCGCGCCGGCGACGCCCTCGGTCAGGTCCTCGGTGAGCGTGATCGTGGCGCCGCTGGTCTCGGCGAGCTCGCGGGCCGCGGCGACGACGTCGTCGGCCGGCCAGTAGGCCTTCGGGGCGACGATCCGGACGTCCATGCCGAGCAGGGCGCCGGTGACGAGGTAGGAGTTGCCCATGTTGAAGCGGGCGTCGCCGAGGTAGGCGAAGGCGATCGTGTCGAGCGGCTTGTCCACGTGCTCGGTCATGGTGAGCACGTCGGCCAGCATCTGGGTGGGGTGCCAGTCGTCGGTGAGGCCGTTGAAGACGGGCACGCCCGCGAAGGCGGCGAGCTCCTCGACGTTCGCCTGGCTGTCCCCGCGGTACTCGATGCCGTCGAACATCCGGCCGAGGACGCGGGCGGTGTCCTTGACGGACTCCTTGTGGCCGATCTGGGAACCGGAGGGGTCGAGGTAGGTGGTGGAGGCGCCCTGGTCGGCGGCGGCGACCTCGAAGGCGCAGCGGGTGCGGGTCGAGGTCTTCTCGAAGATCAGGGCGATGTTCTTCCCGCGCAGCCGCTGCACCTCCGTACCCGCCTTCTTGGCGGCCTTGAGCTCGGCCGCGAGCGCGATCAAACCGCGGAACTCCTCGGCGGTGAAGTCCAGCTCCTTGAGGAAGTGGCGGCCGATGAGGTCTGTGGCCATGGGACGCGCTCCTGTAAGTACGGGTCGGGAGGACGGCGGGTCGGAACTCTGGAAGTGTATACGCACGTCAACATTTCTATACAGCCCCCCTCTCCCCGCCGGATCCGCTCCTCAGGCCGCGTCCCGCTCCACCGGACAGCTCATACAACGCGGACCGCCCCTCCCCCTGCCCAGCTCGCTGCCGGGGATCTCGATCACCTCGATGCCCTGCTTGCGCAGATGCGTGTTCGTCGTCACGTTCCGCTCGTACGCGACGACCACCCCCGGCTCCACCGCCAGCACGTTGCAGCCGTCGTCCCACTGCTCGCGCTCCGCCGCGTGCACGTCCTGGGTCGCCGTCAGGACCCGGATGTCCTGCAGCCCGAGTGCCGCCGCGATGGCGCTGTGCATCTGCTCCGGCGGATGGTCGGTGACCCGCAGGGACTGGCCCTCGTCACCCGGTTCGATCGTGTACGAGCGCAGCATTCCGAGCCCCGCGTACTGGGTGAACGTGTCCTGGTCGACCATCGTGATCACCGTGTCCAGGTGCATGAACGCGCGCCGCTTCGGCATGTCGAGCGCGATGATCGTGCGCGCGGAACCGGCCGCGAACATCCCCCGGGCCAGCATCTCCACCGCCTGCGGGGTCGTCCGCTCACTCATCCCGATCAGCACGGCGCCGTTGCCGATGACCAGGACGTCCCCGCCCTCGATCGTCGACGGATAGTCCGACTGCCCCTCCGACCAGTGGTGGAAGGAACCCGCCTCCGGGCCCGTGAACAGCGGGTGGTGCTTGTAGATCGCCTCGAAGTGCACCGTCTCGCGCTGCCGGGCCGGCCAGCGCATCGCGTTGATGGAGACGCCGTCGTAGATCCAGGCCGAGGTGTCCCGGGTGAAGAGGTGGTTCGGCAGCGGGCCGAGGACGAAGTCGTCCAGGTCCAGGGCGTGGAAGCGGACCGAGGTCGGCTCCCGGTGCGCCGCCAGGAACTCCCGCTTCGTCATGCCGCCGACCAGCGCCTCGCCGAGCGCGGCGGCGTCCAGCGAGTCGAAGGCCGCGCGCAGGTGGTCGGCGGCCAGCGGCCCGTACTCCTTCTCGTCGAAGACCCGGTCGAGGACCAGGGCGCGGGCCGTCGGAACCTCCAGGGACTCCCGCAGCAGGTCCCCGAAGAGGTGCACCTCCACCCCCCGGTCGCGCAGCACGTCCGCGAAACCGTCGTGCTCCTGGCGGGCCCGCCGCACCCACAGCACGTCGTCGAAGAGGAGGGCGTCCTTGTTGGACGGGGTGAGCCGCTTCAGCTCCAGATCGGGCCGGTGCAGGATGACGCGGCGCAGCCGCCCGGTCTCGGAATCGACATGGAATCCCATACGCCCATCCTGACGGAGCCGGGCGGCCCTGGCCCGCGTTTCGGGCCGGTCACCCGGCTTCCGGCGCGGTCAGGTGAGCCACTGGGCGATGCCGATCAGGACAATCGCGGCCACCAGACCGCCGATCAGCAGCGCGGCGCGGCGCAGGAAGCGGCGGGTGTAGCCGCTGCCGAGGTCGTCGCCGAGGCCGCCGGGGCCTCCCGGGGCGAGCGGGGGGCCGGGGCGGTGCGGGGTGCGGGGCAGGCCGTACGCCTCCTTCAGGAGCGAGAGCCAGACCGCGTCCGGCAGGCCCGGGCGCTCTCCGTCCACGATCAGCCAGAACGTCTCGCAGGCGGAGGGCTCCGGGTGCGTCCTGAGCCACGAGAGCAGCTCGGCGACCGTGCCGACGGGGGCGTCGCCGCCGGCGAGCAGCGGGCGGACGGCCCAGCGGTACAGCTCGGCGGCGTTCGCGGCGCGCCGCTCCTCCTCCGGCTCGTAGGGGTTGTCCCGTGCCGCGGGCGGGGCCTCGGCCCACAGCTTCCTCCCGATGGCCACCTCGCAGAGCTCCCGGCGCAGCGGATGCTCCCAGGACGGCAGGCGCCGGGCGATCTCCCGCAGGAGGACGGTGACGACCACGTACGCCTGGTTCCGGCGGAGCGCGTCGAGGAGCTCCTGGTCGCCGGCGGCCACGACGAGCTCCCGCGCCTCTTCCGGGCTGCGCACGGTCGGAAGCTTGTGCACGAGCGAGGTCCGGGCGTCCCGCCCCCGCCGCCCCCATCCGCGCCGGGCTCCCTTCCCGGGCCCGGTCCACTCCGGCCCGACGACGGGCAGCACGGGCCGGGGGTAGGCGGCGCCGGAGGACGGGCGGGAGGGGGGTACGTCGGGTGGGGGCGGGGTCTCTGTGCGGTGGGCCGACAGGGTCTTGGGGGCCGGGGGTGCCTCTCCGCCCGGGGCGCGGTCGGGCCGGCCGGGGGGCTGCGGCTCGCCGTCCGGGGTGTCGGGTCGGCCCGGCGGCCGGGACTCCGCGTCCGGGGTGCCGGGTCGGCCCGGCGGCCGGGACTCCGCGTCCGGGGTGCCGGGTCGGCCCGGCGGCCGGGATTCCCCGCGCCGGTCGTCGGACCCGGGACGACGGGCCGGAGACTCCGCGGAGCCCGACGGGGGCGAGGCGGGAGCCGTACCGGGGGCATCGGGCGAGGGGCCCGGGGAGGCGGGGTACGAGGAGCCGGCCGGCTCGGGGCTCCCGCCACGCGGCGAGTCGGCGCCTGTGCGCCGGGGGTCGGAGCCGGACCGGCCGGACCGGCTCCGGGAGCCGGGAGCACCCTGGTCCCCGGAGGTCGGACTTCCCTGCTCCCGGGGGCCCGTGCCATCCCCGTACCCGGAGCCTGAACCAACCTGGTCCCGCGAACCCGTGCCATCCCCGTACCGGGGGTCTGAACCGACCTGGTCCCGGGAGTCCGGGGCGTCCTGGTCCCGCGCACCGGGCACCGGCCGGCCCCAGGAGCCCGGTGGGTCCGGGTGGCGGGGGCCCGGGGTGGCCGGGTCGTGGGGGCCTTCGGCGCTCCCGTACCGGGGGCCGGCGTCGATCGGGTTCCGGGGGTCCGGTGCGTCCCGGCCGGGACGGGGATCCCGAGCGTCCTGAACGGGACGGGGGTCCGGAGCGCCTTGAACGGGACGGGGGTCCCGAGCGCCCTGGCCCGGACGGGGGGCCGGGGCGCCCTGGCCGGGACGGGGATCCCGATCGCCCTCACCGGAACGGGGATCCCGATCGCCCTCACCGGAACGGGGGTCCCGAGCGCCCTGGCCCGGGCGCGGGTCCCGAGTGCGCTGGTCCGGGCGGGGGTCCTGCGGGGGTCCGTACCCGGAGGGCTGGGTCCCGTGGTCCCGGGGAGCCGGGGCCGGAATGGTTCGGGGGCTTCGGCCCGGGCGGTTTCTGGGGGGTGGGGGGCGGTGGTCCAGGTCGTCCAGGGTGTCCGCCGCCCTGGACGCCGTGTCCAGGAGCGGGCCCCGGTGCGTGGAGGCCGTGGTGTGGAGGACCCGGGCGACCACGTGGTCCCGGCCGTTCTCCTCGACCTCCGCCAGGTGGTGGCGGACCAGCCGGGTCGCGACGTCCTCCGCCCGGTCCCCGCACCGCTCACGCGGATCGACCCGGCGCCGCTCGGCGTTGCGGCTCGCCGCACCGGACCACCGGCCCACGAACGCGAACTGGAGCGACGGCAGTTCGGCCGTGTCGTGGGTCGCGAACGTCCACGGGTGCCTCGTCACCGCGCCGAGGATGCTCTGCAGCCCCCACAGCACGGGATACGCGGTCCCGCCCCGCTCGTCGAGGATCGTGAACGGCCCCTCCGGGTGCCGCAGGAACTCCGCCACCGCGCCGACGAGTTCCTCCGCCGCGTACGGCAGGCGGCGGTCGAGCTCCGCCAGTCCCCCGCCGGGCGCGAGGGCCTCCGCCGGGACCACCGGCAGCCGGCCGCGCGCCCCGGCCGCGTTCGCGGCGCCCTCCCACTCCCAGCCGTGCAGCCCGAGGCAGACGAAGGGTTTCAGCAGGCTCGGCGCACCGACGAGGGCGTGGCAGAGCACGGACGTCCTGCCGTCGGCGTCCGTGAAGGGCACGCGCCGGATCAGCATCACGTACCCGCGCTCCCGGAGCCGTATGAGGGCCGGGCGGATCTCGTCCCCGCTGGCCCGCAGCACGGGCCCGGAGACCCGGAAGAGGTTCTCGGCCTCGTCGCGCGGCCCGGACCAGGCGACCGGCCCGAAGCCCGTGCTGCCCGTGAGGTTCTCGCTGTCCCAGCGGAAGACGATCTGGTCGGCCTCGTGCTCCGTCCGTGTCATCGGTCGATCCCCTCCATCGGTTCCGTCCCGGGCAACATCCCGCACAGGGCGAAGAGCGACAGCAACGGCGCGAGGACCCGGCGCGGCCGGGCCCCGTGCGGAAATCGGTCGCCGCGCGCCTGGCCGCCGGTCGCGGCGACGAAGTGCAGCGTGCAGTCGGCGCAGTCGTCGAAGGGCTTCAGCCAGGCGGCGCCGGCGTGGTGGGCGAGGAAGGCGTACGCGTCCCGGCTCTCCTCCCGGACCGCCGCCGGGTCGTGGCGGCTGGGCAGCGCCCGGCCGAGCCAGCGGTCGACGACCGGCTCGAACCGGACCAGGTCGCTCTTGTTGACGGCGAGCGCGGCGGGCGCGGCGACGAGTCCGCCGGCCTGCCGGGGGATGCGGTTGAGCACGGTCGAGAAGGCCTCGTCGCCGAGGTCGCGCCGCCGCAGCCCGCTCTGTTGGCGTACGGGGTCGAGCCCGGGCAGCCGCAGGGCGCGCAGCGGGTCCACGACGAAGACGAACGCGTCGACGCCCATGAGGAAGCGCCCGACCTCCCCGTCCTGCGCGAGGTCCTCCCCCGCGAGGTCGAAGAAGACGACGGGCCGGGGCGTCGCGCCGCCCGCCTGGACGAGCAGGCCGTCGGCGAACCGCGCGAAGGTCTGCTGTCCCGTACGGCCCAGCTGCCGCCCCTCCTTGAGCCTCTGCACCCGTTCGCGCACGAAGGTCCGGTGCGCGTCGGGGTTCAGGGGCCGGCATTTGAGTCCGTACGGTTCGAGGCCGCCGAGTTCGACCTCGCCGAGCATGGCGGCGAGGAGGTGCGTCTTGCCGACGGATGAGCTGCCGACGAGGGCGATGGACAGCGGCTCGCCGTTGGTGAGGTAGGGGACGGGGAGTTCGTGCTCCTCGTCGCCGTCCACGGTGTGCGGGCACAGGTGGTAGGCCTTGCGCCGGGCGTCCGCGAGGTGTCCCGGGCGGCGTTCGGTACTGAGGTCGAGCGGGATCCGGTGGCCCCTGGCGTCGATGGTGACGAGCAGCCGTTCGTCGTACTCGATGGGGAGCAGGCAGTGCGGGCACATCCGGCTCCGTGCCGTCGGGGCCGGAGCCGGAGCGGGTTCCGGCGGTGCGACGGGCTCGGCGGGCCGGTAGGAGTCGCCGCCGCCGAAGATCCGGTCGCGGATCGAGGGACGGCCGGGCCGTGGGCTCGGCGCGGGCGGCTCCGCCGGGTTCCGGTGGGCCTCGACGGCCGCGCGTTTCCTGGCGATCTGGCGGTCGTACTCGGTACGCCACCGGTCGAGCGGGTCGGCCGCCCCCACACCCGTGGCGAGCGGATCGGGAACGTCCAGCAACCGCATCAGCTCGGCCGGTTGGGGGCGGTCCGCCGCGCGCGCGGCAAAGAGACCGCTCTGCCCGAGGGCCTCCAGACGGCGGTAGCGGGCCAGGTCCGCCGGGGGCCCCTCGCCCCGGTCGGGGCGGCCGGAGAGCAGGTAGTAGGCGAGTTCGGCGACGGACCACAGGTCGTCGCGGGGATCGGCGGCGCCGTCGCCCGCGCGCTGCTCGGGCGAAGCCCAGGGGGCGCCGCCGAAGGGCTCACGGGTCTCCCCGGCGCGCTGTGCCGCGTACGGTTCGCAGAGCCGCACCCTTGTGCCGTCCCACCGTACGGTGTCGGGCGCGATGGCCCGGTGCACGAGCGACACCTCGCCCAGGAGCCGTACGGCCATGGCGAGTTGGCCGGTGATCCGCTCCTGGTCCTCGACCCCCAGGCGCCCCGCCCACTCGGTCAGCGGGCGGCCCGTCGGCAGCCGGTACAGCACGAAGGGCTCGGCGGCGGTCAGGTCGAAGCCGACGATCCGCGTGAAGACCGCGCCGTACTTGTTGCCGCCGTACCGCCGTTCGAGCGCGACGGCGGCCGCCACCTCCCGTTCCAGGAGGCCGTACGCCTCGGGGTCGCCCTGCGCCGACGAGGCCAGCCGGTACTGGAGGACGTGCGAGCCCGTCCCCAGCGTCGCCCGGCGTGCCAGGACGCCGGGACGGCCGGGCGGCCGGTGGTCCTCGCCGTAGCGCACGGCGAACCGGACCGGGTCCTCCCGGTGGGTGAGGAACTCCAGCTCCCGGTAGTAGGGGTGGGTCGGCCGGATCGGTTCCCTCAGGTGCTCGGGGTGGTCAGGACCGATGGGCTGGGTCGAGTCGCCGGGACGGCTCGGGGACGTCGGGTGGGTGGGGTGGGCCGGAGGGATCGGGTCGTCGGGGTACGTCCGAGGGTTCATGTCCGTCGGGTCGCTCGGGTCGTTCGAGTAGCCCGGTTCGTCCGGGTAGTGGGCGTCGCCCGGGTAGTGCGCGTCGCTCGGGTGGTTCGGGTCGCTCGGGTGGTTCGGGTCGGTCACGGTTCTCCCGCCTCCTCGGCGCGGACGGTGTGCACGACGTCCGCGCGCAGCGGTACGAGACGGAGGATGCCGGCGTGCCGTCCCGCGCCGGTCCACACCACGTCCTCGGCGGTCCCCCGCCAGATGTCGTCCCCGGCGGCCCCGCGCCGCATCGCCTCGGGCACGAACCGGACCTGCCGGGCGGCGAGCGGGTCGTGGGAGAGCAGCCGCAGGTGCTCGGGGCCGCACAGCGCGACCGTACGGCCGGGCTCGTCCTCGGCCAGGAGCAGCCGGGCCACCGCGTCGGCGGCCACACCGGTGAGGCGGGCCGCGTCGGGCCGGTCGGAACGGTCGGTGAACGCCGCGAGGGAGCTCAGCGCGTCGGGGTCGCGCAGGCCCTCGTACCGGGGCGGCGGCGAGGCCGCAACGTCCCGCTCCAGACGGAGCCGGGTCTCGTCCAGGAGCTCCGTGATCCGCTGCTCGTGACCGGCCCGCGCCAGGGCCCCGGGGTCGCGCTCGATGCCCGCCCAGCACCGGTCCAGGATCAGGACGGTGCCGGCGACCAGGTCGCCGACGAGGGTGTCGACCAGCGCGGGGCCCCCGTCCCCGTACCGCCGCTCCAGCCAGCCGGGCGTCGGCAGGGGTACGTGCGGGGGCGGGGGTCCGTCCACGGGGGAGGCGAACGGAGACGGCTCCGGCTCGGCCGTCGGCGGCCCCTGCTCCCTGCCGGACCAGTGGTCGTCCTCCGCCCCGGCCGCCCAGGGCTCCGCTCCGTCCCCCCAGGCCTCCGGCCCGTCCCCCCAGTCGTCCGGGTCGTCCTTCCAGTCCTCCCAGCTCCAGGACGCCGTACCGGACTCCCGGGCCCGCGGCGGCTCCGCCTCCCGGCGGTCGGCCGTCCGTGCCGTGTGCGGCCGACCGTGCGCGTCGGCCGTCTCCGCGAGGCCCCGGAGCAGCCCGGCCACGGCTCCCGCGCCGGCCGAGCAGTGGTGCCGTACCTCGGCGAAGAGCCAGTCGTGCACGGCGGTCGTGACCACCAGGGTCTGGATCTGCCGCAGGATCCGCCCGGCCTCCTCCGGGTCCGCGCGCGCCCACCAGTCGTCCACGGCCCGGCTCCAGTCGCGCAGCGCGAGCAGCCCGACGGCCGCCACGGACACGGTCGCCGCCACCGCCCCCGCCCACACGGGCAGGCCCAGGAACTGGCCGAGGCCCGCCCCGACCAGCCCGCCCAGCAGACCGCCGAAGAGCCGGGGCGCCGCGCCGGTGGCACCGCCGCCGTCGATCCGGCCGTCGGGCGAGCGATTGGGTCTGCGCCGCAGCATCAGATGGGCGAGTCCTGCGGCGAGGACACCGACGGCGGGGCCGAGGACCCAGCCGAGCAGCGGCCAGATCCCTGCGAGCAGCGCCAGGAGCCCGGTCACGGCGAAGGCCGCGGGTCGCGAACCGCCCGCCGTGAAGGGGTACCGGGCGCCGAGCCGACGCAGCCGCTCGGGACCGCAGATCGCGTCGAGGCGGGCGAGCCGGGCCGCGCTGCCCACGGGGGCGGTGCGCGCGGACAGCGCGGAGAGGCGGGCCGCGACGGACCGCAGCGGCAGTCCCTTGCCGATCAGGTCGTGCGTGAGGTCGCGCAGGGCGGGGACGATCCCGGCCCGCGAGATCTCCCGTGGCAGTTCCGGCAGTTCGATCCCCCGGTCCCGCAGCGCCCCCCGGTGCTCGGCGGTGAGCCGGGTGCCGCCCGCCGCGCCGAACGCGTCCGCGACGGCGGTACGGAACCGGTCCAGCTCCTCCGTCACGCGCTCGATGTCCGCCGGCAGGTCGACGGACCGGCCCACCCGGGTGAGCAGGCCGGCCGGGCCCCGGACCCGGTGGTAGCCCTCGACGGCCTCGCCGAGCGCGGCGTCGCAGGCGGCGAGCCTGGCCCCCGCCCGGCCGTGCGCCGGCAGCCACTGGTGGCCGGCCAGGGAGCGCGGGACGCCCTCGCCCAGGAACAGCGCGAGCGCGCCCGGCACCTGGCCGGCGGAGACGTTCCCCGCCGGGACGTCGGGTCCGGTGAGTCCCTCCACGGCCTGGCGCCAGGCGCGCGCCCTGGCCTCGTCGGTGAGGTCGTGCTCCAGGACCCGCACGGCGGGCACGGCGACGCCGTGCACCACCTCGCCGAGCGCGCGCAGGACGGCGTCGAAGACCTCGGGCGTGGACAGGACGTCGACGAGCGGGCGCAGCACGGCCTCGCCCGGGACGCCGTTCTCCGTGGAGTCGAAGACCCACAGGACGCCGGCGGCGGGCGGGCGGAGCGTGAGGGAGCGGCTCAGGGTCCGCTCGCCCCGGGTGCCGACCGCGAGGCAGACGATGTGCGCGGGTCCGTAGGAGGAGAGGCGCTCGTAGAGCAGCTGGTGGGCGACGAGCCGGTCGGCCTCGTCGACGACGAGGAAGCGCCGCTCGCCGCCGGGCTGCGGGACGTCCAGGGCCGCGCGGACGGCGGCCTCGGAGTCGTGCGCCGCCGCCCCGGGTGCGCTCCGCAGGTCGAGGCAGACGGCGTGGCCCGGCAGGGGCCGTTCGGGCAGGACGGGACGGACGTGTGGGCTCACTCCGCCTCACCGGCCCGGTCGCGGCGGTGCGGCTCGTCGTCGGCGGACCCGAACTCCGCTCCGTGGTCGGCCTCGTAGCCCTCGTCGTCGGGCCCGAAGTCCGGCTCGGGCTCCAGCTCCCAGTCGCCCTCGTAGACGGACGGCACCGGGGAGGCGTGCCCGCTCGCGTACGCGGAACGCGGATCGGACCGGACCCCGTTCTCCCGCCCGGGACCGTCGTCGTACCCGGACCGGGGCTCGTACTCGGGCCCGTCGTCGTACCGGGACCGGGGCTCGCGCCCGGGCCCGTCACCGTACTCGGGCTCCCGTCCCGACCGGGGCTCGCGCCGGAGACCGTCGTCGTACCCGGACCGGGGCTCGCGCCCGGGCCCGGCGTCGTACCCCGGCCCGGAGTCGTACCCGGCCCTTGCCTCGTACGCCGGCGCCGACTCGTAGTCCTCGTACTCCTCGTGGGGCCGGGACCTCGGCGCGTGCCCGTTGCCGTTCTCGTACCGGGAGGGCGACTCGTACCGGGAACCGGGCTCGTACCGGGGGCGCGGGCGGGGCTCCTGGCGGGCCTGGGGGACGTACCCCTGCCCACTCCCCCGCGGGCGCGGTCGGCCCTGGCGGGGTGCGTGGCGGTCGTAGAGGGCGCGGAGGGTCGCCCGGGTCGGTCGGGACGCGCTCGGGAAGCGCATGTCGAGGGCACCCGGGTAGGTGACCGACCAGAAGTGGCGCAGCGGCGCGAGCCATTCGCTGTCCGCCTCGCCGTACTCGGCGGCGATCGCGTCGATCAGGGCGAGCTGGCGCGGCGCGACGTTCTCCACGAACTGGGTGAAGAGCGGCGACGGGGGCACCGGGACCTGGGCGAGGCCCTGCGGCAGGGAGCGCATGAGCCGCTCGCAGAACTGCTCGATGATCTGCCCCTCGTCGAGCAGCGCCCAGCGTTCGTACGCGCGCAGCAGCCCCGCCCAGCTGGAGAGCGAGCCGTCGAAGCCCTCCAGGCGCAGCGACATGGTCGCGGACTCGCCGTCCTGGAGGCGGATCCGGACGAGGTGCGGCGAGTCGGCCCGGCCCTCGGCGGCGATGTGGCCGTTCCACATGGCGCAGAGCAGCCGGTGGAGGATGCGCTGCCGGTCCTGTTCGGTGGAGACGAGCCAGTCGTCCCGGTAGCCGAGCCGCTGGCGCCAGTGCAGGAAGTCGTCCTCTCCGCCGGAGTCGCGGGCTTCGGACCAGAGGCTGAGGACGTTGCGGACCTCGGAGATGTCGGTGAGGTTCATGCCGCTGCGGAAGAAGACGACGGTGATGGAGTCGGTGTCGACGGCCCGGCACTCGGGGAACACCCGGGACGGCAGGTTGAGTTCCTGCGCGAGGAAGTCGGCCGCGCGGCCGTCGGACTCGCTCGCCGGATGCACGATGAGGATCTTGAGCGGGCCGCTGCCGTCCGGGATGAAGCCGACCGGGAGGAGTCCGGCGAGCCGGGAGCGGAACTGGTCGAGCCAGCGCGGGTCGACCTTCGCCTCGGCGGTCTCGTCGCCCGCGGCGGCCCGCAGCAGCAGCTCCATGGAGGGCAGCAGGGGGCGGGCGAAGACGTCCTCGTTGGCCTCGCCGAAGAGGCGCTTGACCCGCCGCTCGACGACCTGCTTGATCTCCTTGACGGCCGCCCCCGGCGAGCGGCGGACCGCGTCGAGGGCGCGCCGCCAGTCGTCGGGTGTCACCAGCCGTTCGAGGAGGGTCGCGGCGTCGGGGGCCTCGGGTAGCCCCTCGGTCTCGGCGAGGCGGTCGATGACGTCGTCGTAGAAGGCCCGCAGGGTGTTCTGCGGGGGCAGCAGGTAGGCGATGCCGGCCCGGTCGTCCCGGTAGAGCTCGCGGCGGCTGTCGGCGAAGGACTTCGCCTCGTCCTGCTCGTGGGCGCGGAGCACCTTGGCGAGTTCGGCGACCTCGGCGGTGACGCGGTTGAGGGAGGGCCGCCACTGGTTCTCGCCGGCCTGCCAGCCGCGGTGCCAGAGGACGCGGGCCCGCCACTGGTACCAGGCCTGCTGGGCGGCGAGGGTGTCCTGGACGTCGGGGTCGGTCCAGCGGGCCGGTACGACTCCGCCGACGCTGCGCTTGATGTGGGGGATGTTGGGGGCGGCGGCCTGGACGTTCGGGGGCCGTTCGGGGTCGTTGCGCCGGTTGTCGAGCATGCCGGTGAAGCCCTCCCTGGCCACCCGGTCGGGGTGGCCCGGCAGTCCGGCGAGGACGGTGAGCAGCTGGAACGGGCCGAGGGTGCCGAGGAGTTCGCGGACTCCCGCGCCGGGCCTGAAGTCCTCGGTGAGGCGGGGGATCTCGCGGGAGAGGTGGACGTCGAGGCGCTGGAGGGAGTCCTCCATGTCGTTGAGCCGCTGCCGGAGCTCCTGGCTGATGTCCCGGCTGCCGCGCGGGAGTTGCTCGGGCAGGGGGACGTCCGGTGCCTCGCGGCTCCACAGGCGGCCGATGCCGGAGCGGGTGAAGAGGTCCCGGACCATGTCCTGTCCGTCGCGGGCGGGCCGCCGGGCCCGTTCGGCCATGCCGCGGACGGCCTGGGCGAGGAGCCGGGCGGCGACGATCTCGGCGAGGTCGTCGACGGGGACGGTGAGGGAGGCGGCGAGGCTGGTGGACATGCCGCGGTAGCCGATGCCGGAGCGGGCCGGGGTCGAGCGTTCCACGGCCTTGTTGATGAAGCTGGCGGCGAAGGACTGGTAGTCGTCGTCGGAGCGGTTCGCCGAGCCGCCGCTGTCCTCGCCGAGTTCGGTGCCGATCAGGGACATCACCATGGCGGTGATGGAGCGGCGCAGGTCCTCGCTGCCGATGACGGCCGGCTTGGAGAAGAGGAAGGCGGTCTGCATGGTGGCGGGGCGCAGGGCGACGACCCCCTCCCCGGGGTAGGTGACGCTGAGCCGGCCGCGTTCCTCCACGTCGCCGACGGTGTCGAGGGCGTCGGGCACGTTCTGGTCGTCGACGAGCCGCGAGAGGTCCACGAGGGCGCGCGCGGCGTTGAGTTCGGCCTCGCGCCCGCCGCCCGCCTCGGGCGGGAACGCGGAGGGCATGACGACGAGCGGGTAGATCTTCACGCCGGGCACCTTGGCGTTGCGGAACTCGTGCCCGATGAGGTGGATGAAGTCGTAGAAGATGCCGGCGCCGGTGCCGCCGGCGACGGAGAAGGCGACGAAGACGTCGCAGCCCCGGATGCGGCCGCCGCCGACCCGCTTGAGGTCGCCGGCCGCCTGCCCGATGGCGCCGATGGCCTCGCGGAGCTGCCGCAGGACGGGTTCGAGGCCGGTGCTGAGGGTCGCGAAGAGCGCGGAGCGGCCGACGGTCGGGAGTTGTCCCGCCCCCTGGTTGAGGGGGGCGACGCGCGGCTGGCGGGCCTGCGGCGGGAGCCAGAGCCGGGTCTCCTCGGGGAGGGAGACGCGCAGGAAGCGGGCCACCTCGGGCGAGGAGTCGAAGTCGACGGGCAGCAGGTCGCGGACGATGCGGGAGGTACGGGCGAAGGCGGCGCCCTCGGCGCCCTTGGCCCGGAACTGGGGGTAGCCGAGCAGCTCGCCGTCGCTGAAGTCGGCGTAGACGAACTGGAGGCAGTCGGGCAGCTGGAAGGGCAGCCGGCGGCCGCCGTCGACGAGGTCGGTGCCGTCGGGTCCGCACAGCTCCCGGCGGAGCTGCCGCTCGAGCTCGCTGCCGATCTTGCCGCCGGTGCCGCCGAGTCCGACGAAGAGCATGGGCTGGTAGATCTTCATGGGGTCTCTCCTCGGTGCCCGTTCAGAAGTTCACGTCGTAGGTGTCGGACCCGCCGGATCCGGGCGCGCCGGAGGAGGAGCCGGGACCGGCGCCCGATCCCGCACCGGGGCCGGTGCCGAGGTCGGTGCCGAGGCCGTCGCCGAAGTCGGTGCCGGGGTCCGTGCCGGGTCCGGTGTCGCCGCGTCCGGTGCCGGGGCGTCCGGTGCCGGGGCCGGGTCGCCGGGGGGTACGGGTCCTCCGCGGGGTCGGCACGCGCCCGCCCTGCACGACGAGTTCGTACTCGCCGAGACCGATCGGCTCGCCCGGCCTGACCGGCACCTGACCGGCGCCACGGGGGCGCAGCAGCATCTCGCCCGAGCCGTTGCGGCGCAGCACGTGGGCGGTGGAGGCGGCGGAGCCGCGGACCGGGCGGAGCATCGGGGAACCCCCGTACGGCTCGTCGACGGTGAAGGCGAAGGTCCCGTTCTGGCTCTGCCCCTTGCGGATCTTCAGCACGAACAGGGACCGGTCGTCGTCGAACAGTTCCAGCCTGACCCCGGTGAGGTCGCGGCGGCGGCTGCGGGCGATGAGCCGGATGCCGGTGAGGACGGCGAGGACGAGGACGAGGGCGGCGCCACCGGTGACGGCCTTCCACCAGCGGTCCCACCAGGTGGGCGGTGCGACCACGAGGACGTCCAGGAAGGCGGTGTCGAGGACGGCGTCGCCGTCGCCGGTGTCCACGACGGCGACCTGGCCGCCGAGTTCACCGAGCGCGGTGCCGGGGGCGAGGGTGACGGTGAAGGGGATGCGGGTGCTCTTGCCCGCGGGGGCGGTGACCGGCGTCGGGGCGAGGGTGAGTTCGGTGCCGGGCGTCTGGTCCTGGAGGGCCAGCCGCAGGGTGTGCGGCGCGGAGTCGTTGTTGGTGACGTCGAGGGTGCCGCGGACGGTGCCGCCGGGGTGCACGGTGGCGCGGTCCACGAGGAGCCCCGCGGTCAGCACCGGTACGTCCGGGCCGCGCCGGGCGTGCACCGGGCGCCGGTCGGAGGTGATGCCGGGCGCCGCCATGCGCGTGACGAGCTCCAGGTCGCCGGTGGCCCCGGTGGGCAGCGTGAAGGTGCCGGTGAAGCGGACGTCACCGGCCTTCGCGTCGGGGGCCCGCCCGTCGTCGGCGAGCTTGAAGGTGAAGGGCGCGAAGCCCGCGCCGGAGACCTCGGCCGAGGCCGTGAGACCGGCCAGCTGCTTCGGGTCGGTGATGACGACGCCGCGCCGTGTCTGCATCCGCACCTGCACGGTGACCTTCTCGCCCGCGCGCGGGGACGCCGGGTCGAGGGTGACGTCGGAGCGGAGGCGGCCCTGCCAGATGGCCCGGACGGCGACCTCCCGGTCGCGGTGGCCCTCCGGCGCCTCGATGTGCACGCGCCAACGGCCGGGCAGCGGGTCCTTCACGCGCAGCGCCTCGACCGGCCCGTCCTGGCCGCTCACCTCGAAGGTCGAGCCGTCGAACTCGCCCCGCACGGGCACCTTGCGGCCCGCCGGGTCGAAGTAGGTGACCCGCACCTTCGGGTCGTGCTTGGCGACCGTGAGGGAGCCGTCGGTGGCGATCGGCGGGATGACCACGGTCAGGTCGGCGGGCGGCTTCCCGACGGTGCCCTCGGCGATCCGGGCGCAGCGGGCGGCGGCGAAGGTCTCCTGGAGCGCCCTGTCGATCCCGGCGGAGGTGCCGACGACCCGCATGCGGGGGACGGAGCCGGGGATGTCGGAGCAGGCGCCCCGATAGCCGCCCTCGGCCATCGCGGTGAGCGCGGAGCGGTCGATCTCGCTGCCGAAGCCGAGCGGCCAGATCTGCACGCCGGCCGCGCGGGCGCGGGCGAGTTCCTCGGTGAGCCGCCGTGCGCCGTTGGACTGGCGGGTGTCCCGGTCGGTTCCGTACTCGGGGCTGTCGGCGACGTCCAGCTTGCCGTCGGTGAGCAGGAAGACGACCTTGGGGACCGCGGGCTTCTTCGCCGTACCGGAAGCGGCCTCGGTGAGGCGGGTGACGGCCTGCCGGATGGCGGCCGGGAAGTCGGTGCCGGGTCCCATGCGGGCGGCGTCGCGGCGGCCCAGCTCCTGGACGCACCTGCTGAGCGTCTCGCGGCCGGCCGCGTCGGCGACGGTGAGCGGGCAGACGTCGCGCACGGGCGACTGGCCGGGCTTCTCGGAGCTGCCGAAGCCGATGACGGTGGCCCGGGACCGCTCCGATATCTCGCCCTGGCTGAGCAGCGCGGCGGCCTCGGTCTCGCGCGCCAGGTCCTTCTCGGCGAGGCTCGCGGACTGGTCGACGACGACGGCGAAGTCGAGCGGGTCGGGCCCTTCGGCGGGGTCGGCGACCGTACGGGCGGTGCCGCCGGCCCCGGCGGCGGACGCGAGGGCCGTACGGAGGCTTCCGGGGGTCCCGGCGGCGGACGCGAGGGCCGTACGGAGGCTTCCGGGAGTCCCGGCGGCGGTGAGGCCCGTACGGGGCACGCCTGCGGCCCCGGCCATGGCCGCGCCCGAGGCGGTGGGGGCCCCGAGCGGGCCGGAGAGCGCGAGGAGCGCCCCGGCGAGGAGCAGGGCGCTCCCCTTGGTGTTCCACTGCATCTTCTCTCTCACCACAGTTCGCTGAAGAGGGCCAGGAGGGCGCCGAGCACGAGCGCGAGCACGCCCAGGCGCAGCCACCGGTACTTCGCCGCGAGCACGAGCCCGTGCACACCGGCCTGTTCGAGGAGCCAGTCGGTGGCGTCCCTGCCGGACGCGCCGAGGCGTTCCCGCAGCGCGGGCGCGGACGGACCGGCCGTCAGCTCGCGCAGGAGCGTGCGGTCCGCGCCGATCCGGGTGCGCGGCAGGACCACCGAGACGAGCATCAGGACCCCGGCCGTCCAGAGCGCGCCCGCCGCGAGCAGGAACGCGAGTCCGGTGCCGGCCGTGGGCAGCGGGGCGCGGTCCCCGGAGAACACGACGGCGAGGAAGGCGAGGGCGCCGGAGAGCAGGATCGCGGCCTTGGTGTCGGCCCGGCCGATGTCCTCCCGGACGGTGGCGAGGAGCCGCTCGGCCATGAACCGCAGCTCGGCGGGGGGTACGGGGACGGGTACCGGCACCGGGACGGGTACGGGGGCGGGGTCCGGGGCGCTCATTCGTCGTCCCAGTCGTCGAAGTCGGAGCTGGGCCGTGCGGGCCGGGCGGGCCGGCGCGGCAGATCGCGGCCCTCGCGGTCGTAGGG
Source organism: Streptomyces sp. NPDC002825 (assembly GCF_040295385.1). Taxonomy (NCBI): domain Bacteria; kingdom Bacillati; phylum Actinomycetota; class Actinomycetes; order Kitasatosporales; family Streptomycetaceae; genus Streptomyces; species Streptomyces sp. NPDC002825. The sequence goes on from NZ_JBEOVH010000020.1 coordinate 67,600, forward strand.
GTCGTCGCGGTCGTACCGGTCGTTCCGCTCGTACGCGTCCGGCTCGTACCGGTCGCGGCCGTCGTCGAACCGGTCGTCACGACGGGCTCGGGACCTCCCCCGCTCCCGCTCCGAGCCCGACTCGACACGGGTCGGTTCGTAGACCCGGGGGTCGCGCGGAGCCTCGCCGTGGTCCTCGTCCCGGGTCCCGCGCCGGACATCCCGGTGGTCCGCGTCCCGGGGGTCCTCGCGCCGGACGCCCCGGTGGTCCTCGTCCCGGGGTCCGCGCCGGGCGTCCCGGTGCTCCTCGTCCCAGTCCGGCTCGCTCGGCTCCGGGGTGCCCTCCTCCAGGGCGCGGCGGCGCCTCGGGGCGTCGCCCGAGGGGTTCAGGACCCGGTCGGTGATGCCGCCGAGGACGCCGCCGGTCTGGGACCGCAGGTACATGAGCACCTGGTACATCTGCTCGCCGATGTCGTGCCGTTCGAGGACACCGGTGTCCAGGAGCCGGCTGAAGACCCGCAGGTAGTCCTCCTGGCCCTCGCGCCGTTCCTGCTGGAGCTGGGTGCGGATCTCCCACTGCTTGTCGGGGTGCATCGCCATGTGGTGGGCGATCTGGGCCAGGTCGCCGCGCCGGAAGAGAGCTTCCAGTTCGCGGGCGCGCTCGGCGACCAGGGCGCGGTCCGCCGCCTCCCTGCGCCGCTCGGCCTCGGCCTCGCGCTCGTCGGCCTCCATGGTGACGCCGACGATGTCCCGGCGGGAGACCTCGGCCTTGACGGAGTCGTCGAGGTCGATGAAGACGAGGACCCTGGTCCGCAGCCCGATGTCCCGGCCGAAGCTGAGGCGACCGGCGGCGAGTTCCTCGCGGACGGCCTCGTCGGCGCGGTGCGCCTCGGTGATCCGGAACCGGCGGGAGAGCCTGCGCAGCCCGTCGAGCAGTTCGTCGTGGAGCAGTTCGGCGACGTCCTCGACCTGTTCCTGGACGACGAGGTGCGGGTCGGTCACCACCCACTGGACCTTGGCGACGGCGTCGAAGAAGACGCCGTCCCCTGCGGCCGGCAGCTGGAGCCGGAACTCGGTGACGTTGCGGCCGAGCCGGACCTCGAAGACCGTGTACGGGTACCCGAACAGGGGCTTGTTGACGTCCTCGGTGCGGTCCGGCCAGACCACCCGGTGCCCGCCGTTGCGGTAGAGGAGGACGGCGGCGACCTTGCCGCTGCGCCGGCGGTACGGGGGCGCGTACTCGCCGATGAGGGGGCCGCGCGGCCGTCCGGAGGCGGATCCGCCGGTGGCCGCCGCGTGCCGGCGCCCCGCACCGCGCGACTGCTCGGCCTCGTCCTCCCGTACGCCGTCGAGGTCGAGCTCCGGGTCCTCGTCCCCGTCGCGGCCGCCGGAGTGCTGCCCGCCGTTCTGCCGCTCGTACGGCCGGCGCTCGTACCGCTCGTCGTAGCGCTCCCGCTCCCGCCGGTCCCGCTCCTCGTACCGCTCCCGGCCGTCGCGTCCCTGGTACTGCTGCCGCTCCCGGCCGTCCCGTTCGTCGTACCGTTCGCGCTCGTCGCGGTCCCGCTCGTACCGGCGCGCCCGCTCGTCCGGCCGCGCGTTCCTGTTCTGCTCGGGCCCGGTCATCGGTTCGCTCCTTCCGTCACGGCGTCCCACATCCGGCGCGCCGCGCTTCTGTCCAGGGGCCGGTCACGGTCCCGGACGAGTTCGTTCAGCAGTCCCCTGAGCCGGTCCCGGTCGCGGCGGTCCACCGCGAGGCGCGGCAGGAAGGCGCGGACGTGCCCGAGCGCCTCGGGGTCCTTCGCGGCCCGCCGGAGCAGGCCGCCGAGGGCTTCGAGGGCCGCCTCTCCGGAGCGGGCCGTGGCGAGCGTGTGCCGCAGCAGCCGCGCGAGCTCGGGCGCGAGCCCGGGGCGGGTCGCGAGGAGCGTGACGAGCAGGGGGCGGGCCGCGTGCTCGTCGAGTTCGGGCACCTCGCGCAGGCCCCACAGATGGGTGGTCCGGGTGCTCAGCGCGCGGATGACGGCGAGGTGGACCAGGTTGGCGAGGTTGAGCCGGCCGTCGTCGAGCCACTGGTGGAGCCGGTGCAGCACGGGCTCGGGTTCTCCGGAGGCGAGCAGCCGGGCCACGCTGAAGGAGGCGGGCACGAGGACGTCGATGTCGGTCGCCTCGCGGGTCCTGACGACCCGGGCGAGGGCGTCGAGCGAGCCGGGGACGCTGCCGGCGGCGAGGACGTAGCCGTGGGCGAGCAGCGCCGTCCGGACGAGGGTGTCCTCGCCGGAGGAGGCCCAGTCCTTGAGCACGGCGGCGACCGCCGGCCGGACGCGCGGGTCGCGCGCGGCCTCGGCGAGGGCGGTCGCGGCGGCCATCCGGGCCCGGGGCTCGTCGGTCACCGCCAGCGGCACCACCAGCTCGCGGAAGCCGTGGATCCAGTCCCAGGAGCAGAGCACGCCGGCGGCGACGGAGGCGCGCACCCACACCTCGGGGCGCGGGTCGTCGCACAGGGCGCGCAGCCAGCGGGCCACCGGGCCGCGGACGTTGTGGTAGCCGTGCCAGATCTCGCCGAGGACGGCGGCGGCGAGCGCCTCGCCCTGGAAGCGGACGGCCCGTACGGGCACCTTGGCGGGGCCGAGGTCCAGCTCGCCGTCCTCCAGGACGGCCCGGGCCTGCACGGGCCGGTGCTCGGCGTGGGTGCCGAACAGGCGCCGCCCGGGGGCGTGGTCGGGGTCGAGGGTGACGGCGAGCTCCCAGGCGAGGAGCTCGGCGGCCTCGGCGGCGAGGCTGTACGCGGAGCCGTCGAAGACGGCCACGGCGATGCGGAACGCGCCGGCGTTCAGGACGGGCAGCGCCTCCGGGAGCGCGCCGGGGCGGTCGGCGCCGGCGAACCACTCGCGGGCCTGCGAGCGGACGAAGCTGGCGCACTCGGCGAGGAGTTGCTCGTCCGTCATCTCGCCGCGCCAGTGCCGGGCGAGGTGGTCGGCGAGCCGGGCGGCCTCGCGGGGCCGCAGCTCCTCCAGGCCGAGGGCCCGGACGACGTCCGGGCGCCGGGCACGCGCGCGTGCGGCGCCGAGGGCCCCGTCGGGCTCGGCGCGCAGCAGGTGCCAGAGGTGGCGGTGGAGGACCTCGTCGGCGGGCGGGGGCGCGCAGTACATCCCGTACCGGCCGCGGAGGAGACGGTCGGCGAGCTCCCCGTTCTCGACGAGGACGACGCCGTACGCGTCGCGGCCGCGCAGCAGTTCGCCGAAGCGGTCGAGGTGCAGCTCGGAGAGGCGGGTGGCCGGGCGGCGGGCGCCGGTGCCGTGCTCGACGCGACCGGTGCGGGCGGGACGCGGCTCGCTCTCGGTGCGGACGTCCTCGGTGAGCAGCTCCAGGAGGTGGCCGCCGCTCTCCTGGAGGGCGTCCTCGGTGATCTCGTCGACGCCGTGCCGGGGGTCGAGGCGGAAGACCTTTCCGCCGGTGAGCTCGTCGAGGAGGGCGAGCGCGGTGGCCTTGCGGCCGCTGCCGGGTTCGCCGCAGAGCACGAGGACCCGGTGGTCGCGGAGCCGGTCCCGCATCCGGGCGTATCCGGCGGTCGCGCAGTACACCCGGCCGAGGTGGTCGAGCGTCTCGGGCGGCACGGGGCCCTGGACGAAGAGGGAGCGGTCGGAGCCGTAGAGGGCGAAGATCTGGTTGCCCTCGAAGACGGTGCCGTCGCCGTGGATGGTGGTCAGCCGGTCGGCCCCGCCGCCCGCCCAGGTGCGGACGGCGCGGAGCGCGGTGGCGGCGCCGCCGGTGTCGCTCTCGCCGCCGAGGGGCCCCCGGTCGGCGGCGTCGAAGACGCTCGGCTCGCGGGCCTGGTCGCCGGCGGAGTCGCCGCGGTCGCGGTCGCGGTCGGCGCGGTCACGGTCCCGGTCGCCGCGGTCGCCGCCCCGGCCTCCGCGGTCACCTCCTCGGTCGCTGCCTCGGTCGTGGGAGTCGCCCCGGCCGCCTCCGTCACCCCGGTCACCCCGGTCGTCCCGGTCGTGGCCGGAGTCGGGGGTGTCGTGGCCGCCGGCCGGCTCGTCCTCGTCGCTCACCGCTGTTCACCCGCCCCCGTGTCCGCGGCCGGGCCCTTGCGGATGCCGGTGAAGTCCCCGTGGATGGTGTTCCCGTGGACGTCGAGCAGGTCTCCCCCGACGTGGTACGTACGGTGGCCGCCCCCGGTACCGGGCGTCGGGCCTTCACCGGTCCGGGGCGTTGGGCCGTCCCCCCGCGACGGCCCAACGCCGGTCCGTGCCCCCCCCTCGGACGCGTTCAGCGGCGGGGCGGTGCTGCGCGGTACGTGGAACCACGCGGTCTCGTCGGTCTCCTTGGACCGGACGCGGGCCGGGCGATAGTGGGTCGGTTCGACATAGCGCCCGCCCTCGGCGACCACGTTCCCGTACAGCCAGTCCGAGACGACGACGAGGAGGTCGACCTCGGGGCTCCCGGTCATGATCCGTTTGGCGGGGGCGCTGTCGCAGAGCCGGGCGGCGAGGTCCACGGCCCGTCCGACGAGCCCGTGGGCGTCCTGGGCGACGAGCCCGGCGTTCATGCCGATCCGCAGCCGCAGACGCCGGTCGCGGCCGGTGTTGTGGGTGCGCAGGCTCTCGTAGAGGGTGTCGATCCATCGTCCGACCATGAGGGTCGGCGGCACGTCGGGGCGCAGGGCGGCGAGGATGCCGTCCCCCCGGTCCTCCTGGTGGAAGGTGCCGGGTTCGACGCCGACGGAGCCGTACGCCTCGTCGAAGGCGGCGTACATCGCGGCCCGGTGCAGCTCTTTCTCGGCCATGCCCAGGGTTCCGGAGCCCACGATGTCGCCGAACACGACGAACCGGTGGATCCCGCCCGCTACCCCGTTCACTTCCGCACTGCTCACTCTCGGACTCCCTGTGTGTGGTGCCGTGGTGGTGCGCGTGTTTCAGACTGGCCGCCTTCCGCGGCCGGCGATGTAGCCGTTTACACACCCGGCGGAGATTCGTCCGCCGGGTTTCCGCCGGGGCGTGCGCGCCCCTGCGCGAGCAGCACCAGGACCCGCATGTCGATGACGACGACGGTGCGGTTCGCGGTGCGGACGACGTCCTGTTCCCGGAGCAGGCGCAGGGCCTTGGCGACCGCCTCCCGGGTGGCTCCGATGGCCGCCGCCAGGTCGTGCTGGGGCAGCGGGAGGTCGAGTACGGTGCCGCCGTCGGCCCGGCGTCCGGCGCGCTCGGCCAGTTCGACGAGGCGGGCGGCGAGGCGCTGGAGGACGGTCTCGGAGGCGAGCGCGCGGCGTTCGACGTCGGCGCTGCGCAGCCGGGTGGCGAGCTGGCGCATGATCAGCGCGGTGGCGTGCGGGCGGGCGGCGAGGAAGCGCCGGAACCGGTCGCCGGAGACGGCCACGGCCTCGACGGTGCCGAGGGCGGTGACGCTGGCGCTGCGCGGGCCCCGGTCGACGGCGGCGAGGTCGCCGACGACCTCGCCGGCCCCGCGCAGGGCGAGGATGAGCCGGGAGCCGCGCTCGGTGCCGACGGAGACGACGGACCAGCCGGAGAGCAGCGCGAGGACGTAGGCGCTGGTGTCGCGTTCGCGGATCATCACCTCCCCGGGTTCGTAGACGCGCTTGGCGCCTTCGGCGAGCAGCGACCGCCGGTCGGACGCGGGGAGGGCGTGGAGGAAGGAGCGGTCCTGACCGAAGAGACTCATCGCCGCTCACCCCCGTACCGTCCGGCGGGCCCTCCGGGGAAGACCGTCCGCCGGTGGCCGACCGGCGTGTTCGCGTGTGTGTTCCCACCTCATGTGACGTGCTGCGCCACACAATTGACGCTGTGTCACGTCATGGGGTGAAGAACGCTAGAGGGTGCGGAAGAAACGCGTCAACGAGCACGGGGGGCGCAGGGGAGCGCCACCGCGGGCCCCCCTGCGCCCCCGGCGGGGCGACTTTCCCGTGTGACGGGCGCCACATGCGGTGGCGTGCCGCGTGAAGCAGCGTTTTGCGGCGGGGATGCCGTCTGGGGGTGGAGGGGACGAGAGAGCCCGTCTGCTCCGGTCCCGGTGGCCGGAGGCTGGTGTTGTTCGATCCCCAGGAGGTACGGATGACTTCCGTCGGTTCGCGCGGGCGGAAGCGCGGATGGCCGGCCGTTGTCGCAAGTGCTGCGGTACTCGTGACGGGCGCGGGGGTGGCGGTCGCCTCGTCCGTCAGCGCGTCGCCGGTGTCGGCGGCACCCGCCGTCGCGCCCCTCCGGGCCGCCTCCACGGCCGGTGCCGTGCAGGTGGTCGCGCCGGGTGAGCGGATCGCAACCGCCGGCGGCACTCTGTGGCTCACGACGAAGGGCCTGAACGTGGCTGCCCCGAAGTCTTCGGGGGCCGACAAGCCGGTCGTCCTGCGGGTCGCCGACGTCCTTCCCGGGAAGGTGTCCACGATCGCCGGTGGCGACGCCGCCGGCGTGCTGTGGGCGGGCATCTACCGCGGCCCCGGGAAGCCCGCCAGGGTCACCCTTTCCACGGCGGGCCGGAGCACGAGCGCCCACATCGTCACCCTGCCCGGCCGCCCTGGACGGGTCGCGTTCCACACGGACGACACACCGGTCGGCAGCACGGACGACCTCACCCTCACCGTCCAGGATGCCGACGGCGCGATCTGGCGTCACCGGCCAAGCCCGGCGAGGACTGAACCGGCCTCCGCGGTCCGGCAGACGCGACTCGGCGGCGGCCGGGGCGCGGGACACGCGCCCCGGCCGCCGCCGAGGGTCAGAGCCTCGGGTCGACCGGCTCCGACTCCAGGGCGAGGACCGCGAAGACGGCCTCGTGGATCCGCCAGAGCGGTTCGCCCTCGGCCAGGCGGTCGAGGGCTTCCAGGCCGAGTGCGTACTCGCGCAGGGCGAGCGAGCGCTTGTGGCCGAGGAAGCGCTGCCGCAGCCGGTCCAGGTTCTCCGGGCGGGTGTACTCGGGGCCGTAGATGATCCGCAGGTACTCCCGGCCGCGCACCTTCACGCCCGGCTGCCCGAGGCGGCCGTTCGCGTCCCGCACCAGCGCCGCGAGCGGCTTGACGACCATGCCTTCGCCGCCCGCGCCCGTCAGCTCCAGCCACCAGTCGGTGCCGGCGCGGACCGAGGCCTCGTCGCCGGTGTCGACGACGAGCCGGCGGGTGACCTGGAGCAGCCCGGTCGGGTCGTGCTCGACGAGCCGGTCGAGCCACGCGAGCTGCTCGTCGTGCGGCACGGCGGCGAGCGAGCGCCCGCCCGCCGCGAGCAGCTGGAAGGGCGCGAACCGCACTCCCTCGAGCCCCTGGGTCGGCCAGCAGTAGCGGCGGTACGCCTCGGTGAACGCCGCCGCGTCCACCGCACGCTCCCGCTGCTTCGCGAGCAGCCCGTCGACCCCCTCGATCCCGCGCGCCACCGCCCGCTCCAGGGCGTCGACCGCGCCGGGGAAGACGGCACCGGAGGCCGCGCCGACCGCCGCGTACTGCGCGCGCAGCAGCCCGGCCGACTTGAGCGACCACGGCATCAGCTCCCCGTCGAGCAGCAGGAAGTCCCCCGCGCCGGAGGCGCTGTCCGATGCGGCGAGCTCGTCCCAGAGCCCGGCCGCGCCGATCGCGGTCCGCAGCCGGCCGAGGACCTCCTCGGTGACCTCGGGGTCGTCGAAGAAGGGCCGTCCGGTACGGGTGTGCAGCGCGCCCGTCACCCCGCTCACGCCGAAGCGCTCACGGGCCGCGTCGGCGTCCCGGCAGACCAGGGCCACCGCGCGGGAGCCCATGTGCTTCTCCTCGCACACGACCCGCTCGACGCCGTCCGCCCGGTACTGGGCGAAGGCCTCGGCCGGGTGCTCCAGGAAGCCCTCCTCCTTCGAGGTGGCGACCGGCGCCATGGTCGGCGGCAGGTAGGCGAGCAGCCGCGGGTCGACCGCGAACCGGCTCATGACCTCCAGGGCCGCCGCGGCGTTCTCCTCGCGCACCGCGACGTTCCCGCCGTGGCGGGTCTCCACGGTCCGCCGCCCGTGCACGTCCGCCAGGTCCAGGGGGCGTCCCTGGTGCCCGCCGGGCGCCTCGGTGGCGAGCGGCCGCGTCGGCTCGTACCAGACGCGCTCGGCCGGTACGTCGACGAGCTCGCGCTCCGGCCAGCGCAGCGCGGTCATCTTCCCGCCGAACACGGCGCCCGTGTCGAGGCAGATCGTGTTGTTGATCCAGGAGGTGTTCGGCACGGGCGTGTGCCCGTACACGACGGTGGCCCGCCCCCGGTACTCCTCCGCCCACGGGTAACGCACCGGCAGCCCGAACTCGTCGGTCTCGCCCGTGGTGTCCCCGTACAGCGCGTGCGAACGCACCCGCCCGGAGGTCCGGCCGTGGTACTTCTCCGGCAGACCCGCGTGGCAGACGACGAGGTTCCCGCCGTCGAGCACGTAGTGGCTGACGAGCCCCTCGATGAACCGGCCGACCTCCGCCCGGAACTCCTCGCTCTCCCGCCCCAGCTGCTCGATGGTCTCGGCCAGGCCGTGCGTCTCCTGCACCTTGCGGCCCTTGAGCCACCGGCCGAGCTTGTTCTCGTGGTTGCCGGGCACGCACAGGGCGTCGCCCGCCGCGACCATCGCCATGACCCGGCGCAGGACGCCCGGCGAGTCCGGGCCCCGGTCGACGAGGTCGCCGACGAAGACGGCCGTCCGCCCGTCGGGGTGGTGTCCGTCGACGTAGCCGAGCTTCGCGAGCAGGGTCTCCAGCTCGGAGCGGCAGCCGTGGACGTCGCCGATGATGTCGAAGGGGCCGGTGAGGTGCCGCAGGTCGTTGAAGCGGCGCTCCAGCACGACCTCGGCGGCGTCGACCTCCGCCACGGACCGCAGCACGTGCACCTTGCGGAAGCCCTCGCGCTCCAGCCCGCGCAGCGAGCGGCGCAGCTCGCGCCGGTGGCGCTGGATGACGTGCGCGGGCATGTCCGCCCGGTCGGGCCGGGCGGCGTTCCGGGTGCGGCACACCTCCTCGGGCAGGTCGAGGACGATCGCGACCGGCAGCACGTCGTGGGCCCTGGCCAGCTGGACGAGCTGACGGCGCGCCTCCTGCTGCACGTTGGTGGCGTCGACGACGGTCAGCCGGCCGGCCGCGAGGCGCTTGCCCGCGATGTAGTGGAGGACGTCGAAGGCGTCCCGGCTGGCGGACTGGTCGTTCTCGTCGTCGGCGACGAGCCCCCGGCAGAAGTCGGAGGAGACGATCTCCGTCGGCTTGAAGTGGCGCCGGGCGAAGGTGGACTTGCCGGAACCGGTGGCACCGACGAGCACCACGAGGGACAGGTCGGTGACGGGCAGGGTGCGGGTCTCGGTGGTCATCTCGGTCCCTCCTTCTCGGTGTCGGTACGGCTGAAGACGGCCATCTGGGTCGGCGGCCCGACCTCCGGGTCGTCGGGTCCCACGGGGGTGAAGTCGACCCCGTACCCGAACTGCGCGGCCACACCGGCCGCCCAGTCCCGGAACTCCTCCCGGGTCCATTCGAAGCGGTGGTCGCCGTGCCGGACGTGTCCGGCCGGGAGCGACTCCCAGCGCACGTTGTACTCGACGTTCGGCGTGGTCACGACGACCGTCCGGGGCCGTGCCGAGCCGAACACCGCGAATTCCAGGGCCGGCAGCCTCGGCAGGTCCAGGTGCTCGATCACCTCGCTGAGCACGGCCGCGTCGTAGCCGGCCAGCCGCTTGTCGGTGTACGCGAGGGAGCCCTGCGTCAGCTTCACGCGGGCGGCCTGCCGCTCCCCCATCCTGTCCAGGCGCAGCCGACGCGCGGCGACGCCCAGGGCCCGCGCGGACACGTCGACACCGACGATCTCGGTGAAGCGCGGGTCCTTGAGCAGGGCCTGCACCAACTGCCCCTGCCCGCAGCCCAGGTCGAGCACGCGAGCCGCGCCGGCGTCCTTCAGTACGGCGAGGATCGCCTCGCGCCGCTGCTCGGCGAGCGGCACCGGACGCTCCTCCGTGTCGGCCGTCTCGTCGACGGCGTTGTCGACGTCCTCGACGTCGAGGCCCTCGGCCTCGGCGAGCCGGACCAGTTCGAGCCGTTCCGTCGCCGCCCTCGCCAGGCCCCAACGACGCGAGAGGTAGCGGGCGGTGATCAGCTTCCGCTCGGGGTGACCGGCGAGCCAGCCGTCACCGGCGCGCAGCAGCTTGTCGACCTCGTCGGGCGCGACCCAGTAGTGCTTGGCGTCGTCGAGCACGGGCAGCAGGACGTACAGGTGGTTGAGGGCGTCCGCGAGCCGCAGCTCGCCCTCCAGGACCAGCCGCACGTACCGCGAGTCGCCCCACTCGGGGAACTCCCCGTCGAGCGGCACCGGTTCGGCGTCCACCGTGTCCCAGCCCAGCGGCCCGAAGAGCGCCCGCACCAGCTCCGCGCCGCCCCGGGCGGGGAGCGCGGGGACCTCGACGCGCAGCGGCATGGGCGCGGCGGCCCGCTCGGGCATCGCCTTGCACTCGCCGTGCAGCGCGGTCTTGAAGACCTTCGCGAGCGCGACCGCGAGCAGCGAGGACGCCGCGTACGGACGGTCGTTCACGTACTGCGCGAGCGCCGAGTCCGGGGCGCCGCCCCGGCCCTTGCCCTTGCCGCGGCGCACCAGCGCCACGGGGTCCACCTCCAGGAGGAGTGCCGCGGTGCACCGCTCGTCGCTCGCCTCGGGGTAGAGGACGTGCGCCGTGCCGTGCGAGGTCGAGAACGCCTGCGCCCGCTCGGGATGCTTGTGCAGCAGAAAGCCGAGATCGGTCGCGGGTCGCTCCGGGTTGCCGGTCGTACTGATCGTCAGGAACACACCTTCGAGTATGGTTCGCCCCTCCCCGCCCCACCAGGCATTTTCGTCACGGCCGACCCCGGGCCACGGCTGCGTCCGGTCCCGGCCGGGCCGGGGCCGGCCGACGCCGGGGCGCGGCCGCTGGACCGCGCCCGTCCCGCGGGGCTCACGCGGTGTCGGCGTCTCCCTTCGTCGCCAGGGTCTCGGCGAGGGCACCGATGGTGGTCGGGCCGACTCGACAGCAGCCGCCGATGAGCCGGGCGCCCGCCGCGGACCATTCGAGGGCCCGTCCCGGGTCGAAGGCCATGTCCCCGCTCCAGCCCCGCGCCCGGGCGTCCCACCGTTCCCCGCTGTTCGGATAGACCACGGCCGGCTTCCCGGTCACGGCCACGGCGAGCTCCACGGCCTCCCCCGCTTCGGCCGGGTCGCAGCAGTTCACCCCGACCGCCAGGACCTGCTCGTTCCCCGCGGCGACCGCGAAGGCCTCCGCCAGGTCCTGCCCGGCCCGGGTCCGCCCGCCCTCGACGGTGTACGAGAGCCACACCGGCACCCCGCACCCCGCGGCCGCCCTCAGCAGCGCCTCCGCCTCCTCCGCGTCCGGAACGGTCTCCAGGGCCAGGACGTCCGGCGCCGCCGCCGCGAGCACCTCGATCCGCGGCCGGTGGAAGCTTTCCAGCGCTCCGACGGACAGCCCGTACCGTCCCCGGTACTCACTGCCGTCCGCGAGCATCGCCCCGTACGGCCCCACGGACGCGGCGACCCACACCTCCTCCGGCACCGCCTCCGCCGCCGCCCGGGCCAGCTCCACGCTCCGGGCGAGCAGCCCCGCCGCCTCCTCCCGGCTCGCGCCCCGCCGTGCGAAGCCCTCGAACGTGGCCTGGTAGCTGGAGGTGATCAGCACCCGCGCACCGGCCCTCACATAGGCCGCGTGGGCGGCCTCGATCTGCTCGGGCCCGTCGGCGAGGAGCCGCGCGGACCAGAGCGCGTCGGAGAGGTCGCAGCCCTGCGCCTCCAGCTGGTTGGACAGCCCGCCGTCGAGGACGAGCGCCCCCGCCCCGAGGGCTTCGGCGAAAGCACGGCCCGGTCTCATCGGTTCTCCTCCGCTCATCCCAGCTGCGACTGGACGCGGTCGGAGATCAGCTCCAGATGGTCCAGGTCCGCCAGGTCCAGGACCTGGAGGTAGGCCCGGGAGGACCCGATCGCCGCGTACCGTCCGAGCTTGTCGACGACCTCGGCGGGCGAGCCGGCGAGCCCGTTCGCCCTGAGCTCGTCCACGTCCCGGCCGATCGCGGCGGCCCGGCGGGCCACCTCGGCGTCGTCCTTGCCGACGCAGACCACCAGCGCGTTCGAGTACACCAGGTCGCCCGCCGGCCGCCCTGCCGCCTCCGCGGCGGCCCGCACCCGGCCGAACTGCCGCTCGCTGTCCTCCACGGAGGCGAACGGGATGCTGAACTCGTCCGCGTACCGCGCGGCAAGGCGCGGCGTGCGGCTCGCGCCGTGCCCGCCGATCAGGACCGGGACCCTGGACTGGGCCGGCTTGGGCAGCGCGGGCGAGTCACTGAGCCGGTAGTACTCGCCGTCGAAGCTGAAGGTCTTCCCGATCTCCGTCTCCCACAGACCGGTGACGATCGCCAGCTGCTCCTCGAGACGGCCGAACCTCTCCTTCGGGAAGGGGATGCCGTACGCCGTGTGCTCCTCCTCGAACCAGCCCGCGCCCAGGCCCAGTTCGATCCGGCCGCCGGACATCCGGTCCACCTGGGCGACCTGGATGGCGAGGACTCCGGGGAGCCGGAAGGCACCGGCCGTCATCAGCGTGCCGAGCCGGATCCTCTTCGTCTCCCGCGCCAGGCCCGCCAGGGTGATCCAGGCGTCCGTCGGGCCGGGCAGCCCGTCGCCGGACCCATGCTGAGGTAGTGGTCGGAGCGAAGAAGGATGCATGTTGCTACCTACCTTGTATACGGGCTCTGACCTGCGGCTACTTCATCCTCGCACGCAAAAGCCCCGGTCGCCCTCCACGGGGGACAAGGACGACCGGGGCAGTCGGAGGGCCAGACGCCTTGCAGTTCAGGCAGCACCGCGCGAGCCTGCTTCATCAGGTCTTCATCGTCGAGGACGCGCAGGGCGCTTCCGTGACGGTCTCGTCAGACAGGAACCGGAAGCGCCCTGTGTGCACCTGACGGTGGCCGTAGATGGCGTCCTTCGGTGACGCTGTGGCCTCGATCTCCAGCCCCCACTTGGCTTCGTACAGATCCAGAGATCCGGGCTTGGCCACGGTCCGCGCGCTCCACGCAGTGCAAAGTGCCCACCCAAGCCCGGCCGCAAGTACCGGCCCCAGCGGGATGGCCATAAGAATGGCCATCTGGATCCCGAGGGACATCAGCGCGGACTGGGCACCGGTCGTGTCGATATCGACATCGAGGTCCACCTCCGTCGCGTCGGTGGCCGGAATCTCGGCGCGGATCTCCGCAAGTGCTGCGCGGGCGGTGGCAGTGTCCGCCCTCACGGCAATGTTCGGGTGCGACGCCCGAGCCGTCCAAGCTACGCGTCAATCGCGCGGATCTCAGTCTCAGCAGCAGTACCGTCTACGTCGCTGCCGACCCGCCTTCCTGCCAGCATCTCCATGCGGGCGCGAAGGCGTGCGAGTTCGGCATCCACCCCACTGTCGGAGAGACGGACCTCCAGGCGGGGCATGGCGCGGAAAGCCGCTTCGAGCCTTGTCCGCAGCGAGCGAGCGAAGGCACCACCCGTGTCCGAGCCCTGTCGGCTCGCCTGTCGCTGCGCAGCCTGCCCGCCGGCGCTGATTGCCTGCGGAAGGGCAGCCGAGACCTGTCGGACGATGGCGTCGCCCCAAGGCGAAGGGCTTCGGCGGTTCGTCAGCCTCACGTTCCGCCGGCGGGAGTCTGATCTCCCCGGCGCGTGAGCGTCAGAGCTTGATCGGCGTGAGCGTCAGCTCCGCGTGGTCGACGTCGATGTTCATCCGGCCGCCGCACTCGTCCGCGGGAAACGGACCGAAGATCTTCGTTCCCCCGTCACGAGGGACGCGGTACGCGACGTCACGGCCTGGCCGTCAACCTTCTTCGCGAACCTGAAGGTGATCGTGCGGGCGACCGTACTGCCCGTGTTCTTGATCAGGATCACGGTGTGGCCATCGTTGACCATGACGTGGTTGTTCGTCGCGTCTCCCGGGGTCGACGTCAGGACGACGCCGGCGCGGGTGGGGGTCGTCACGGGCACTGCTAGATTCCTCGGGCGAGCACGTGGACTCAATGATGTGATCGAGTTCCTCCGCCGGGCCGGGTGGCTCGACGAGGAGGAATGGCCGCCCATCGACTGGCGCGGCGGGGCCCTGGGGTGTGGACGTGGCCACTGAGTCGGAACGGCAGGGATCGAACCTGCGTCATCCAGCTGCCAAAGCCGGCGCTCTGCCGCTGAACTACGTTCCGTTGCAATGGCGTTACCACTTGCGATAGCGTCTGCGCGTAGGGAGACCATTCAGCAAGGAGCCTCATCGCATGACGCGTCGACGCCTGTTGCGGGCTTTCTAAGCCCCCGCAGTGCGTACCTGGCAGGCACATTCCGTAGGAGGAGTGTGTCCGCAGCCAGAGCGTCTGTGCTGAAGCTTAGAAAGGTTGTAATGTCTCCCGCTTCCTCGCCCTGCGCCCACCCGGGCCGTGATCTGACGATCGTCGCGCTCAGTGCCATCATCGCTGCACTGTCCGCCGTCATCGTCGTCATAACGTTCAAGGGTTCGCCGCTCGACGCCTTCAAGGCGTGCGGTGGCGCGTTCCTCGCAGTCCTCGCCGCGGGTCTCGGCGTCCTCCAGTACCTCAAGCGCAGTTAGGGACGTCGGGGGCGGTCCGTGTGGCCGCCCCTCTCGGCGTCCAGCGCCACAAACCAAGGGGTCTTCCTCGTCCGCCAGGGTCGCCCGGCAGGAAGTCTTGGAACGTCCGGGGCCGCTCAACCGCGCTCCACCCGGAGGAGAGGTCGGGGGAGCGCAGGAGCGGCGCCGGACGTCGGGAGGGAGCGGGAGCCGCGCTACTCGCCGGCGTCGCCTGATCTTCCCCCTACGTTAGTCATTTGGGGCGTGTTACGCGTTAACTATCATGGTCCGCCCCCCCCCGGAGGCGGGGCCCAAACCGCCAAACTAACCCTCCTTTTCCATTTCTCTTAACGCGTGTTAGAGAAATTCGAGCTCTTCGGCCGGCTTCACCCACACGACATCGAGCCGCGTGTCCGTCCGCTCTCGCGTCGTTCCCCGCTTGGTCGTGACAGGCGCGACGGTGATGTGGTCGACGAAGACGTCCAGGAACGCCCGCCGCTCGTCGACGTCCCGGCGCGACCAGATGCCGCCGGGCCCAAACGGGTCCCCGTCGCCGTGCTCTGTCCACTCGTCGAGTGGCAGCCGTGTGGACACCACTGAGGCGGCCGACAGCTCCGCAATGCGCTCCACGCAGCGCTCCTCGTGATCGGCGTACTTGCTCATGGTCTCCGCGAACGCACGGCGCGCTGGGGGCCCCTCGTAGGACTCGCGGTCCTCCGCACGCTCCTTGATGCTCTGTTGCACATGCGCCAACCGGGCTTCCTGTTCGGCGAGCTCCTCCGCGGCTTCCGGGTCAGCTCCTTGCTTCGCGAACCGCGCGCCGGCGACTGCGAGGAGTTCGACGCCGTCCGGGTCGGACGGGTCCAGAGCCGACAGGCGGGCCCACACGCGCTCAGCGATGATCTGATCCGTCTCCGTCTGCGGCGTCCGCAGTACGTGACGAGGAACGCTCCCTACAGCCCGGCGCAGGTTGCACACGTATGTGCCGTCGATGTTGGAGACCGTCATGCCCGTGTCGCACTTCGCGCACCGCAGCTTCCCCCAAGAGCCGAGGAAGGTACGCTCTCCGGTCCAGCACCCCGGCCGCGGCCGGAGCTCGACAGCGTCAGCCGGCGTCGACTGCGGGCCAGTCGGTTCGGCGCTGCGGTCTCCCGGGGAGAGGACACGGATCGTCAAGCCGTCGACCTGAGTTGCGTCCGCCTTGAATCCGAACGGCACGGGGCCCGACGAGTGCGAGCCGCGCGATTTCAACTGTGCGAATGCGTCACGAATGAACTTGCTCTTGTTCTTCGACTCCTGATGCGCGAGTCCGGCGATGAGGGCGAAAAACGCGACGCCAAACGGATTGTCGTCGCTCGTGTTGATGAAAGGCTCCTGCGTCGACACGAGCGCCACGCCGTGCTTTGCAGGCTCCTGTTGGATCTTGAGTGCCTCCGCGGCTCCCTGCCGCGTCAACCGGGACAGCATGTAGATCACGACGGCGTCAAACTTCTTGGCCTTCGCGTCCTCCATGAGACGCTCAAAGCCAGGGCGAATGACGTCAGGGTCATACCCTGAGAGCCCGACATCCGAGTAATCGGTGTCGATGTGCGTCCAGTTGTCCTGCGAACGGATGTAGGCGACGGACTTGTCCCGCTGCATCTTCGGAGACGCCTGACTGTCCGTCTCGCTCTTGTGGCTCTGCCGCTCTAGGTGACGGCCCTGATCATGCCTTCTGCCCCTGTCCCCAGGGTCACGAGCTCCATGCATGGATCCTAGGAGCTCACTTGGCAGTAACGACACGCTTCCGAGAGAAGGCGTCAAAGCCGAGCTCCTCGATGGCCCGGGCCACCGTGAGGAGGGTGTCGTAGTCGGCCCCCTGCTGGGGTTCGGTGAAGATGCGAAGATCCATACCTCCATCCTGCACCGTCGGGTGCGTGTCAACCTCGTCGTCAGCTCTCCGTCCACACCGGCTCGGTCGGGTGAATATCCGGCCCCCTGGCGGGCGGCGTCCGCCCTGGCCAGTGACCGGGGCCCGGCACCCGTCGTTGGCTCGGGCGGAGCCGGACCGCCCGGCCCGCGTGCCGGCGGCCGCTGCCGGTGCGTCTCTCTCACGGCCCCGTCCTCGGCGGCGGGGCCCGGGCCGAGGAGGCCGCCATGTCCCAGGAAGCCGCGCCGGAGCGGGCCGTGCCCGAGCAGCAGGGCGCCGGCGCCCCCAAGGGCCTGCTCCAGCAGATGGAGGAGCTGATGGCGGCGCTCTCCGCCGACCTCTCCCAGCTGGACGCCGACCTCCAGTCCACCTCCGACCGCCTCGCCCCGGAACCCGGGTCGCAGCAGGAGCCCGAGCCCGAGCCACAGCGCTCCGACGCCCATCACCGCGACCCCGGACAGCACTGACCCGAGCACCAAGGCCCTGGACTCCAGGGCTTCGGCCGGCACCGACCCGAACGCCACGGCCCTGCACACGGCGGTCCCGAAGAGCACCGCTCCGAGCACCAGGCCCCCGACCAGTACGGCCGCAGCTTGCAACGCCCCGCCCGGAAACACTCCGGGCGGCACGACCTCGGTCGGGGCGGCTCCGGCCGCCACGGCTCCGGCCCGGCCGGCACGCCCCCGGGCGGCACGGCCCTGGCCGGCACGGCCCTGGCCGGTACCACCCCGGGCGGCATAGCCCCGGGCCGCACCACCCCGGGCGACACCCCCCCCGAGCCGCACCACCCCGGGCGGCGCGGCCCCGGTCGGACCCATCCCCGGCCGCGCCACCCCGGGCAGCGATCCTTCGGTCGGCGAGCCTCCGGTCGGCGATCCCCCACCCGACCCCGCCCCGAGCCGGACCGGTTCCTCCCCCCGCGCCCCTACCACGACGACCCCCGTCCCGGGCCCGCTCGGCCCCGGGCGGGGTCGGGTGGGCGGGCGCGGTCCCCGTCCCGCACCGCGAGGCGTCGCAGCATCCCACGCACCCGGTCGCTCGACTCGTCGGCCGCGTCGATGGCCTCGATGCACTGCCAGTAGAGCCCCTCCTCGTCGGTGGCGCAGGCCACGCCCACGAGCGCGATCCCCACCTCCCCGAGCAGCTCCCCGAGCGCGGTCAACGCCCCGCTCGGGTCCGCGACTTCGGTCAGCTGGGCCGCACGCGGCCCACCCGCACCCCAGGTCGGGTACTCCCCGATCTCGCTCAGCCCCCGCGCCTCGCCCCGCAGCTCCATCGGTCCACAGAGCGCGAGGTGACTGCCTATCGCCTGGGCGAGCGCCTGGGCCTGCCAGGCCTCCGCCACGATGTCCTGTGCTGTCCCGCTCTCCGCCAGTGCGTGCCGGCCGAGCGCGATGAGTCGCTCCGCTTCCATCAACGCCGCCCCCGTTCGTACGACTTACTGCCCACTCACTCCACTACCCAGAGTGAGGCCGCCTGAGCCCCAACACCAGAGGAATTCGGAAATCTGTGGACAGGAAGCCTGACGGGGAAAAGTCGATCACTCCGAAGAGTGACGATCCTCCTTCGTGGCGCCGCCCTCACCCCCTCCGTCCCGCCTCCGGACGGGAAATCGGACCTCGTTCCGGTCGATCTTGGCCGCGAGGGCCGCCAGCGGATCGACCCCGACCACCTGACAGAACTGGAGGAGGTAGGCGAGCACGTCCGCCACCTCGTCGGCGACCCGGTGCGCCGCCTCCGGGTCGTCCATCACCCGCTCGGCCTGCTCGGGCGTCAACCACTGGAAGATCTCCAGGAGTTCGGCCGCCTCCACGCTCAGGGCCGCCACCAGGTTCTTGGGCGTGTGGTAGGGCTGCCAGTCCCGCGCCGCCGCGAACTCGGCCAGCCTGCGCTGCAGCCCCGCCACGTCGTGGCCCACCGGGCCACCGCCCCTCATGTCGTCGTTCGTCACCCGCCCAGGTCTACCACCGTCACCCCGGGCGTCCGGCGCGCCTCCTCCGCCGCCCGTTCGCCGACCGTGCCCGCCACCCGGATGTGGCCGTCGGCGGCGATGCCCGTCGCGAGCCGCAGCAGCTCCCCCACCTGCCTTCCGTCGAGGCCCCGGTCCAGGCCGTCGGTGAGCAGCGTCAGGCTCTGCATGGCGTCCGGGACTTCGGCGATCCGGTCCATCTCCAGGACCCCGGGCCCGGTGAGCAGGGTGAGCGCGAGGGCCAGGTAACGGAGTTCGCCGTCGCCGAGCCGGCCGAGCGGCGTCGCGGGCCGGCCGCCGCGCTCCAGGACCGCTCGGACGGTCCCCTCCGGGAGTTCCTGGACGCCGACACCGGTGACAGGACCCGTACAGCCCGCCCCGGCCACAGCCGCGAGGCGGTGGTGGCGGCGCGGGCAGTCCGTGTGGGTGCGGTGCAGGACCTCGGCGAGGTTGTCGCAGCCGCGCCGCAGCCGCCCCTCGCCCGGCGGCACCGGGGCTCGCATCCCCTCGGGCCGTGGGTCGCAGGCGAAGGCCGACCGCAGCCCGATGACCACCTGCTCGGCGGCGGCCAGGACCTCCCGCTGCCCCCTGGTCTTGCCCGCGACCCGCAGCGGCAGGAGCGCCGTTCCGAGCAGATCGTCGGGGAACGGGGCACGGGTGACGGGAGTGGCACCCGCCGTGTGCCACTCGGCCTGGACGGCGCTCCGGCCGGGGTCGCGGAGCGCGGTGGCGAGCAGGGTGCGGCCCCGGCCGGTGAGCCGTTCACCGACGATCCGGAGCTGGGGCTCGGCCTGCACGGCGAGGTCCAGGTGGACAGGGCCCTCGGGTCCGTCCACCGTGCAGCCGATCCGGAAACCGCGCCTGCCCTCCGCATCCGGCCGGGCGCGCTCGGGGACGCAGTCGGCGGCGTCGGGGAACACCTCGTCGAGCGTGTCGCCCGCGACGAGCCTGGCCAGGGCCTCGTACGCGCGCAGGGTGGTGGACTTGCCGCTGCCGCTGGGTCCGGTGAAGAGGGTGACCGGTCCGAGGGCGTGGACGGCGGACCGGTGCCCCGCGAAGGCGGACAGCCGCAGCTCGGTGACGGCGGGCCGGGCGAGACGCTGCCCGCCGCCCCCGACCTCCGCGGCGACCGGGCCCCGCGCCTCGGGGACGGAGGCACGGGACCCGGAAGCGCCGATCCCGGAACCGCGCGGCACGGCCGCGCGCTGCACGGAACCAAGCGCACCGGAACCAACTGCACCCGAACCGCGCGCACCCACAGCACGCACGACGGGCGAGGAGCCAACCGGGGCAGTACCGACAGAGTCAGTAC
The DNA here is from genome assembly GCF_040295385.1 of Streptomyces sp. NPDC002825. Taxonomy (NCBI): domain Bacteria; kingdom Bacillati; phylum Actinomycetota; class Actinomycetes; order Kitasatosporales; family Streptomycetaceae; genus Streptomyces; species Streptomyces sp. NPDC002825. Next base: position 87,310 of record NZ_JBEOVH010000020.1, read on the forward strand.
GGACAGAGCCGGTACGGACGGAGTCTGTACCGACAGAGTCATGGCCGACAGGGCCAGTACTGCCTGGAGCGGTTTCGGCTCGAGCGGTACCGACAGCGTCATGACCAGCGGGGGAACTGCTCGCCGGGGCACTCCTGCCGGAGTCGGCACTGGCTGGGGTACTGCCGCCGGCGTCGGTACCGGCAGAGCCGACACCGATCGGAGCAGAGCGAGCTGAGGAAGGAACGACGTCGGAAGCGGGCATGTCTGACGTGCGGGCGAGCGTGGAGCCGCCGGTGAGGTCCATGCCCGGACCGTACGCAGATCATTCCCTGACGAACCGTTACGGCGAGATGACCTTCCTACGATCGGGGGACGCCGGCGGCCCGGCCGCCCACGACGTCTTCCTCGTCCTCGCCCTCCGCGCCCTCGACCTCCGTGCCCGCGGGGGCCAGCAGGAAGACGTTCCGGTCGACGCGGTGCATCCCGCTGCCGAGGCCGAAGACCACGCCGCTGCTGAAGTCGAGGATCCGCTTGGCGACCTCGGTGTCGGCGCTCGTCAGGTCGAGGAGCACCGGAATCTGGGCGATGAGGTACTCGGCGACCTCACGGGCGTCGGCGAAGACCTGCACGCGGAGCACGACCATGCGGCGCTGCTCGGCGGTTTCGTACTGCTCGGGGATCGTGCGGTGGTCGACCCTGGACGGCCATTCGTCACGGCCGCGCAGGGGCACGACCTGGGCGAGGCCCTCCCACTGCTCGTCGGTGACGTCGTACCTCTCGTACCTACTCATGGGCCCATCCTCCCGCTCCTCACCCGTTCGGCCCAACAACGACACGAGGTGATGGCCGGGTGGCGGTCGGCGGACGGCCCGGTGTCAGCCGCTGCGCCGGGCCGCGTCCGCAGGCGGGACGGAGTACGTCACGGTGGCGGAGGCCGCCAGATCGCCTGCCTCGTCGCTGAGTTCGGCGAGGACCACGCAGAGGCGGCGGCCGAACTTGGCCATGCGCGCGTGGGTGCGGAGCAGCCCGGGCCGGGGGCGGTTGAGGTAGCTGATCTGGAGCGAGGTGGTGAGCGCCATCGGAGTGACGCGGCCGAGCCGGGCGTTGATCAGGAGGAAGGCGGCGAGGTCGACGAGACCGGCCTGTTCGGGACCGGAGATCGTGCCGCCGGGCCGGGTACGGAGCCGGGCGCCGTCCGCCTCCATGAGCAGGTGCGTCCCGCTCGCGTCGGTGACGCGGCAGGCCGCGTAGTCCGGGAACTGCCGCTGGACGAGCGCGTTGAGCTCGTCCGGCGACAGCGTGCCGGAAGCCACGGAGGAGGCGGCCGGAGCCGGAACGTCCACCTGCCGTATCGGGCCCCCGGCGTCCCTCATCGGACGAAGCTCTTCGCCAGCCGGCGGAGCCCCTCCCCGATCTCGTCGGCCGAGTGCGTCGTGAACGACAGCCGCATCGCGGCCGGGTCGGGTTCGCCGCAGAAGAACGGTGCCCCCGGAACGTACGCCACCTCGTGGCCGACGGCGGTCCTCAGGAGGGCCGTCGCGTCGTGGCCCGCGGGCAGGGTCACCCAGATGAACATGCCGCCCTCCGGCCTGTTCCAGCGGCTGCCCTCGGGCAGTGCGGCCGGCAGGCCCTCGAGCATCGCGTCCCGGCGCTCCTGGTAGGCGGCGCGCATCACCGCGACGTGCGCGTCGAGGTCGCTGTCGCGCAGATAGCGCGCGGCGGCGGCCTGGTCGATGGTCGAGGTGTGCAGGTCGGCGGCCTGCTTGGCGATCACGCAGGCGCGGCGCAGCCCGGCGGGGGCGCGCAGGTAGCCGAGGCGGAGGCCGGGGGCCATCACCTTGGAGAAGGAGCCGAGCAGGACGGTGCGGTCGGCGGCCACGGGGTCGGCGGCGATGGCGGGGACGCGCTCGCCGTCGTAGCGCAGCTCGCCGTACGGGTCGTCCTCGACGATCCAGAACCCGTGCCGCGCGGCGGCCTCGGCGACGGCGTGGCGGCGCTCGGCGGGGAGCGTGCGGCCGGTGGGGTTCTGGAAGGTGGGGACGATGTAGAGGAGGGTGGCCTTCTCGCGGGCCGCGATCTCCTCCAGCGCCTCCGGGAGGATGCCCTGGTCGTCGGTGGGCACCGGCACGACGCGGGCGCCCGCGAAGCCGAAGGTCTGCAGGGCGGCGAGGTAGCAGGGGTCCTCGACGAGGACCACGCTGCCGGGTTCGACGAGGGCGGTGGTGAGGAGCGTGAGCGCCTGCTGCGAGCCGGTGGTGACGAGCAGGTCGTCGGCGTCCGTGGGCAGTTCGCGCGCGGTGAGCCGGGCGGCGATGGCGGCGCGCAGCTCGGGGTCGCCCTCGGTCGTCGAGTACTGGAGGGCCGCCTGCGGGTTCTCCGTGAGGACCCGGTCGTAGGCCGCGCGGATCCCGGCGATGTCGAACAGCTCGGGGGCGGGCAGGCCTCCGGCGAACGAGATCACCTCGGGCCGTGCCGTGAGCGCCAGGATCTCCCGTACCGGCGACGAGCCGACGTTGGCCAGCCGGGAGGCGGTGGCCGGCGCGGGCGCGGTGGGGGTGGAGGAGGGGGAGGGGGTGGCGTTCGCGGGCGCGGAGGCGGCAGAAAGCATGGCGCCAGCATATAGAGATTCAAGACGGTGTCCAGGTCGTTCGATTCCCGCCCGGCGTGGCCGAGTTGACACTCTTCGGGGCTCTCGCAAGGTGAATTCCAGGCCTGATTCGGGTCTGATCCGGCCACTCTGCGGACCGTGGAAATCCGGCCGCGGGCGGCGAATTCGGATGATCGCCCTCCCCTGCCTTTCTCGCTGGTCGACACCGGAGAGAAAGGTCGGGACGATCTCGCTCCGCCTTGTCCGACGCGCCGCGAAGGGTTCTTGATCCGGTTCTCCGTACGGCGTGAACGGCTCGGGGAAATCGGCCATTCCGGTCCTCGGTGTCATTGATGGACCGGCCGTCCCGTGGATAGCGTTCGAACGCTCCACCACCGTGATGTCCGCGTTCTCGACCGTGATGTCCGCGTTCTCCACCGTGATGTCCGCGGTCCGAAGAACGACGTTCGCGGTCTCCGGCGCGGCGTCCGCGGTCTCCGCCGCGAGGGCGGCGGTCTTTCGGGTCGAAGTCGAACGAGCGAGGCGAGTGGATCACCATGGCATCTTCCATTCCCGTCGACGAGACAGTCGTCGTCCGCACCCCCGAGGAATTCCTCGCCATGCCCGAGGACTACCGCGAGATCGCCGTGCGGGGAATGATCGTCAACACCGAGGGCGAGCTGTCCGGCGCCGACGACTACATCCAGGTGTTCCTGCCGCTCGCGCCGAACGCCGAGGAGCGGCAGGTGTGCGCCGAGCGCGCCGTCGAGGAGTACGACCACTACAAGATCGGCAAGCGGATCCTGGCCGACATCGGCGTGGACACCGGGTACATGGAGCAGCAGCGGCTGGTCGACCGTGATCTCTTCGCCGGCCACGAGTTCCACACCTGCACCACCTGGGCCGAGCGCGGCATCTTCTCGTACATCGGCGAGGAGACCGCGATGGTGATGATCTCCGAATTCGCGCAGAGCAGTTACAAGCCCTGGGCCGAGGCGGTGCGCACGATCATTCTCGACGAGAAGGTGCACATCGCGCACGGCGCGCGGGTCTGCCGGAATCTCGCCCGCACCGAGGAGGGCCGCGAGGAACTCCAGCAGGGGCTGGACCGATTGTGGCCGGGATTCAACCGGATCTTCGGGAGCGCGCGTTCGGAGCGGTCGAAGCTCGCGGTCCGTTTCGGTCTCCGGCAGACCACGAACGGGGAGGCGCGCGACATCTGGCGCGCGAAGGTCACCCCGCGGATCGAGGGCCTCGGCCTGAAGGTCCCCGAGTAGCCGGCACCTCGCAGGACGAGAAGACCGGTACTTCGCAGGGCGAGGAGCCCCGCACCCCGCAGGGCGAGGAGACCGGTACCGCGCAGGACGAGAAGACCGGTGCCACGCAGGACGAGAGGCCCCGTACCCCGCAGGGCGAGGAGCCCCGTACGGCCAGAGCACGCGAGAGACACGCCGAGCAGCAGTCCGACCGAGGAGTCCGCACCCCCATGGCCACCCCCGTCACCATCACCCCGCGCCCGCTCGGCCGCCGCGAGGCGAAGGAGCGCACCGCCGCCCTCCTGGCCGAACGTCCCGATCTCGCCGAGCGCCTGCACCGCTTGCGCCGTCTCGGCAGGGAGGTGCGCTCCTGCGAGGTCCACCTCACCAACACCTGCAACATCCGCTGCAAGGGCTGCTGGTACTTCGAGGGCGGCTTCGACACCGCCGTGCGCGAGCTGTCCGACCTGGACAAGATCCGCACCTTCGCCCGCCGGCTGCGGGACGAGGGGGTCAATCAGGCCACCCTGATCGGCGGTGAGCCGACGCTGGTGCTGCGCCGGGTGGAGGCCTTCGTCGAGGAGCTTCCGTACATCACGATCTCGACCAACGGTCTGCGTCCCATGCCCGTGCAGGGCTTCGAGCACATCGCCGTGGCCGTCAGCATCTTCGGCGGCGGGCCGCTCGACGACGACCTGCGGGCCATCCGGGTCAACGGCTCCAAGTTCACCGGCCTGTTCGACACGGCGCTCTCGCACTACAAGGACGACCCGCGGGTCCTGTTCATCTTCGCGCTCTCCGAGGACGGCCTTCCGTACCTCGAACCGACCGTGCGCAAGATCGCCGAGAACGGCAACATCGTCACCTTCAACTTCTACAGCGAGCACGGCACCGACAACCCGCTGCGGATCGAGAACGAGCGTCGCGTCCTCGACGAGGCCCTGCGGGTCAAGGAGGCGTACCCGGAGGCCGTGGTCAGCCACCCGTACTTCATCCGCAGCCTCGTCACCGGCACCTCGCACTGGGGCGCGCGCTTCGGGTACGACGTCTGCCCGAGCCTCAGCGTCGACCACCCCGACCACGAGGAGCGGGTGGCCAACGGCAATCCGGTGATCCCGGGCTTCGCCGCCTGGGGCGCCGACTACGAGTCGCTGCAGTTCTGCTGCACGTCCGGGGAGTGCGGCGGCTGCCGCGACAGCCAGGCCGTCTACAGCTGGCTGGTGGTCAGCGCCTCCCGCTTCCTGGACAGCGCCGCACGCCTGGAGGAGTGGGTGGACATCGCGGAGAGCTACTGGCGCCAGTGGCACTGGTCCCCGTACCACGCATCGAAGCTCACCCCCTGACCGCACCGCGTCCCCGCACCGCGTCCGCTGATCCGGCCACCCGCACACCGCACCGCGTCCCCTCACCCGGCCGCCCAGACCGCACCGCGTCCCCTCATCCGGCCGTCCGAACACCGCACGGGAGAGTCATGTCCGAGACACTGGACCGCGCCACCATCGAGCAGTTCATCACCGACGCCCTCGTCGAGCTCGGCGTCGACGCCGCCGACGTCCTGCCCGGGGCCGCGCTCGACGACCTGGAGATCGACTCGCTCGACATGGTCGAGCTCGCCCAGTCGGTCAAGCGGGACCTGGGCGTGCCGGTCCGCACGAAGGACTTCGACGGCATCGACACCGTCGGCCAGATCCTCGAACTGTGCTACGAGAAGGCCGGAGTTGAGTGATCCTCTGCGGGTCCGTGAGGTCGTCGTCACGGGCTTCGGCGCGGTCACCCCGTTCGGCGTCGGCGCCGGCGTGCTCCACGAACGCGCCGTCGCCGGGGACGCGGCGGCCCCGGCCCCCGGCGGCCATCCGGCCGTGCGGCAGGCGGACTTCACCGCCGCCGACCATCTGCCGCGGAACCTGGTGCGCCGCACCGACCGGTTCACGCAGCTGGCCCTGGTGGCGGCCGAGGAGGCCCTGACGCAGGCCGGGAAGCGGGACGGCGGACCGGCCCCCTGGCCGTCCGAGCGCGTCGCCTGCGTCATCGGCTGCGGCCTCGGCGGTACGAGCTCCTTCGAGGCGCAGCGGGAGGTGTACGAGAGGGAGGGCGCCGGGTTCGTGTCGCCGCTGATGGTCCCGCAGATGATGGCCAACGCGGCCGCCGCCCACCTCTCCATGCGGCACGGCTTCCGGGGCGAGAGCCTCTGCGTCGCGTCCGCGTGCAGCAGCGGCGCGCAGGCCGTCGGCACGGGGATGCGGCTGCTTGCCGCCGGGGCGGCCGACGCCGTCGTCGTGGGCGGAGCGGAGGCCGCCTCCTCCGATCTGGTGGCGGCCGCGTTCGCCAACGCCGGCGCGCTCTCGCCGAGCGGCTCCGCGCGCCCCTTCGACCGGGACCGCGACGGCTTCGTGATCGGCGAGGGCGCCGGGATCCTCGTCCTGGAGACGGCGGAGGGTGCCGCCCGGCGCGGGGCCGAGGTCCTCGGAGTCGTACGGGGGTACGGGGCGACCTCCGACGCCCACCACGTCACCGCGCCCGACCCCGGCGGCGGGCCGGCGGGCCGGGCGGTCTCGCTCGCCCTCCGGGAGGCCTCGGTGGCGCCCGCCGAGCTGGCGTACGTGAACGCGCACGGCACCGGCACGGCCCTCAACGACCGCCTGGAGTGCGAGGCCCTGCGGCAGGCCCTTGGGGCCGAAGTCCTCGCCGAGCTGCCCCTGTCCTCCTCCAAGGGCGCCCTCGGGCACCTCTTCGGGGCTGCGGGCGCGGTCGAGGCCATCGCCACCCTCCAGGCGCTGCGGCACGGCGTCGCGCCCGCGACGGCGGGGCTGAGCGGTCCGGACCCGGCGCTGGGCCGGCTCGACCTCGTGCGTACGGCGCGAAAGCTCACCACGCGCGCGCGTGGGGGCCGGTTGTTCGGGCTCTCCACCTCCTTCGGTTTCGGCGGACACAACGCGGCCCTGGTCCTGGCCGTGGAAGGACGGTCCTGATGCGCGCCTCCCGCGAACCGCACGGCATCCCCGACCTGCTCGGCTTCTCGGGGCGCCGCTATCTGGTGACCGGTGTCCTCAACGACGACTCCATCGCCTGGCACACGGCGCGGGCGCTCCAGGAGGCGGGCGCGGAGGTCCTGCTGACGGGGTTCGGGCGGACCCGCCGGATCACTGAGGCGGCGGCCTCCGGCCTCCCGTACCCGGCCGACGTCCTGGAACTCGACGTGACGCGCCCCGAGGACCTCGACGCGCTCACCAAGGAGCTGGAGCGCCGCTGGGGCGCGGTCGACGGCGTCCTGCACGCGATCGCCGCCGCCCCGCGGTCCGCGCTCAGCGGCAACTTCCTCACCACCCCCGTCGAGAGCGCGACGCTCGCCCTGCGCACGGCGGCCTTCTCGCTGCACTCGCTGACCACCGCGCTCGCGCCGCTGCTGCACGAGGGCGGCGGCGCGGGCGCGGCGCGGGGCAGTGTCGTCGGCCTCGACTTCGACTCGTCCGGGGCCTGGCCGGGATACGACTGGATGGGGGTCGGCAAGGCCACGCTCGGCGCGGTCTGCCGCTACCTCGCGCTCTATCTGGGGCACTCCGGCATCCGCGTCAACCTCGTCGCCGCCGGCCCGGTCGAGACCGTGGCCGGGCGGGCCATCAGCACCTTCGACCGGATCGCCGACCGCTGGGAGCAGGAGGCGCCGCTCGGCTGGAGCCGCGCGGATCCGGCCCGGCTGGTCGGCCCCGTGCTGTTCCTGCTCTCCGACCTGGCGGCCACCGTCACCGGGGAGATCGTGCACGCGGACGGCGGGATGCACGCCGTCCGCATGGGGGTCGGCGCCGTCGGCGAACCCCCGGGCATCGGCGCCCCGCCCCGCGCCGGCAAGGAGGACCGCTCATGACCGCGGCGATCGTCGGCATCGGCTCCGCCCTGCCCGAACGTGCCGTGCCCAACAGCCACTTCGCGGCCATCGGCTCCTCCGACGAGTGGATCGTCAAGCGGACCGGCATCCGGCAGCGCCACTTCCTCCCGGAGGACGGCCACCTCGCCGATCTCGCGCTCGCCGCCTCCCGTACCGCGCTGGCCCGGTCGGGACGCACCGCGCGCGACGTGGGGCATGTCGTCGTGGCGACCACGACCCCCGACCGGACCACCCCGGGGCTCGCCGTGGAGGTGGCCGCCCGGCTCGGGGCGGACCGGGCCCCCGCGTTCGATCTGCACGCGGCCTGCGCCGGGTTCGTGTACGCCCTCGACCACGCCGTCGCCCTGATCGAGTCGGGCCGGGCGAGCACCGTCCTGGTCTGCGGCGCCGAGGCGCTGACCCGGATCACCGACCGGGAGGACCGGTCGACGGCGGTCCTGCTCGGCGACGGCGCCGGGGCGGTGGTCCTCGCGGACGTGGACATGGGCGGCGCTCCCGAACCCGCGTTCCGGCTCGGTTCGGACGGGGAGCTCATCCCGCTCCTGTACGCCGACCGGTACGACCGGAAGCTGCGGATGGACGGTCCCGAGATCTTCGTGCAGGCCGTGGAGAGGATGAGCGAGGCGGCGCGGGAGGTCCTGGCGCGGCAGGAGCTGACCGCCGAGGACGTCGACCTGTTCGTCGCCCACCAGGCGAACGCGCGCATCGTCCGGGCGGTGGGCAAGGAGCTCGGCGTCCCGCCGGAGCGGCTTTACCTCAACGTCGACCGGGTCGCCAACACCTCCTCCGCGTCCATCCCCCTCGCCCTCCACCAGGCCTGGCAGGAGGGCCGCCTCGGCCCGAAGGGCCTGCTGGGGGTGGCCGCGTTCGGCGCGGGCGTCACGTGGGGCGCGGGCGTGATCGGCTGGAGCCTGGCGGACGCTAGCGCGGAAGACCCCGAGGGTCCCGAACACCCCGCCGGCTCCGAACGCTCCGAGGGTCCCGAACACCCTGTGGGCCCCGAACACCCTGAAGGCCCATGAAGACGTCCCCCTTCCCCGTACTGGCCGAGCTCACCGCCCCGGACGGCGCAAGGCTCGTGGTCCGCGTCCACGCCCGCCCCGAGCCCGCCGCCCCGGTCGTGGTCGTCCTGCCCGCGATGGGCACCGCAGCCCGGCACTACACGCCTCTGGCGCGGGCGCTGCACCGGCGGGGCGCGACGGTGGTGACGACGGACCTGCGGGGCCACGGCGAGAGCACCCCGGTGCCGGCGCGCGGGGTGCGGTTCGGCTACCGCGAGCTCGTCGAGCACGACATCGGCACGGTCCTCGACGCGGTCGAGCGCGCGTTCCCCGAGGCGCCGAGGCTGCTCCTGGGGCACAGCCTCGGCGGCCAGCTCGGCCTGGTGCACTGCGGTCTGTTCCGACCTCGCCTGGCGGGGGTCGTCCTGGTGGCGAGCGGTTCGGCCTGGTGGCGCGCGCTCGGTACGGGGGCGGATCCCCGGCCCGGCGCGCGGTGGCTCGTACGGAGCCTGCTGTGCGTGGTCGGAGCGGAGCTGCTCGGCTACTGGCCGGGCCACCGGTTCGGCTTCGGCGGGCGCGAGTCGGTGGGCGTGATGCGGGACTGGGCCCGGCAGATGAGGACAGGGCGGTACGGGGCCGTGGGCGCCGTCGCCGACTACGAGGAGGCGCTGGGGGCGGTGGACCTGCCCGTGCTCGCGGTCGACGTGGAGGGCGACGCCCTCGCACCGCCCGGGGCGGTGGACCACCTGTGCGCGAAGCTGCCCGCGGCGCGGATCAGCCGGTGGAGCTACCGGACGTCGGAGGCCGGCGGCCGGCAGCTGGACCACTTCCGCTGGATCCGGCACAACGGGGGCCTGGCCGAACGAATCGCGACGTGGGCGGACTTCCCGCCGACGGGCGGGCCGGAGGACGCGGGCGCGCGACAGGGCGCGGCGACGGTACCCACCGCTCCGACGAGCCCGGCGGCCCCGGCCGGACCCGGCACCACCCCACCCGCCCCGGCCGGAGGCCGTGGCGGCGCCCCGTCGGGTGCGCGGGCTTGAGCGGGCGACGCGAGGAGCCGACCCTGCTCGGCGCGGTGCTGCCCGGCGGGGTGCGCTGGGCCGAGGAGACCGAGGCGGGCGAGCCAACCGCCGTCCCCGAGACGGGCACGTCGGCCGGCGTCCCAGACGCCGGCGGCGGCGCGTCGACCCGCGTCCCCGGGGCGGGCACGCCGACCCTCGTCCCCGAAGCGCGCGGCGGCCCGTCGACCCGCGTCCCCGAGCCGAACCCGTCGACCCGCGTCCCCAAGGCCGGCGAGGCGCCCGGCCTCCCCGAGGCAGGTGCGTCGACCCGCGTCCCCCGACCCCGCGCCGAGCCCGCCCCCCTCTGGCTCTTCGCCGAGGAAGAGGCCCTGATGGCGCGCGCCGTGTCCGGCAGGCGGCTCGAGTTCGCGGCGGGGCGGCGCTGTGCTCATCGGGCGCTCGCCGAACTCGGGGTCGCCGCCGGCCCGCTCCTGCGGGGGCGGCGCGGGGCGCCCGCGTGGCCCGTGGGCACCGTCGGCAGCATCACGCACTGCGCGGGATACCGGGGCGCGGCCGTGGCGCGGTCGGCCCACCTCCTGGCCCTCGGCATCGACGCCGAACCGCACGCGCCGCTGCCGTCCGGGGTCCGCGAGGCGGTGGTGTTCGGCCCGGAGGAGGCGCGGCTGCGCGAACTGGCCGCCCGGTGTCCGGACATCGCCTGGGACCGGCTCCTGTTCAGCGCCAAGGAGTCCGTCTACAAGGCCTGGAGCGGGTACGGCGGTGACCGGCTCGGCTTCGAGGACGCCGAGGTGCACCCGTACCCCCGCCCCTACCCGCGCGCCGCCGGCCGGTTCGTGGCGCGGCTTCTGGTGCCCGCGCCGGCGGGGCCGTACCCGCTCCCCCGCGTGCTGCCCGGTCGCTGGCTCGTCCGCGAGGGCCTGGTGCTCACCGCGGTCGCCGTCCCCCGTCCCGTACCTCCCCCTCCGTACCGTACGGCCCCGAAGGAGCACCTCTGATGAGCGTCGACGACGGCACCGTCCCCGCACTCCTGGCCCGGAGCGCGGCCGCGCATCCCGGACGGACCGCGCTGCGGCTCGGTGCCGACGCGCTGACGTACGGCGTGCTCGACGAGCTCGCGGACCGGGCCGCCGCGCTGCTCCACGCGCGCGGGGTGGGGCCCGGCGACCGGGTCGCGCTGATGCTCCCGAACAGCACGCAGTTCGCCGTGCTCTACTACGGCATCCTGCGGGCGGGCGCGATCGTCGTCCCGCTCAACCCGCTGCTGCGCGCGGGCGAGGTCCGGCACTGTCTGGCGGACGCGGAGGCGGCGCTGCTCCTCGCCTGGCACCGGGACGGCGAGGAGGCCGCCGAGGGCGCCCGGCTCGCGGGGGTCCCGCACCTCGGGGTCGAACCGGAGACGTTCACCGCGCTGTTGGCGGACCACGCGCGCGTGCGGGCGGCGACGCGCACCCCCGAGGACACGGCGGTCGTGCTCTACACCTCCGGCACGACCGGGGCGCCGAAGGGCGCCGAGCTCACCCACCGCAACATCCGGCGCAACGTCGACGAAGGAGTGCGCGTCCTGGGGCTCGGCCCGGCGGACGTGGTCTTCGGCGGGCTGCCGCTGTTCCACTCCTTCGGGCAGGTGATGGGGCTCAACTCGGCGGTGGCCGTGGGCGCCTGTCTGACCCTCATGGCCCGCTTCGACCCGGCGGGCGCCCTCGCGCTCGTCGCCCGGGACCGGGTCACGGTCTTCCTCGGCGTCCCCACGATGTACGGGCTGCTGCTGCGTCACCCGGACCGCGCGCTCCACGACGTGTCGTCGCTGCGGGTCTGTCTGTGCGGCGGCTCGCCGCTCCCGGTGGCGGTCCTCACGGGCTTCGAGTCCGAGTTCGGCTGCGCGGTACTCGAGGGGTACGGGCTGTCGGAGTCGTCCCCGCTGGCCTGCGTGAACCGGATCGACCGGCCGCGCCTGCCCGGCACGATCGGCATCCCCGTCGACGGCGTGGAGATGCGCGTGGTGGACCGGGACGGGAAGGAGGTCCCCGACGGCGAGGTCGGCGAGCTCGTGATCCGCGGTCACAACGTCATGAAGGGGTACTGGCGCCGGCCGGAGGCCACCGCCGAGACGGTACGGGACGGCTGGCTGCACACCGGCGACCTCGGGACCCGGGACGCGTCCGGTGACTTCCGGGTGGTCGACCGGCTCAAGGACGTGGTGATCCGGGGCGGGTTCAACGTGTACCCGCGGGAGGTGGAGGAGGTCCTCCACCTTCACCCGTGCGTGGCGGAGGCCGCCGTCCTCGGCGTCCCGCACCCGGTGCACGGACAGGAGGTCGCCGCCGCGGTCGTCCTGCGGCCCGGCGGCCGGGTCTCCCCCGCCGAGCTGCGCGCGCACGTGCGGGAGCGGCTCGCCCCGTACAAGTACCCGCGCCGGATCTGGCTCACGGACAGCCTGCCGAAGGGCCCGACGGGGAAGGTCCTCAAGCGGGAGATCGTCCCGCCGGAGGGTGCCTAGCCCCCAGGCGTCACCGGCAGCCGCACCCCCCGCCCACCTACGCCGAGGGTGTCTGGACCCTAGGCGTCACCCGCGTCGGCGTCCGGGTCCGCCCACAGGGAGCGCACATGACCCAGGTGCCGGCTCATGCACGCCTCGGCGGCCGGCGCGTCCCCGGCGATCATCAGGTCGAGGAGTTCGACGTGCTCCTCGGCGGAGGAGACCAGCTTGCCGGCCTCGTCGAGGCCGGTCAGGCCGTAGAGCCGGGAGCGTTTGCGCAGCTCGCCGACGGTCTCGACGAGCCGCTCGTTCCCGGAGAGGGCGAGCAGCGCGAGGTGGAAGCGGCGGTCCGCCTCCAGATAGCCGATGAGGTCGTGCTCGCGGGCGCGGGAGACGATCTCCTCGGCGACCGGGCGCAGCTCCTCCAGCTGCTCCCGGGTGGCCCTGCGGGTGACCCGGCCGATGGTGGGGACCTCGATGAGGGTGCGGAGCTCGGTGTACTGGTCGAGGTCCCGTTCGCTGACCTCGGTGATGCGGAAGCCCTTGTTGCGGACGGGCTCGACCAGGCCCTCCCGGGCCAGGTCGAGCATGGCCTCGCGGACCGGGGTCGCGGAGACGCCGAGGTCGGCGGCGAGTCCGGGGGCCGAGTAGACCTGGCCGGGGCGCAGTTCCCCGGCGATCAGGGCGGCACGAAGGGCGTGGCCGACCTGGTCGCGGAGCCGTTCCTGCGCCCTGACGAGACCGTACTGTTTCAGGTCACCCATCGTGCGTCCTCCGAGAAGTCACGGGGGAGCATCGTACAATGTCACGTTTCTCCGGCCGCCGGTACGGGGCTCAGAGCAGGAATCCGGCGGGGAACGGGTCGTCGGGGTCGAGGAAGTACTGGGCGGTGCCGGTGATCCAGGCGCGGCCGGTGACGGTCGGGACGACGGCGGGCAGTCCGCCGACGGTCGTCTCGCCGACGATCCGGCCGGTGAACTCGGTTCCGATGAAGGACTCGTTGACGAAGTCGGTGTGCGGGGCGAGGAGTCCCCGGGCGTGCAGCTGGGCCATGCGGGCGCTGGTGCCCGTACCGCACGGGGAGCGGTCGAACCAGCCCGGGTGGATGGCCATGGCGTGCCGCGAGCGGGTCGCGTCGGAGCCGGGCGCGGTCAGATAGACGTGCTTGACGCCGGCGAAGGCCGGGTTCTCGGGGTGGACGGGCCGGTCGGGGCCGGCGTTGACCGCGTCCATGACGGCGAGCCCGGCAGCGAGCAGCTCCTCCTTGTGGGCGCGGTCGAACGGCAGGCCCAGGGCGTCGAGGTCGACGAAGGCGTAGAAGTTGCCGCCGTACGCGAGGTCGTAGGTGACCGTGCCGTGTCCGGGCACGTCGACCTTGAGGTCGAGTCCGACGGAGAAGGCGGGCACGTTGGTGAGGGTGACGGAGCACGCCCGGCCGTCCTCGACGCGGACGTCGACGCCGACGAGTCCCGCCGGGGTGTCGAGGCGGACGGTGGTGACCGGTTCGACGACCGGGACCATGCCCGTCTCGACGAGGACGGTGGCGACGCCGATGGTGCCGTGGCCGCACATCGGGAGCAGGCCGGACACCTCGATGTAGAGGACGCCGTAGTCGGCGTCCGGGCGGGTGGGCGGCTGGAGGATCGCGCCGCTCATCGCCGCGTGACCGCGCGGCTCGTACATCAGGAGGGTGCGGACGTGGTCGAGGTGCTCGGCGAAGTGGAGCCGCTTCTCGGCCATCGTGGCACCGGGGATGACGCCGAGGCCGCCGGTGATGACGCGGGTGGGCATGCCTTCGGTGTGGGAGTCCACCGCGTGGAAGACGTGGCGGGTACGCATGGGTTCCCCTTCGGGTCGGTGAGTGACGGGCTCGGGCTCTACGCGTGGCCCTCGGCGAGGACCTTCTCGGTGGCGGCGCGCACGACGGCCTCCTGTTCGGGCGTCAGCGGGAGCCGGGGCTGCCGGGTGGCGCCCCCGGCGTGGCCGGCGAGGTCCATGGACAGCTTGATCGCCTGGACGAACTCGATCTTCGAGTCCCAGCGGAAGAGCGGGTGCAGGGAGCGGTAGAGCGGCAGCGCGACGGCGAGGTCGCCGGCGACGGCGGCCCGGTAGAGGCTGGCGCAGGCGCGCGGGAGGGCGTTGGGGAAGCCGGCGATCCAGCCGACCGCGCCGGCGAGGGCGAGTTCGAGGAGGACGTCGTCGGCGCCGACGAGGAGGTCGAGGCCGGGGGCGAGTTCGGCGAGCTCGTAGGCGCGGCGGACGTCGCCGCTGAACTCCTTGACGGCGACGATGCTGCCGTCGGCGTGGAGCCGGGCGAGGAGGCCGGGGGTGAGGTCGACCTTGGTGTCGAAGGGGTTGTTGTACGCGACGACGGGCAGACCGGCCCGGGCGACCTCGGCGTAGTGGGCGCGTACGGAGCGCTCGTCGGCCCGGTAGGCGTTGGGCGGCAGGAGCAGGACGGAGCCGGCACCGGCCTCGGCGGCCTGCTCGGCCCAACGACGGGCCTCGGCGCTGCCGTAGGCGGAGACGCCCGGCATGACGCGGGCCCCGTCGCCGGCCGCCTCGACGGCGGTACGGACGACCTGGGCGCGCTCGGCGTCGGTGAGGGTCTGGTACTCGCCGAGGGAGCCGTTCGGGACGACCCCGTCGCAGCCTTCGGCGACGAGCCGTCCCACGTGCCGCGCGTAGGCGTCGTGGTCGACGGAGCCGTCCGCGCGGAAGGGGAGGGCGGTGGCGACCATGATCCCGTGCCAGGGGTGGGCGCGGTGCACGGGGACTTGCGCGTGGACCATGAGGACTCCCTTGTGTGGTGTGTGACATTTTATTGATGGAGGCGGGGTCCACAAGGGGCCGGTAGGGGCTCAGTTCTGACGGCCGATCAGCTTGAGAGCGGCGCACCCTTCTCCCGCACCCCGGGAACCCCGGGGCTCGCCGCCACGTTCTACAAGCACGTAGAAGTAACCGTCCGAACGACGGTCGACGACGTCTGGAGTGCACATGGCCCTGTGGGACCGCATCAGGGAATCCGCATCGACGATGCAGACCCAGCTGGTGGCGAAGAAGAACGACCTGAAGAGCGGCGCCTTCCGGGACGCGAGCATGGCCATGTGCGCGCTGGTCGCCGCCGCCGACGGCACGATCGACCCGGCCGAGCGGCGCCGCGTCGCCCAGCTCATCGCCACCAACGAGGTGCTGCAGAACTTCGACGCGACCGACCTCCAGCGCCGCTTCGACGCCAACCTGGACAAGCTCACCGCCGACTTCGACTTCGGCAAGGTGAGCGTGCTCCAGGAGATCGCCAAGGCGAAGAAGAAGCCGGCCGAGGCCCGCGCCGTCGTCCAGATCGGCATCGTCATCGGCGGCGCCGACGGCGACTTCGACAAGACCGAGCAGGCCGTGGTCCGCGAGGCGTGCTTCACCCTCGACCTGCCGCCCCACGAGTTCGACCTCTAGCCGGTACGGGACGGATCGTCGTCGGTACGGGACGGACCGCCCCGCACACCGTTCGGGACGGTCAGGGCCTGTCGGCTTGTGCGCGCGAGCGGTCGGGGACACGGCCGGGGTCGGCGGCGGGGTCCTCCCGGTCGCTTTCCTTGGTCGGACGGTGGCCGAGCGTGGGGTCGGGAGTGGGGCGCGGGTCCTGCCGGCAGTACGCGGGGACGAGCTCCTCACCACCGGCAGCGGCCGCGAGCCGCTGCCGGGCGGCGGACTCCGCCGCCTTCCCCTCCGCCCCGCCCTCCGTCCTCTCGACAGCACGGCAGAGGGCGTCACGGCTCTTCCCGGGAAGGTCCACGGGGTCCTTCTCGGGCCGCAGGGGCGCGGTCGTACCGGGCGCGGCGGAGCGGAAGGCGCTCGTCCTCGCGTCCGGGGTCCCGGCTCTCGAGGGTGCGGGGGCTCCCGGGCCGGGCGCGGAGCGGGCCGGCCGCGGCTCGGGGCGCGGGGCGGGCGCACCGGGGAAGCCCTCCGGGAGGCCGCCGGTCGCGACGGCGACACCGCCCAGCGTCACGCTCGCGACCAGCGAGGCGAGGACGGCCTTCAGGGAGCGCGGAGGGCGTCGGCGCGCGGGGCGCGGGGTCCAGTCGTCGCGGTCGCGGGTGGGCAGCGAGGTGTGGAGCCCCTCGTCACGGGCGACCCGGAAGGCGGCGAGGGCGGCCGCCTCCCCCGGAGTGGCGTCACCGCTCACGGTCCCCGGCTCGGCGCTCAGCGCGGCCCGCAGCGCCTCCCCCGGCACACTGTCCCGCAGCTCGTCAGGCATCCGTCACGCCCCCCTCCCCTGGAGTTGTCTCGCAAGTCGCTTCAATCCCCTATGTGCGGCGGACCGTACCGCACCGGGACGCTTGCCCAGCACTCGGGCGGCCGAGATCCCGTCGAGACCGACGACGACCCGGAGCAGCACGGCCTCGGCCTGGTCCTGCGGGAGGCCCGCGACGAGGGCGAGCGCCCGCTCGGTCGACAGTGCCTCCAGCGCCTCGTCGGCCGTGTCCCCGGCGGGCGGGAGCCCGACGAGGTCCTGCTCGAAGCGGGCGGGACGGGGCCGCGACCGTACGCGGCGGAGGTGGTCGAGGGCGCGGTGGCGGGCGATGGTCGCGGTCCAGCCGCGGAAGCCCGCGCCGTCCCCGCGGAACCGGCCGAGGTCCCGGGCGATCTCCAGCCACGCGTCGGAGGCGACGTCCTCGGCGTCCTCGCCGACGATCCCCCGCAGATAGCCGAGGAGTCCGGGGTGGACGATCCGGTAGGCCTCGGCGAAGGCCTCTTCGTCCCCCCGCCGGGCACGCTCGACGACCGCACCGAGCCGGACGTCACGGGCGGCCCCGGACTCCCCGGGCCCCGCCGGGCCGTGTGCGGGCGCGGACACGTACCCCGTTCCCTCGCCCACCCGACCTCTTCACACCCCGTACACCCACGAACCCCGTACCCCCGCGAAACAACCGGAGCAGCTCCATCCTGTCAGACCGCCAACAGGCCTTTCCCGACACGCTGTCCGGAACATGGGGCGGCGCAGGACACGTCCCGCTCAGCGGCCGGGAGCGGGACTCGTGGGGTTCACCAGCGGGCCTCGTCCGCCCGGGCCGGCCCCGCCACCGCGGTCTCACCGGCCGGGACGTCCAGGTCGCATCGGAGAGGACCCGACCCACCCCAAAGAGGTGACAACCACGGGTTGACGGCACCCGACTGACAACCTTAGGTTGACACCATGACGCAGATCACTCCGCCGGTCAGGCTCGATGACCTGATCACGGCCATCACCGAGAACCACACCACCGCCCTCGATCAGCTCAGCGGCGCCATCCTGCTGGCCGACCACATCGGCGAGGTCGCCGACCACCTCATCGGTCACTTCGTCGACCAGGCCCGTCGTTCCGGCGCGTCCTGGACCGACATCGGGCGCAGCATGGGCGTCACCCGACAGGCGGCCCAGAAGCGGTTCGTCGGCAAGCCCGACGCCAAGCCGTCGAACGCCTTCGAGAAGTTCTCCCGGCCGGCCCGCAGCGCGATCATCGGCAGCATGAACGAGGCCAAGGCGGCCGCCAACGCCGAGATCGTCCCCGCGCACCTCCTCCTGGGCCTGCTCGGCACCGAGGGCACCGCGGTCGGCGCCCTGCGCGCGCAGGGCATCGACCTCGACCGCGCCCGGGACGCGGCGGTGGCCGCCCTGCCGGCGCGCAGCGACGCCGATCCGGTACTGACCCCGTACGACTCCCGCGCGAAGAAGGCGCTGGAGCTGGCGGCGCGGATCGCCCTGCGGCTCGAACAGGACAGCGTCAGCAGCGGCCACGTTCTGCTGGGGCTGCTGGAGGAGGAGAACGGCGCCGGGGTCCTGGCCTCGCTGGGCGTCGATGCCGCGGCGGCCGAGCGTTTCGTGGCGGAGGCCGTCGACGAGCCGTCCGCGGCCGCGTAGCGGACCGGGAGCGCAGGGGGTGGGGTGGAGCCCGTGGAGGGCGACGCCCCACCCTCATGCACGGTGCGCCGCGAAGCCCGTCCGGACACGACGGCGGCCGCCCCCCACGGAGGCACGCATCACCGAGGAGCCGCCGACCGGTTTCCGACCCGGGACATGAGGCGCAAGCTGGAAGGGAGACCGTCCTCCGATCCCGGGAACGGGCTCGGGCCGCGGTCTCGCCACTCCGAGTGAGCTCCTCGGAGCTCGGCTGGAGGAAGCGACATGACAGAGCAGGCCACCCCCGGCACGAGCTGGCATCTGGCCGGCGACTGGTTCGACGCCTGCAAGTGCGCGATTCCGTGCCCTTGCACCTTCGCGCAACCCCCGACCTACGGCGACTGCGAAGGCGTCATGGCGTGGCACATCCGGGAAGGCAACTTCGGGGACGTACGGCTCGACGACATCAATGTCCTGATGCTCGTGTCGTTCGAGGGCAACGCATGGGCCGGAACGCACAAGGAGCCGTACGCCGCGATCTTCCTGGACGAGCGTGCCGACGATCAGCAGCGGGCGGCGCTCGGGAGCATCTTCGGCGGCGAGGCGGGGGGATGGCCGGCGGAGTTCGGTTCGATGTTCCATCCCGAGATGCGGGGCATGGACGTCGTCCCCATCCGGGTGGAGGTCGACGAGGACCTCGCCGCCTGGCGCGCCGAGATCCCGGGCCGGGTCACGGCGGCCGCCGAGGCCCTCACCGGCCCGACCACCCCGGACGGCGCACGCGTCCAGCTCCTCAACGCCCCGGGCTCCGAGGTGGGAACGGGCCAGGTCGCCACGTGGGGGCGGGCCACCGTCGACCGCGCCGACGCGTTCGGCTTCTCCTGGGAACACACCGGGAAGTCGAGCAAGTACTTCCCCTTCGACTGGAGCGGCCCTGACTGAAGACCGCCGTGGATGTGGACCACCGACCCGGCTCCGCGTTCGGGCGATGGGCTCCGCGGCGGATCACCCCGAGGGATGTGCCGGGACACCACCACGAGCCCACGACCCCCGAAAGGGCGTGGGCTCGCGGTCCGGCCGGCCCTCCCGAACGCGCCGGCAGGTCGGCCTCACACCTCCGACAGGGCAGAGGTCCACTCTGCGGCCGGCACCGAGGCGTCAGCGGGGTCGACGGCGACGACCCGCATGGTGGTGACGGCCGGCTGCGGGGCGGGCACCAGGTGGAGCTGCCGCACGCCGTCCTCTCCGTCGACGGACCCGGCGGCCGCGAGGCAGGCGCAGTCTTCCAGGGTGAGACCCGCGAAGCGGTAGGCGATCTCCATCATCCTGTTCCGCTCGGTGCTGCGGAAGTCGGCGATGAGGTGGACTCCGGCCTTCCGGGCGCCTTCGCCGAGCCATCGCAGAAGGATCGCCCCGACACCGAAGGCGACGACGCGGCATGACGTGGCGAGTAGCTTGATCCGCCACGCACCGGCGAGTCGTTCGAGCAGGATCACCCCCACGGCACCGTGGGGACCGAACCGGTCCTCCAGGGTGACGACGAGGACCTCGTGGTCCGGGTCGGCGATGAACGCGCGGAGTGCCTCCTGCGAGTAGTGGATGCCGGTGGCGTTCATCTGGCTCGTCCGGAGCGTGAGCTCCTCGACCCGGGCCAGTTCCTCGTCCCCGGCGCGCAGGATCTCCATCTCCAGACCAAGGCTCCGGAGGAAGTCCTCGTCCGGGCCCTGGTACGCCGCCCGGTCGGCCTCGCGCCGGATCCTCGCCTGGTACATGGCGCGCCGCTGACTCGCATCAGCCGTGACCATGGCCGGAGTGAACTCAGGCAGTTCCGTCAGCGAGGAGGCCTCCTCGGCCGGGTAGCAGCGGACCTGCGGCAGGACGTGCGCGACTTCCGCCCGCTCGTAGGGCTGGTCGTCGATGAAGGCGACCGCGCTCTCGGCGAACCCCAGTTCGTCGATGATCTCCTTGACCGAGTCGGACTTCCGGCCCCAGCCGATCCTGGGAAGGATCAGGTACTCGGCGATGCCGAGCTCCTCGAGACGTTCCCAGGCGTGGTCGTGGTCGTTCCGGCTGGCGACCGACTGCAGGACGCCCCGGCGGTCCAGCTCCACGACGACCTTCCGGAGCTCGTCGGAGAGCCGGACCTCACCGTCCTCCAGCAGCGTCCCCTGCCACAACGTGTTGTCCAGGTCCCAGATCAGACACTTGATGAGACCGTTCTCCTGAGTCACGACTTCCTGCCTTCGGTGCGAGTCCTAGATTTCCCACAGGGTGACGGTCCAGGCCGCCACGGGGCTGTTGCTGAGCACGAGCACGAGGTCACCGCGCCGCAACTCGCCCGAGGCCAGGACCCGGTCGAGGTTGAGGACCACGTCCATGGCGCCCAGATGACCGAGGTCGGCCAGGTGCTCGCGGCACACCGGGTGGATGGGCAGTCCGAGCGACCGCTCGTAGAACGTGTACGCGCTGGCGGTCACGTTCTGCATGAGGGTCGTGGTGACGTCGGCCTTCGACACGCCCGCGTCCGCCAGGACCTGGTCGACGAGCCGGCCGAGGCGGGAGCGGCTCTGCATCGCGAGGTCGAAGGCGTACTGGTCGTTGTTGCGGCACTCCTCGCGCCACTCGCTCACCGGCGTGTTCTTGTAGTCCACCCGGAACAGTCCGTGGAACCGGCCGTCGGCCTCCATCCGGTGTGCCCTGAGCACCGGCCTGCCGCCCCTGACCAGGGTCATGGCGAACGCTCCGTCACCGATGACGGTGACGGGGAAGCGGATGCGGTCGACGCCCGTCGGGCGGCTCGCGTACGTGATCAGGATGCTCTCGCGGCTCGGGTCCGCGACGAGCAGGTCCCGGGCGAGGGACCAGGCGGCGGAGGAGCCGGCACAGCCCAGGCCGTCGAGGGTGAACGGGAAGGTGTGGGGCAGGCCGCTCTCGTACTGCACGTGGCAGGCGTCCGAACCGATCAGCACCTCCGGGGCCCGGGGGCCGATGAGGATCATCTGGTCGGGGGCCGTGGGGGCGTCGGCGAGGAGCTCCCGGCAGGCCTGGGCGGCCAGGTCGGCGGGTGCCTTGCCGTCGAAGACCCCGACCGTCCGCACACCGCTGCGGGCCACGAACTCCTTCTCCTGGTCACCGAGTCGCCGCATGTCGGGCAGGTCGGTCACCTCCACCCGGTCGCCCGGGAGCAGGCACCTGATGGCACCGATACCGATGGTCACGCGTTCCCCTCAAGGGCTTGTCGGGCGAGGATGAGCTGGCAGATCTCCGAGGTGCCCTCGATGAGTTCCATGAGCTTGGCATCGCGGTAGGCGCGGGCCACGACGTGGCCGTCCTGGGCCGCCGCCGAGGCCATGACCTGGACGGCACGGGCGGCGCCCTGCGCCGCGTTGCCGGAGGCCACGTACTTGGCGAGGACGGCGTCCGAGACCATGTCGGGCGACTGCGCGTCCCAACTGGTGCTGGCGCGTTCGCAGGCGAAGGTGGCCGTCCGCTCGGCGACGTGGAGATCGGCGATGTGGCGGGCGACGAGCTGGTGCTCGGCGAGCGGCTTGCCGAACTGGCGTCGGCCTGCCACGTGTTCCGTGGTGGCGCGCAGGCAGCCGCGCAGCATGCCGACGCTGCCCCAGGCGACCGAGAGCCGGCCGTAGGTCAGCGCGATGGTGACGAGCATGGTCATCGGCAGCCGCGAGCCGACGAGCAGGGCCTCTCGGGGCAACCGTACGGCCTCGAAGGTGATGTCCGAGTGGCCGGCGGCCCGGCACCCCAGGGTGTCCGGGATCTTCTTCACCGTCACTCCGGGGGCGGAGGCGGGGATCACGGCGACGGCCGCGCCGGCTCCGTACGTCCCGATGACGACGAGCAGGTCGGCGTAGGCGGCGGCGGTCGCCCAGACCTTGTGCCCCGTCACGACGATCTCGTCGCCCTCGTCGGTGATGCGGGTGCCGATGGCCGACAGGTCGCTGCCGGCCTCCGTCTCGCTGAAGCAGACGGCAGCCAGTTCGCCGCCGGTGAGACGGGGGAGGTAGGCGGCCCGCTGGTCGGGGCTGCCGAAGCGCTGGATGGTCCACGCGGCCATGCCCTGGGAGGTCATGACGCTCCGCAGGGAACTGCAGAGGGCGCCCGCGTGAGCGGTGAGCTCTCCGTTGACACGTCCGGACAGGCCGGCTCCGCCGAACTCGGCGGCGACCTCGGCGCACAGCACTCCCTTGGCACCCAGGGCACGGAGCAGGTCCCGGGGTATCTCGCCCGCGATGTCCCAGTCTCCGGCGCTCTCCCCCACCGACTCCGTCAGGAGGGAGGCGAGCGTGTCAACCATTGTTCGCGGCGGCCTTGAGCCGGGTGACCATGGCGACCATGGCCTCGACGGTGCGGAAGTTCTCCATGTTGAGGTCCTCGCCCTCGACGGTGACGCCGAAGGTCTGCTCGACGTGGACGACGAGTTCCATCGCGAAGAGGGAGGAGACGGCGCCCGTCTCGAAAAGGTCGGTGGTGGGCTCCCACACGTTCCGCGTGCGGACCTCAAGGAAATCGGTCAGGGCCGCACGAACGGACTGCTCGGCGATTTCTCCGGAATCGACGGTGTTGGACATCGATGCACTCTTCTCTGTTCGGAGTGAAAAGAAAGGTGAATTCACGCGGAACGAGTCCGCGTGACGGGACTCCGCGTGACGGAATTCAACGGGAGGAGCTCAGCTCTCGCGCTTACGGACGATCGTTACGCCATCGGCGAGCGAAAGCATGGAGATATCCACACGATCGTCGTCGCGCACGCGCTCGTTGAGTGCGCGAATACCAAGGGTCGCGGCGTCCTGGGCGGCCGGGTCGACGACCTTTCCGAAGAAGAGCGTGTTGTCCAGGACGATGAGACCGCCGGGCCTCACCAGCATGACCGCCCGCTCGTAGTACGCGACGGACTGCTCCTTGTCGGCGTCGATGAAGACGAAGTCGAAGCTCTCCGGTCCGTCCTTCTCCAGAAGGCCGTCGACGGTGCCGAGGGCGTCTCCGACCCGCAGGTCGATCCGGTCGTCGACCTCGGCCCTGCGCCAGTAGCGGGCCGCGATCCGCGTCCACTTCTCACTGATGTCGCAGGTCACGACCCGTCCGCCGGGCGGGAGCGTCCTGGCGAGGCAGAGGGTCGTGTATCCGGTGAACGTCCCGATCTCCAGGATGGACCGCGCACCGATGGTCCTGGCGAGGAGCCCCAGGAACTGGGCCTCCTCCGGCATCACCAGCATCGCGTGCAGCGCGGGAAATCCCGCGGTCTCCTTGCGCAGGTCCGCCAGGACCTCGTCGTCGACCAACGACATTCGCCTGACGTAGTCGGCGAGTTCGGCGTCCACCTGTAGTTGCCCAGCCATGTAAGAGCCCCCGTTGCGCACTGGTCCGGGCTCTCCGCCCGGATCCCCTAGTAGGTGTAGAAGCCCCGGCCCGACTTGCGGCCGTGGTCGCCGTCCGCGACCTTGCGCAGCAGCAGTTCGGCCGGCCGGAAGCTCTCGTCACCGGTCCGCTCGAAGAGGACGGCGAGCGAGTCGGCCAGGTTGTCGAGACCGATGAGGTCGGCCGTGCGCAGCGGTCCGGTGGTGTGCCCCAGGCAGTTCTGCATGAGCAGATCCACGTCCTCGGCGGAGGCGCGCCCCTCCTCCACCACCTTGATGGCGTCGTTGATCATGCGGTGCGAGACCCGGCTCGTGACGAATCCCGGCCCGTCGCCCACCACGACACCCTTCCGCCCGAGGGCCGCCAGCAGGGACGTCGCCCCTGCCCTGGCCTCCTCGGAGGTGCGGGAACCGGGGATCATCTCCACGGTGGGGATCAGGTAGGCCGGATTCATGAAGTGGATGCCCAGGACCGCTTCCGGGTGCGGCACGTCGGCCGCGAGCTCGTCGACCGGGATCGACGAGGTGTTGCTGATGAGAGGGACGGACGGCCCGACGGCCCCGGAGATCTCCTTGAGGACGCGGTTCTTCTCCTCCGGGATCTCGACGACCGCCTCGACCACCGCGTCGGCGGGGACACCGTCCCCGAGCGAGGACGTCACGGTCAACTCGCCCAGTGCCGCGTCGCGCGCGACGGCGCCCATCAGCTTGGCCAGACGGATCTCCTGCGCGACCCGGCCGGCCGCGGTTTCGACCTTGGCCGGGTCCTTGTCGACCAGAGTCACACGGAGTCCACGCGACACGCCGAGCGCCGCGATGCTTACTCCCATTACCCCTGCACCGACGACAGTCAATCGAATTGCACTGCCCCGTTCAGTCACACGATTCTCCGCTGCCATGTGGTCAACATAAGCTGCCGCCCGATCGGTCGTAATTTGACGTTCCGGGCTTTCGTTCGCCAGGTAACCGAATGGGTTGCCAGAAACCGGCGCGGTGCAAGAACGTGCCAGCTCACGCGCAGCGTGTCAAGGTACGACCGGAGCGCTATGGATCACTTCGCCCGTTTTCATCGAAATGACGATGACCATGATCGTTATCACTGGATGGAGCAAGAGGGCTTGGTGTAGGGTCCGAGGACCGAACGGGGGATCGGTACGTCCAGGCCGGCGCGAATTCATGGCATTCGGGACAAGGAATCGGACTATTTCACCCGAATTTCGCCCGCGCCTCGGCCTGCGTCCTCACTCCTCCTCCTCTCTCATAAGGAGACCCATGCCTTCCCTCACGCCTGAGGACATCGAGTCGAGGATCAAGCGGATCCTGGTGGCGGACGCCTATCTGGACCTGGACGAGGACTCCATCCAGGCCACCGACGGCCTTGCCGGCGAACTCGGCCTGGACTCGCTGGGGTTCACCGAACTCCGCGTCCAGTGCGAGCGGCAGTTCGACGTGAAGATCCCCGACGAGGACTTCAACTCCGTCCGCTTCCACTCCGTCGGCTCGGTGCGCGACCTCATCCTCGAACTGCATGGTTGAGGTGCGCCCCGACAGCATGACCGCGGATCCGGCACCGCCCGGTGACGCGATCGCCGTGACCGGCATGGCGTGGGACACCGCGCTCGGCTCCGGCCTCGAGGACGTCTGGCGGCTCCTGTTGAAGGGAGCCGACGGCTTCCGGGAGCTCCCCTCCTCCGGTGCGGTACGCAACGCACTGGCCGCGCCCCTCGCGGACGGGGTGCCCCCGGGCACACTCCACGAGCAGCACGTCACCGTGGCCGTGGCCACCGCACGCAGGGCCCTGGACCACGCCGGCCTCACCGAGACCGCCGACGTCCAGGGCGTGTTCGGCACCAGCCTCGGACCGCACGCGGACGCGACCACGGCCGGTTCCCTCTACCGCTGGGCCGAGGACGCCGGGCGCCTGCTGGGCTCCGCCCGCCCGCCCGTCGCCGTCTCGACCGCCTGCTCGGCGAGTTCGGACGCCCTGTCCACGGCCGCGGTCCTCCTCCGCGCCGGTCTCGCCGATCGCTGCGTGGCGGGCGGGGTGGACCTCCTCTCCCCCGCGAAGCGCCTCGGCCACTCGGGGATGGGCGTCATGTCCCCCACGATGCTGCGGCCCTTCGACGCCGAGCGGGACGGGACACTGCCCGGTGAGGGCGCGGCCTTCCTCGTACTGGAACGGCTGGACTCCGCCCGGGCGCGGGGCGCCCACGTCCACGGATTCCTCCGCGGCTGGGGCATGTCCAACGCCGCCACCTCCCTCAACGGCCCGGACGCGTCCGGCGTCACCGGAGCACAGGCGGCGCTGCGCAGCCTCGCCATGGGTGGCCGCTCGCCCGCCGAGGTGGCCGTCGTCAGCATGCACGGCACGGGCACCGTCTCCAGCGACGCCGCCGAGGCCGAACTCCTGCGCCGGGTCTTCGGCCACGACGCGGCCGCCCCCGTCGTGGTCGCCACGAAGGGATCGCTGGGCCATGTGCTCGGCGCGACCGGAGCGATCGAGACGATCGTCACGCTGCTGGCGCTGCGGGACCGGCTGGCACCGCCCGTCGCACAGCTGCGTGCCGCCCTGGCGGACTTCCCCCTGCCCCTGCCGGTCGACGAACCGATGGCCGTCTCGGGTGAGTTCGGGCTGAACCTCACCCTCGGCGTGGGCGGCTTCAACACGAGCCTTCTGCTGCAACGAGGAGACAGAGCACTCCCGTGACATCCCCAACGCTCATTCCGCAGGAGTCCCGCCTCACCGGAACCGCCCCCGTGAGCGTGGTCCGCGGCGACCTCGCCGAGGTCGAGCGGCGCGGACCTCTCAAGTTCGCCGATCCGGCCGCCTGGCTGGTCCGGTCCGCGCTGGCGGAGGCCGCCCAGGCCCTGCCGGCGGCGCCGGGCGAGACCGCAGGGATCATCGGTGTCAGCGAGTTCGCCACCGGCCAGAGCCTGCGCGCCGTGGCCGCCGACGCCGTCGAGGGCCACAGCTCGCCCCGGCGGTTCGTCGCGGCGAGCCCCGGCACCCTCGTCGGGCTCAGCTCCATCGAGTTCGGCCACGTCGGCCCGACCCTGCTGCTGACCATGCCCGAGGAGCCGGGCTGGGCACTGGCCCACACGATCGCCGAGTCCTGGCTCACCGGCGAGGTGCCGTCCACCACTTGGGTGGCGATCGTCTCGTACACGGTCGAGGCCTCGGGCGCCCATCGCGCCACGTGCCGCTGGGTCTCCGCGCCCTCGCCCGCGGGGGAGGTGGCTTCGCCTTGACGTCTCCTGACGTCGTCGACCTGGAAGGGGCCGAGGAACTCCTCGACCGGCTGCGCTCCGTCCGCCACCAGGAGTCGACGGAGCCGCCACGCCCGCTGGAAGCCCTGTGCGCGGAGCTCGCCGAGCTGCCGTTGCGGCCGGGCAGCGTGGTGCTGGTGGCCCTCTCGAACGGCCTGCCGCTCCTGCGCTTCTTCTTCGCCTGTCAGCTCACGGGATACGTCCCCGTCCTCATGGCACCCTCGACACCCGCGCCGAGGGTCGGCGAGACCGCGGCCCGCCTCGGCGCGGCGGCGGTCGTCGGCTCACGGGCCAAGGCCGGTCCCGGGCAGCCCGCCGCGCTGCGGATCGAGGGGGTGAACGTCGTGCTGCGCACCGGCCACCCGCTCCAGCTGCACCGGCCCGGGCAGGCGATCCTGCTGACCTCGGGCACGTCGGGCATGGCCACCGGCTGCCTCCACGAGATCCCGGCGCTCCTGCGCAACGCGCGCCGGCACGCCGACTCCGTGGGGCTGACGGCCGAGGACCGGGTCCTGATCACCCTGCCCATGTACTACTCGTTCGCCCTCGTGGCACAGCTGCTCGGCTGTTACGTCACGGGGGCCACCCCCGTCGTCTCCGGGCCCCCGTTCAACGCCGCCGAATACGTCGACGTCATCGGACGGGAGGGCATCACCCACTCCTCCCTGACGCCGACCCTGGTGTCGGCGCTGCTCGAGTCCGGATGCGCCCTGCCCGACGGGCTGCGCACCCTGACCGTCGGCGGCCAGGGCCTCGCCCCCGAGCGCACCGGTGAGCTGCTCAGCCGCCACCCGGGGCTCGGCGTGTACCTCACCTACGGGCTCACCCAGGCCGGACCCCGAGTCTCCACTCTGGCAGCGCACCGCGAACCGCCGCACCGTCACGGCTCGGTGGGCCTGCCGATGGACGGCGTGCGGATCTCCCTGCGCGATGTCGGGCGCGGCCCCGGCGAGCAGGAGGTCCTCGTCCACTCGGACACGGTCTTCGTCCGGCGCGTCGGGACACCCCACGCCCGCGCGGCGCACGAACTCCTGGACGGGTCCGTTCTCGCCACGGGCGACCTCGGCCGCGTCGACGAGGACGGATACCTGTACCTCACCGGTCGTCTCTCCGACTTCGTCGAGGTGCGCGGGGAGAAGGTGTCCCTGGCCTCGCTGCGCTCGGTCGCGACCTCGCTGCCCGAGGTCGTGGCGGCCACGGCCGCGTACCACGCCGACGAGGACCTCCTGGCGCTCGGCCTCCATGTGCGAGGCACGTCCGAGGACATCGACGAGGCCGGGCTGCGCCGTCGGCTGTTCTCCCTGCTGTCCCCGCACGAGCGTCCGGGACGTCTCACCTTCCACCAGGCCGACGAGGACGCACTGCGCAAGTAGTGCGCCCGCGGCACCCACGACCGTCCGAGGGAGCCCCCATGCCCGACCACGACACGGAGCCCGGCACCGTCGACGTGCTCTGCCTCGCGCCTTCCGGAGCCTCTGCCAGGGAGTTCGTCCGCTGGCAGGGCGCCGCCGGTGAGGCCTGCCGGATCCTTCCGGTGGATCTTCCCGGGCGTGGGCGCAAGATGCGCCAGACCCCTGAGGCCACGCTGCACGACACGGTCGGCCGACTGCTCGACGAACTGCCGTCCGAGCGGCCGTACGTGCTGTTCGGACACAGCTTCGGCGGACTGGTCGCCTACGAGCTGACGCGCCGGGCCGCCGCGAACGGCCTGCCCCTGCCCCGCTCCCTGGTGGTCGCGGCCTGCCGGCCACCGCACGAGATCTCGTCGCCCCTCATCAGCGAGGCCGCGGAGCTGGGCGAGAAGGAGATGCTGGACGCGCTCGACGCCGCGGGCCTCCTGGCGGAGTCCCTCCGGACCTCGCCGGCCGCGGCCATGATCATCCCGGCTCTGCGGGCCGACCTGCGGCTGCTCGCGGGATACGTCCCGCCCGCGCCCGCGGAGGCCGCGGTGCCGGTCGACATCTTCTCCTGGTACGGCACGGCGGACCGGGCGGTGCCGGAGACGGTGGCGGCGGACTGGCGGCCGTACACCTCCGGTACGTGCACGCTGCGGGCCTTCGACGGCGGGCACTTCTTCGTCCGCGACCACTGGACCGTCTGCGTGGAACGGCTGGTGGACCTGGTGCCGGGGGGCGCGGTCACCGCGCCGCACTGATCCACGACGCACCCGCAACGGCCGATGGCCGCACAGGAGGAGTCCTCCTGTGCGGCCATCGGCCGTTCGGCGCCCCGCGGTCAGTCCGCGGCCGCCAGGGCGTCCGCGAGCTGGTTCACCGTCTGGTGGGCGTAGAGCATGCGGACGGGCACCTTCCGCCCCGTGGCGGCCTTCAGCGCAGAGGCGACCCGGAGCGCGTCGAGCGAGTTCGCTCCGATGGAGAAGAAGTAGTCGTCATCGCTGAAGTCGGCGCGGCCCAGGCCCTTTTCCCAGGCCTGGCGCACCACCTCGCGCAGCTCGGTGCGGTCCGCATCGGGCGGGGTGATCGTCATGCGGGGTTTCCTTTCGTACGGGTGTCCGTGCCCTGGTCGGCGGGCTCCTCGCAGAGCGCGGCGAGCCGGCGAGGCGTCGGGTGCAGGTAGAACTGCTTCACGGTGAGAGGTCCGAGCCCGGTCTCGCGGAGCCCGCGCACGAAACGCGCGGCGAGGAGGGAGTTGCCTCCCGCGTCGAAGAAGTTCTGGTCCGGGCCCACCTGGCTGCCGGTGACGGCCATCCATGCGTCCTGGATCCGCCGCTCGGCGGAGAGGTCGCCGGCGGGACCGTCGGTCAGGGCTGCCGGGTCCTCCTGTCCGGAGCCGGGGCTGGGGAGGGCAGCGGTGTCGAGCTTGCCGTTGACCGTCACCGGCAGGGCGGGAAGCGAGGTGAAGGTGGCCGGGATCATGTAGGCGGGCAGCTTCGCGGCGGCGCGCTCACGGATCGCCGGAACCGACGCCCCCGCGACCGGGACGAGATAGGCGTCCAGGCGGTCGCCCGCGGGGTCGCCCGGGAGGGCGTGCCCCACGACGACCGCGGCCGCGATGACCTCGGGGTCGGCGAGCAGCACCGACCGGATCTCGCCCAGTTCGATGCGGTGGCCTCGGATCTTGACCTGCTGGTCCAGCCGGCCGAGGTGTTCGAGGGCCCCGTCCGGCAGCATCCGGCCCCGGTCACCGCTGAGGTAGAGCCTCTCTCCGGTCCCCGGTTCGGTGACGAAGCGGGCGGCCGTGAGCTCCTCGCGGTCGAGGTAGCCGACGGCGAGGCCGTCGCCGCCGACGGCGATCTCTCCGACCGCGCCCACGGGGAGAACACGTCCCCGCTCGTCGACGACCCGGACGGACCAGCCGGGGATCGCCCGGCCCACGGACCGCGTCGCCGCGAGGGCGAGGTCCCTGGTGATGTCCTGGGCGGTCACGTGCACGGTCGTCTCGGTGATGCCGAACATGTTGACCAGTCGGCATTCGCTCTCGGGGTGCAGGTCGAGCCACCGGACGAGCCCGGCGGTGTCGAGGGCCTCGCCGCCGAAGACGACCAGCCGGACGGCGAGTTCGCGCCGCTCGGTGTGCTGCAGGTCGACCAGCTGGAAGAAGCTCGACGGGGTCTGGTTGAGGACCGTCACTCCCGTCTCGGCGAGCAGGGCACGGAACTCCTCGGGCGACCGGCGCGCTTCGTTCGGGACGACGACCAGCCGGCCTCCGGTCAGGAGGCATCCCCACATCTCCCATACGGAGAAGTCGAAGGCCGCCGAGTGGAACCACGACCAGACGTCGTCGCCGCCGAAGCCGAAACCCTCGGCGGTGCCCTCGACGAGCGCGGCCACGTTGCGGTGAGGGACCACGACCCCCTTGGGGCGCCCGGTCGACCCCGAGGTGTAGATGATGTAGGCGGGGTCGTCCGGGCCCGGCCCGGGGCCGGCCTCCTCCCCCTCGGCGCCGGTGCCGGTGGCGCCGTCCTGCGACCGCCGGGCCGCCGCTGCCAGGACCCCGAGACCGACGCACGGAAGGCCGGGCAGGTCCACGGCCTCCTCGTCGTCGACCACGGCGAGGGAGACGCCGCTGTCCTCGACGATGAAGGTGAGCCGGTCGGCCGGGAGATCGGGCTCCAGCGGGACGTACACGGCACCGGCCTTCAGCACCGCGAGGAGGACGGCGACGGTGTCGGCGGACCGCTCCATCACGACCGCGACCCGGGCGCCCGGGCGCACGCCGTGCCGCGTCAGCTCACGGCTCAGCGCGTCGGTCCAGGTGTCGAGTTCGCCGTACGTGAGAACGCGTCCCCCGCCGGACAGGGCGGGCGCGCCGGGTGTGCTGAGCGCCTGCCGTCGGAAGCCGCCGGGGATGGTGCCGGGCCGGGAGCCTTCGGGCCCGGGCGTGCGGCCGAGCTCGGCCGTGGCGGCGTCGTCGTGGGGGCTCTGCGGGCGGACGTCGGCGGCCGGCTCGTGGCGGCACTCCGGGTCGGCCAGTCGGCCGTACACCCAGAGAACCGATGCGCCGATCCGGTGCAGCAGCCACTCGGGGAGGTCTCCCGTCGGCGCCGTGAGGCGCAGCCTCGCCCGGTCGGGATCGATCCGTACGCTCAGGGTGGCCGCGGTCCCCGCGTCCTCCGGCTGGTCGCCGGGGGCGGCCGTGCTGAGCCGCACCGCGGGCGTGCCCGCCGTGGCCGGGACCGCGGGCGCGGCGGCGACGGTGTCGAGGTAGGCGGCGACGGTCAGGTCGTCCTTGGGGCCCTCGACGATCCGCGTCGTACCGTCGACCTCGTAGAGCACGGTCCGGTGCCCGGTGAACGCCCCGACCACGACGGCGAGGGCGGCCAGGACGGCGGTGGGCGTGGTGCCGTCGTCGGCCGGGCTCCAGGGAAGGTCGGCCGCGGGGGCCGCCTCTCCGACGCGCGCGGCACCGCGCAGCAGGGCGAACGGGTCCGTCTCCGCGCCGGTGCCGGCGGCCGGACCCGGCACCGTGCCGGCGGGCGCACCGGGAGTGCTGCTGCTCAGCGGCATGGGTGGTTCCTTTCCTTCAGGCGGAGCTGTCGAGCTCGTGCCGCACGATCTCGAGCAGCGGATCGCGCTGTTCGAGGAGATACATGTGACCGCCGGGCAGTTCGAAGGCACGGGGTGGCTCTCCGGCGAACTCCGCCCAGCGGGCGCTGTCCGCGGCGCCGACGAGCTCGTCCTGCTCGCCCCTGACCGTGACGATCCGATAGGTCCCCGAAGGCTTGTCGACAGGGGCGTACGACTCCTGGGCGGCGACGTCGGCACGCAGCACGGGAAGCAGCAGCTCGCGCAGATCGGGGTCGCCGAGAGCGGGATTGCGCAGCCCGGCGTTGCGCTCGACCGCTTCCACGAAGGCGTCGTCGGGCAGTCCGGTGGCCTGCTCCCAGAGGAGGACGCCGGGCGCCGCGGACCCGCTGGCGAACAGGACGAGACCGAGACCGGGACGCGTCGTGGCGAGCCGCTCCGCCAGCGCGTACGCGACGACGGCGCCGAAGCAGTGCCCGAAGAGGGCGACACGGTCCTTGCCCTCGACCGCCTCGTGGACGGAGGGCAGAACGGCTTCGACGAGATCCGCCACCGTCTCGGCGGGCTCGTCGATGAAGAGGGCCTCCTTGCCGGGCAGCGGCAGGGCCACGACGTCGAGCGCCGGGTCCGCGCCGGCCCACGAGGCGAAGAAGCTGGGGCCACCGCCGGCGGGCGGCAGGCACAGGAGCGGGACCGGTGTGGTCGAGGTGGTCATGCGCGGGCCTCCGCAGGGGTGCCGGCGCCGGCCGCCACGTCCGTCCTGGTGTCGTACTCGTTGCCGTCCTTGAGGACCTCACGGACCCGGTCGCAGGCGCCGCGCAGCTCCTCGGGCGTGGCGGCCCCCAACCAGACGGTCTGGAGCCTGCCCAGGACCCCGGTGCGCAGGTCGATCTCCGTGCCGGGCGACACGTGGGAGTCGACCCGCCACACGCCGGGCACCTCGTGCAGCCGGGCGGGATCGACGAGCCGGCGCACCCGGACGGCGTCGGTCGGTGCCTGGACGAACATCGCGCAGGAATACCGGTCCGAGGTGTCTTCGCCGCGCTCGGGCCGGCCCATCGCCGCCTGGAGCGCGGCGCGCATCGCGTCCTGTCCGCCGGCCGCCCTGACGAGCTGGGAGATCATCCCGCCGATCCGCCCGTTGATCTCGATGATGCAGGGGCCGTCGGCGGTGAGCTTGACCTCGGTGTGGCTGATGCCGGTGGTGACGCCGACCGCGTCGAGGCCGGCGGCGACGGTCGCGCAGACCTCGTCGCGCAGCGCGTCGGGCAGCTGCGACGGCCCGGTGGCCCCTCCTTCGCGGAGCGGCGGGTGCATCGGCAGACGGTCGGTGACCCAGAAGTGCCAGTGGTCACCCGGACCGAGGGTGAGCGTCTCGACGGATACGTAGTCGGCGAGGGAGTCGCCCGCCGGGTGGGGGACGCCGACGATGCGCTCCTCCAGCTGCCAGGGGTCGGCGGAGGCGAAGCCGTGCCGTCCCTCGTACACGGTGGCGCGCTCCGGGGTGCCCTCGGCGGCCTGGGCGAGGGCGGCGCGCAGGCCGTCCTCGTCCTCGACCGGGAAGACGTTCGTGCTGCCGTTGCCGCAGACGGGCTTGAGGACGGCGGGGAAGCCGACGTGTGCCACGGCACGGGCCATCCCGGCCTCGTCCGTGAAGGAGGCGTGCCGGGGCTGCCGCAGTCCGGCCTCGGTGAGCCGGCGTCGCTGCTCGTCCTTGTGCGTCACCGCCAGCGCGGTGTCCGGGTCGTGGTACGGGAGGCCGAGCCGACGCGCCACCTCGGCGGCGGTCGGGATCATCTCGTCCGAGAACGTCACCACGCCGGTGACCCCTCGGGCGGCCAGGTCCTCGCAGAGGTCGCCGACCGGGCGGCCCGTGCCCTCCACGAAGTCGACGATCCCTTCGAGAGCGGCGCGGTCGTGCGCGCTCCAGGGGGTGTCGGCCACGTTCACCAGGACGAGGTCGCACAGGCCGTCGGCACTGTCGAGCAGGTCCCCCAGGTCGGCGGAGCCGCCCAGGTTGATCACGGCGATCAAAGACATTTCGATGTTTCCCATCACGCTTGCTGGTAGGCGCCGTCGCGCTCGAGGGGGTGCCCGGGCAGGTGCACGCGGCGGCCTTCGCCGCCCGTGGTCACCGACACGTCCTTGGCGAAGCACCACAGCCGCGCCAGCGCACGCAGCAGTGCCGGGTCGGTGTACGGCTCCGGTTCGAGGACCGGGACGGTGACGACGGCACCGTCGGCGGCCTCGGAGGCGGCGGTGCCGGACGCCGTACCGAACTCGACGACCAGGCCCGGCTCGCCGCCGAGGACGCCGTCCGGCAGACCGGCGGGCGCCGTACCGCCCAGGAGGGCGTCGGCGAGGCGGGCGCCGTCCTCGGCCGCGGCTCCCGCCAGGGGAACGCGCGGAGCGCCGAAGGCGGTCGTCGCGAGGGCCTCGGCCAGACGGGGGGCGTCCCCCGTGCCGATCAGCCGGGCCAGGCGCAGGGCGTCGGGGAAGGTCACCCGACCGCCGGCGGCGAGCGCCACCAGGACGCCGAGTCCGCGACCGGTGAGGACGTCCGGCAGCACGCCGCACTCGGCGAACCGCTCGGCGAGCGCGTACTGGACGACGAAGGCTGCGACCGCGTCGAGCTCCGGCGCGTCCTGCCGGTCCGTCGAACCGAGGTAGCGCACCAGCGGTACGGGAAGGTCGGCGCCGAGGATCCGGTCGGCCGCGGCTGCCCAGACGGCGACGTACTCGGCGGTCGCGTGAGCGGCGAGCACGGGAGCGGCGAGGTGCCGGTGGTCGTCGAAGACGAACACGGTACGCCGGGGGGCTCGCGTGTCGAAGCGGCCGGACACGGCGGCGGGTTCGGCGGCCGTGGCGCCCCCGGAGGGACCGCGCAGGGCGGTCGCAGCGGCGGCGAGGTCGTCGGCGACGACGGCCCAGCGGTACTCCAGGCGCTCACGGCCCCGGTCGAGGGTGGTGGCGAGGTCGGCGAGGAGCAGCCCGGGGCTCTTCTCTGCGAACCGGGCCAGGCGCTGCCGGGCGACCTGGAGCGCGCTCTCCGAGCGGGCGGAGACGGCGACGACGTGACGATCCGTGCGCGTCGGGGCGGCGGGCGCGGCAGCGGCCTGAACGGACACCGCGGCGGCCGCCGGAGCCTCGACCGAGACCGGAGGCTGTACCTGGGCAGGAGCCGGGGCAGGGGCCGGGGCCGACTGCACGGCCGCGACACCGCCCAACGCCTCCGCCTGCGCACGAACCGTCGTGTGCCGCAGCAACTCACCCACACTCGGAGACGCACCCACCCGCGCCTTCAACGCACTCTCCAGATGCGCCAACCGCAGCGAATGCCCACCGACGTCGAAGAAGTTGTCATCCACGCCGAAGTCCTCATGACCCAGCACCGACACCCACGCCGCACGCACCCCGTCCACCACCGAAGCACCCACGACCGGCTGCGCCACCCCCGCCAAGGACGACGACGGCAACACCCCACCCGACACCGGCACAGCCGGCGCCGCGGCCTCGACCGAGACCGGAACCTGGACCGGAACCTGGGCAGGAGCCGGGGCAGGAGCCGGGGCAGGGGCCGGGGCCGACTGCACGGCCGCGACACCGCCCAACGCCTCCGCCTGCGCACGAACCGTCGTGTGCCGCAGCAACTCACCCACACTCGGAGACGCACCCACCCGCGCCTTCAACGCACTCTCCAGATGCGCCAACCGCAGCGAATGCCCACCGACGTCGAAGAAGTTGTCATCCACGCCGAAGTCCTCATGACCCAGCACCGACACCCACGCCGCACGCACCCCGTCCACCACCGAAGCACCCACGACCGGCTGCGCCACCCCCGCCAAGGACGACGACGGCAACACCCCACCCGACACCGGCACAGCCGGCGCCGCGGCCTCGACCGAGACCGGAACCTGGACCGGAACCTGGACCGGAACCTGGACCGGAACCTGGGCAGGAGCCGGGGCAGGGGCCGGGGCCGGGGCCGGGGCCGAAGCGGTGGTCGCGCCGGGAGCGGGGAGCTTCCGCCAGTCGACCTTGCCGTTCGGGGAGATCGGCATGCGCTCGAGTTCGATGAGATGGCGCGGCACGGCGAAGGCCGGGATCACGCCGCGGAGGTGGTTGAGCACCTCGGGAACCGCGCCAGGCCGGTCCATGACCGCGTAGGCGACGATGTCCTTCTCGCCCCTGTCGTTCAGGACGATCCTCACGAACGCCGTCTTCACCGCGGGGTGCGCGGCAAGGGCCGACTCGACCTCGCCCAGTTCGATCCGCTGCCCGCGGATCTTGACCTGGTTGTCGTTGCGGCCGACGAACTCCAGGAGGCCTTCCGGCGTCCAGCGGGCCCGGTCCCCGGTGCGGTAGATCCTGGCCCCCTCCCGTCCGGAGAACGGGTCCGGCAGGAACCGCTTGCCGGTCTCCTCCGGGTTGTTGAGATAGCCGTGGCCCACGCCCATGCCGCCGACGAACACCTCGCCGGGCACGCCGCGCGGGGCGAGCCGCATCGTGTCCAGGTCGGCGACCACGTACACCTCGGTGTCGGGGACGGGGAAGCCGATGGGGATGGTCCGGGCGTTGTCGGCGACCTCGGTGATGGGCAGCCAGGTGGAGATGAAGGAGTTCTCCGTCGGCCCGTAGACGTGCAGGATCGTGCCCGGCTCGGCCCAGCGGAGCAGCTTGCGGATGTGCGGGACCGAGATGATCTCGCCGCCGACGATGACTCCGCGCAGCTGCTGGAAGGTGTCGGGAACCTCCTCGCTGAGCAGGTTCAGGAGCGCGTTGCACGCGGTGAACCGCGTGATGCGGTGCTGCCTGAACGCCTCGCGCAGCTGCCGGGGGCTCAGCACGATGTCCTTGTCGATGACGACGAGCTCGGCGCCGTGCGTCAGCGCTCCCCACACCTCGTAGGAGGCGATGTCGAAGTTGAGCGCGCCCAGCTGCGAGAAGACGTCCGTCTCGTGGATGGAGATGAAATCCGGCCGCTGGAACATCCGGGCCACGCCGGAGTGGGGCAGCCGTACGCCCTTGGGCGTGCCGGTGGAACCGGAGGTGTAGAGCACGGTGTACGGCATGTCGATGCTCACGTCCACGTCCGGCGCCTCCATCGGGAAGCGGAACGCGCCGTACAGCGCCTGTTCGGTCGTGAAGACGGGACAGGTGGTGACCTCGACCCTGCGGGCGAACTCGGGTGCGACCACGACGAGCTTCGGCTCGGCGGTGTCGAGGACGAGCTGGAGCTGGGCGTCGGGGTAGACGGGGTCGAGCGGCAGGTAGGCGCCACCGGCCATGAGCGAGGCGAGCCAGAACACGACGGACGTGACGCCCTGCGGCAGCAGGAGGGCGACGGTGTCTCCGTTGTCGACGCCTTGGCTGCGGAGCCAGTGAGCGATGGAGCCGGCCCGGCCGACGAGCTCGGCGTACGTCAGGCTGTCGTCGTGGTGCCGGACGGCGATCGCGTCGGGTCGTTCGGCGGCCCGCCGCAGCACGGTGCGGTGGACCGGGACGAGCTCCACGGGCGCGTATCCGGCGTCGTACGGCGCGAACGAGTCGCAGGCCGTCACGAGTTCACCGCAGCTGCGCGCGGAGTCGGCCACGACCAGGCGCAGGAGTTCGCTGATCTGGTCGAGGAAGACCTCGGCGGTCTCCCGGCGGTACATGGAGCTGTCGTAGTCGACCCGGAGTCGCATGCCCTGCCGGCCTTCCAGGGCGCACAGGGCGAAGTCGTTCTTGGCGTAGGGGCCGTCGTGCTCGACCAGCCGGAGCGTCGTCTCCCCGACGCGCCACTCCCCCTCGGTGGCCGGGAAGTGCATGAAGAGGCAGTGATCGATGAGCGACCCGCCGCCCTGTGCGGTCCGGATGCGGCGGACGTGTTCCGACGTGATGGCGGAGTGTTCGAGGGAGTCGAGCGTCTGGTCCCGCAGCACGGCGACGAGCTCGCGGAACGGCCGGCCCGCGGAGACGTGGCTGCGTACGGGCAGGATGCGGGCCTTGAGGTCGACTTCGGCGTCGGCCGCGTCGCCGTGGCGGGAGGCGAAGAGCATCCCGGACGTGCCGTCCTCGGAGTCGCTCCAGGCGTGGAGCAGGGTGAGCCAGGCACTCAGCACGACGACGGCGGGTGAGGCGGCCTCGACGCGGGCGAGGTCCCTGATCCCGGCCAGGGTCTCCTCGGGAAGATCCCGGATCACCCAGCCCGGCGCGCCGGGTCGGTTGCTCTCCCGGTTCAGGTCGACGATCGGCGCGAGCGACGGCACGTCGTCGGCGAGCAGCCGGGACCAGTACGCGTCGAGTTCCGCGGTGTCGCTCTCGGCGCCGGAGCCGGAGTCGAGGTGGCCGGCCTCCGCGAACTCGGGTGCGCGGCCCTCGGCGCGCGCGGTGTAGGCGGCGACGAGGTCTCGTACGAGCAGCTGCTGCGACCAGCCGTCCGACACGATGTGATGGACGTTCAGGACGAGCAGGGCGCCGTCCGGATGGTGCATCAGGTCGGCCCGGACGAGCGGGGCCGAGGTGAGGTCGAAGGGCTGCATCGCGATCCGCTCCGCCCAGAGCAGCGCCTCCTCCGAGGAGTACGGACGCTCGCTGCGACGGTCCACGAACGGGACCGGCGCGTTCCGGTGCACCACCCGCACCAGCTCGCCGCCCTCGGTCTCGAAGGTGCTGCGCAGCGCGGGGTGACGGTCCACCACATCGGTCACGGCGGCGCGCAGGGCGGCGACGTCGACACCCGGCGTGAACTCGACGTCCATCGGGATGTTGAACCGGCCGGACTCCGGCTCGCGTTGCGTGGCGAGCCACACCTCGTACTGCTCGGAGGAAGCGGGCAGGCGTGCTTCGATCACGGGGATCGTCCTTTCAAGCATGACAGAAAGACGTGGCGGCCGTGGCGGGCCAGGATCAGCGCGCGGCCGCGTGGAGCCGCCGCGCGCGGTCGACCAGCGTCCGCGTGGCCGGGGTGGGTACACCCGTGCGCGTGCCCGCACGCAGCACGGCGCCGCCGATGGCGTCGAGTTCGCCGAGCGAGCCTTCCCGAAGGTCACGTTCCAGGGAGCTGGTGGTCCTGCCCGGCAGCAGGTCGAGGAGGCGGACCGTGCGGTCGGCATCGATCCGCGCACCGAGCGCGGTGGCGACGGCGCAGGCCTCGCGAGCGCAGTCCTTCATCAACTCGTCCATCGCGGAATCACGGCGTACGGCCTCGACCGGGCCGCCGGCGCCCGTCGTGGCGAGCGCGAGGGGGGCGAGGACCACCAGCTTGCGCCAGAGGACACCGAGTCGGTCCGATTCCGCGTCACCGGTGACGCGAAGCCCGATGCCGGCCTTCTTCAGATCTGCGGCCAGCGCGTCGCGCGCGTGTCCGCGCGGCGCCGCCAGCTCGATCTCCATGAAGAGGGATTCGCGGACGACCTCGCCGACCGCGGCGCGCCACGCCTCGACGCGGATCGCGCCCACGGCGGCCCGGTCACCGAACTCGCCCTGCAGGAACGGCATGTGGTCGACGCCGTTGAGCAGGGGCACGACGAGGGCTCCGGTCACGCTGTCCGGAGTGACGGTGCGCAGCGCCGAAGCGAGCTGTGGCTCCTTGACCGCGATCCACAGGACGTCGACGGGTTCGGCGAGCACCGCGACGGCAGGGACGGGCGTCGCCGTGTCCTCGCCGCTCGGGCGGCGGACGCGGACAGCGCCTTCGTAGGCGGCGAGTGTGGGTTCACGCATGACCAGGGTGACATCGCCGCCCGAGCGGGCCAGTTCGGCCGCGAGCGCCAGTCCTACTCCGCCGGCGCCGAGCACCGCATGGCGGAGTCCGCCCCTTCCCCCGTCAATCCCCCGAAAATCAGACAGCGCTGACAACCCCTCTTCGTCCGACCGATACCCGGCTCATACTGAACCCGAGCAAACCACCCCAAGCAAGTCGAATTCATTGGGGTGGCGGCTACCGCAGCGCCCATCTTTTAGAATTCCATGGGCCGACGCGAAACTCGGGTAACGTAGACCAGCCGCCAGGGCCTGGTCAAGCAGGCCCAGAAGCGGCCGCGAGGCCGTCAACGTGATCTTGCTCACATGGATTCCTGTGCATTGCCACAGGTAGAGTCACGGCCGTTGTCACAGCTACTTCGGCTCGCACTCACGGCCCTGGAGATGCAATCGACACACGCCGTTTCTCCGCACGCGCTCCGCGACCCTCGACCAAAGTTGCGGAGCACTCCGAAGGCGTACCTTTAAGGGATCCAAAATGAGTGTGATCAGTAAAATCAGGTCGTTGCCCTTTGCTGCCCGATTGTTGCTCCTGAGCGACGGAATCAGCAGTATCGGCATCGGCATGGTGTTCCCGTTTCTCTGGGTCTATCTGACCGAGATTCGGCATTTCGACACCTGGGTGCCGGCCACGGCGCTGGCCACCCAGGCCGGTGCGGCCGTCGTCGGCGGTCTCACCTACGGCGCGGTCCTCAGCCGGATGCCGTACAACCGCGTGGTGCCGCTGGCGAACGTCAACGCCGGTGTCGGCACCCTGCTCTACGCCTTCGCGGCGAACCCGGTGATCGCGCTGGTCGCCGCGTGCATCTTCGGCTTCGGTGTCAGCGGCGTGGCCGCGACCGTCCGGGCGGCCTACGCCGCGACGACGGAGGCCGACCAGCGGGAGACCGCCTACTCCGCGGACTTCAGCGTCACCAACCTGTGCATGGGTATCGGCGTGGTCACCGGCGGCCTCATCGCCGCACTCGACTTCGGCACGCCGGTGCTGCGCTACGGCATCCTCTACACGATCGACGCGCTGTCCTTCTTCGTCATGGCCGCCATCACGTTGCGCGCGCTGCCGACGAACCAGGTCGACGCGGCGTCGTCCGAGTCCACGCAGAAGGTCGGCTACGTCTCGATCCTGCGCAGGACGGACGTGCTCCTGGTCCTGGGCGCCCTGCTCCTCGCCTCGCTGGTCACGTTCGGCCAGTTCCGCGGCGGCCTGCCCGGCTACCTGATCCAGACCGACGCCGTCGAGGCGAACGGCCTCTCCGTCGCCGTCACCGTCAACATCGTGGTCTGCGTCGTGATCCCGCTCTTCTGCATGGCCTGGTTCTCCAAGGTGCCGCGCAACCTCCTGCTCGCGGTGAGCGGGCTGTGCGCCGGCGGTTGCTGGGGCTTCGTCTACCTGGCCGGCGAGCACACCGGGATCCAGGCCCTCGCCCTGGCGTGCAGCGGTGTCGCCCTGCTCTCCGTCAGCGAATCGCTGGTCGGCCCGCTCCTGAGCGCCCTCGTGAACAACCTGGTGACCTCGGAGATGCGCGGCCGGACCAACGCGCTCTTCTCGATCACCATGTCGACGAGTGCCGTGATCGGACCGGTCATCGCCGGCGCGCTCCTGCCGGTCGGCGACGGCACCGGCTTCATCGTCAGCATGCTCCTCCTGAGCGCCGCCGCCGCGATTGTGGCTCTCTTCCTCCCCAAGGTTCCGGACGCCGAGGAGAAGGCGGACACGGACGGCTCCGACGCTTCTTCGTCCGATGAAAACGAGAAAGGTGCGGTCGGAACAGCATGAGCACCCAGCCGACAGAACCCATCGCCATCATCGGAATGGCGTGTCGATTTGCCGGGTCAGACGGTCTCGGCCCCTTCTGGGACAACCTGGTGGCCGGCCGCGACTGCGTCACGCGTGACCCTTCCCTGACCACCGAAGGCGATTCCCGCCGCGTCGGCGCCTGGGGACTCTACGAAAACCGCAATTCCTTCGACAGCGAACTCCTCGGCTTTCCGCCCATCGATCCGGAACAGGATCTGCAGCACGGATTCCTTTCCGAGGTCCTGTGGTCGGCCGTCGAAGACGCGGGCCTCCGCGTATCGGAAATAGGCCCCCGAACCGCGCTCTATGCGGGCTCTTCGCCCGCCAAGGTCGTCGAGAACACGTCCATCGAAGAGATGATGGGAATGGACGCGCGGTTCGCCGCGAACCGGTTCTCGTACCTGCGGAATCTGCAGCACGAAAGCCTCATGCTGGAAGCCGGCTGTGCCACCAGCCTGGTGGCCGCGCATATGGCCTGCATGAGCCTGCGCGCGGGATCCTGCGATTACGCGCTCGCGGCCGGCGTCTCGGTCATGGAGACCGACGGAGCGTACGACTACGTGCCGGGCGGCGTGTACTCCAGCGACGGCGTGTGCCGGCCCTTCGACAAGAACGCCACCGGAACGGTGCCCGGCGACGGCGCCGCCGCCGTGCTGCTGCGCCGTCTGGACGACGCACTGCGCGACGGCGATCCCATCCATGCCGTCATCCGGTCGAGCGCGGTCGGCAACGACGGCAAGGACAAGGCGGGTTACTCGATCCCCGGCGTCCCCGGCAAGATCCGCGTCATCCGCCAGGCGCTCGACCTCGCGGGCCTGACCGGCGCCGAGGTCGGGTACATGGAGACCCATGGCGTCGGCATCCCGCTCAACGACGAGATCGAGGCGACCGCGCTGACGGAGGGACTCGGGCCGTACGGCCGTCCGCTCGCGGTCGGTTCGGTCAAGGCGAGCGTCGGGCACACCAGTCACGCGGCCGGCCTGGCCGGGCTCATCAAGACGGCTCTGGTGCTCAAGCACGGTTTTCTCCCGGCCACGCCCAACACCGCGGACCCGATCGACACCCTCACCAAGGGCGGCGACCGCTACTCCATCGTTCCCGAGGGCCGGAACTGGGAGGACGACGGACGTCCACGCGTCGCGGGCGTGATGGCGGCCGGCTTCGGCGGCACCAACTCCTTCGCGATCCTTCAGGAAGCGCCCGCGCGGGTGTGACCCGTCAGGGCTCGAGCCCCATGCGACAGGCCCCGGCCGGGTTTTCCCGGCCGGGGCCTGTCGCAAATGGGGCCCGCGGCCTCACGCGGACCCCGCAGCCGGCAGCCGGCATGTGGGCGGCCGGCACGGCCGACTCCCGGTCAACTCCTGCGGACGGCAGGCCGCTTGGTGACGAACCCGGGTTCCAGCCGATTCATGCGCAGCACCGGCCCCGCAGCGGCCACGGCCACCGCCGCGGCATGGCCCTCCGCCGCGGAGACGCTGCTCACGTGCCATCCGTCGGGCAGGGCGTCGGGCCGCCGCTCACCGACATAGTCCCGGTCCAGCGAGCGCGCCACACCGATACCCACCCCCTTCAGGTAGGCCTCCTTGCGCGACCAGACGCGGGCGAACGCCTCCCGGGGCCGGGGGTCCTCTCTGATCTCCGCCTGTTCCAGCGGATGGAGGAGCGGCGTCACACTGTGCACGGTCGCCTCGCGCGGGACCTCCTCCACGTCCACTCCGACGGGCCACGCGGCCATGCCGATCAGCACCGAGTCGCCGCTGTGCGAGAGCGAGAAGTGCGGTGCGCCCGGGATCCCGTGGACGGCCGGCCTGCCGTGCGGTCCACCGCACCCCGGACACGGCTCCCTGCCGAACGTCACGGTCTCGGGCCCGACCCCGAGCCGGACCGCCAGCAGTCGGCGCAGCGCGACGTGCGCCGCACCGTAGCGCAGCCGGTCCGCCGGCAGGACGAGACGCCCGAGCCGCTCGTGTTCACTCTCGTCGAGTACGGAGACGTCCACGGCGTCCGCGTCGACGGCGTCCAGCCGTATCTGCCACAGCTCGACCTCTCCGGTACGCGCCCCGGCCGCGTTCTGCACGCTCATGCTCCCCCGTCGCCCCGCGTCACTCGGCGGGTTCGGCGATGAGCGCGGTGCCCACGCGGCGGAAACCGAGCCGCTCGTAGAGGCCCGCCACGGCGTCGTCACTCGCCGACAGGAACACGGTCTCCACCCCGCGGGCACGGGCGTCGGCGACCAGGGCCGCTGTCACGGCGAGGCCGAGACCCCGGCGCCGCTGGGCGGGCAGGGTCCCGACGCCGACGATCTCGCT
Source organism: Streptomyces sp. NPDC002825 (assembly GCF_040295385.1). Classification (NCBI taxonomy): domain Bacteria; kingdom Bacillati; phylum Actinomycetota; class Actinomycetes; order Kitasatosporales; family Streptomycetaceae; genus Streptomyces; species Streptomyces sp. NPDC002825. Next base: position 130,878 of record NZ_JBEOVH010000020.1, read on the forward strand.
CACCGTGCCGACGGGTTGGTGGCGGCCGGAGCACAGGGAGCGCCCCTCGGCGACGGCGGCGGCGACGCGGGTCAGACCGGCGTCCATGCGGGCGACCATGCGTTCCACGGACCCGTCGGTGACGAACCCCTCGACGATCGCGTCGAGTTCGGCGACGCCCGCCGTTCCGACGGCCGTCCCCGGCGCGCCGAAGGCCACCCGCAGAAGGGCGAGCGCGCTGGGCAGGGCCGGATCGTCCCGCTCCAGGCAGCGGACCTCGATGCCGTCGTCACGTCCGGACTGCTGCTCGGCGACCCCTTGCGGCGCGAGCACCATCAACGGGTGCTCGCTGACCGGCAGTCCGGATCCCTCGACGGCGGCACGCAGTCCCGGCGCGAGTTCGGCGACCCATTCGAAGCTCTCCGGGACTCCGAGCTCCCGCTGCCGGGCCCGTACCGCAAGGACGTCGTCCACCGTCACCGGGGCGCCGGTCCGGGTCCGTGCGGGGCGGGCGTAGAAGGGAATCCCGGCGTCGTTCCGGACGAAGAGGGTGAGCGGGCCGTGCTCCTCGGTCCGGGCCGCGGAACGCGGCACGGCGTCGTAATAGTCTTCCAACAGTCCGAGGGTGCGGGCTCGTTCAGCAAGATCCATCGTGGTCACGCCCGCCATTAAACCAGCGCGCCGGAGCCCACCACCGGGACAGGACGAGGCGTGCTCACACGCCGAGCCCGGTGCGCACGATGGCACAGACCTCGGGCAGCCGGTCGTCTATGTAGAAGTGCCCGCCGGGCAGGACGTGGGAGCGGAAGCGCCCACGGGTCTCGGACTCCCAGCTGCGCATGTCGGCCACGGGAACACTGGGGTCGGCGTCCCCGACGAGCGTGGCAACGGAACAGGCGAGCGGGGCGCCGGGGCGGTACAGGTACGTGCTGAGCAGCCGGTAGTCGGCGCGCATCACCGGCAGGGCGAGTTCCATGAGCTCGGGGTGAGCCAGCAGGTCGTCCTCGGAACCGCCGAGCTTGCGCATCTCCTCGACCAGCGCCTCGTCGGACGCCTCGTGCATGAGCGCGGCGCGAGCGGCCGGCCAGATCCAGGAGGGGCCCTGACGGGCGGAGGCGAACAGCACGTCGGGCACGAGCCCCAGGCTCTCCACCCGGCGCGCGGTCTCGAAGGCGAGGAGCGAACCCATGCTGTGGCCGAACAACCCGAAGGGCCGTCCGCCGTCGAGCCTCGGCACCAGCTCCTCCACGACGGCGTCGACGAGTTCCTCCACGCGCCGGGCGGGCGGTTCGTCGTACCGATCCTGGCGTCCGGGGTACTGCACGGCGAGCACCTCGATGCCGCTGTCCTTCAGGACCTCTGCCATCGAACGGTAGGAGCCGGCCGGGCCTCCCGCGTGCGGGAAGCAGATCAGGCGCTTCTCCGGTGCGTCGAGAGGAAAGAAACAACGAATCCACGTCTTCATGGCCGCTCCAGCGCTCACAGTCGCGTACGGGCGTGTCGTCGTCGCCCGTCCCACCGTGGCACGCGAACCGCCGCACGACACGAACCGGAGGCCGAGGTGCCCTTCAAGGTCGGGAGGGACTCTAAACGATCTAGAACTGCCCGTCCACAGAGCGCTGCCCCGCAGATCCGAGTTATGCCGGTGGGCGCCTCTGGAGAGGTGGTACGGGCGGGGTTCGAGGGCGGGGCGCGGCGCAACCGCGTACGCCGGCGCCACGGGCAGCGATGTCCGCCACGCACTCTCCTACACCTCACCACCGGCCGAGCCCGAAACAGTGTGGCGCGCGTTGGGCGGTTTGAGCTCCTTGCCTGCGGACGGCCCTTTCAGCTCGCTCGATGCCGGCCATGGACCTCTTCCAGGTCCCGAGGCTGCCCCGGGCTCCCCCGTTTGAAAGGCGTAGGGGTCGCCGGCCGGGAGCCCGGCGAAAGCGGGTCGGGGTGCACCGATACCGCTCGCCGACCCCGGAAACAGCCCGGCGAGCCCGCTGCCTTCCCGGGCAGGCTGCCCACCCAGCACGAGCTGCCCCATCAGCAGGTGGCGCCCCATCAGAGCGAGCGTCACGCGCGCCATCTCAGCGTCACGACATCGCCCGTAACGCCCACACGGCACACACCGCGCACCCGAAAAACCCCAGGTCAGGCGTCCTTCTTCACCGGCTCCAGAATCGCCACGCACTCCACGTGGTGCGTCATCGGAAACAGGTCGAACGCCCGCAGCGTCCTGACCTTGTAGCCGCGTTCCGCGAAGTAGGCGAGGTCTCGGGCCAGGGCTGCCGGGTCGCAGGCCACGTAGGCGATGCGGCGGGCGCCGAGGCCGGCCAGGTGGTGGACCGTCTGCTTGCCGGCGCCCGCGCGGGGCGGGTCCAGGACGATGAGGTCGACCTCGGTGATGCCGGTGCGCGGGAGGACGGACTCGACCTTGCCCTGTTCGATGCGGACGCGCGGGAAGCCGGCCAGGTTGTGGCGGGCGTCCTCGACCGCGCGCTTGCCGGACTCGATGCCGAGGACCGCGCCCTGGTCGCCGACGCGGTCGGCGAGGGCGCCCGCGAAGAGGCCGACGCCGCAGTAGAGGTCGAGGGCCGTCTCGCCCTTGCGGGGGGTGAGGCCCTGCATGACGGCGAGCATGAGGGTCTGCGCGGCCTTCGGGTGGACCTGCCAGAAGCCGCCGCTGCCGACGCGGTAGGTGCGCTCGTCGGCGCGCTCGCGGACGAAGGCGCGGCCGTGGACGCGGTGGACCCCGCCGTCCTTCTCGTCGACGCGCATGACCGAGACCGGCTTGTCCAGCTCCACCAGGGGGAGGCGGGCGCCCGGGCGGGGGGTGAGGATGACCTGGCGGTCGTTCGAGCCGGAGGCCGCGATGGCCTCGATCGCCGCCATGCCCTCCCAGTTGCGCTTCTCGATGCCCAGCTCCGAGACGCCCTCCGCCGCGATCATGCAGTGGTCGATGATCTCGACCTCGTGCGAGCGGTGCTTGCGCAGGCCCGCGTGGCCCTCGGCGTCGACGGCGTACTGCACGCGGGTGCGCCACTGCGGGACCTCGCCCGCGGGGAGCTTGTCGCCCTCGGCCGGCATGACCGTGCCGTCCCAGCCCGCCTCCTCCGGGGTGAGCCCGGCCAGGCGCTGGAGCTGCTCCGCGATGACCTCGCCCTTGAGGCGGCGCTGGGCGCCGGGCTTGGCGTGCTGCCAGTCGCAGCCTCCGCACTTGCCGGGGCCGGCGAAGGGGCAGGGGGCCTCGACGCGGTCCTTGGAGGCGTCCAGGATCTCGATCGCGTCGGCGCGCAGGAAGCGGGAGGTCTCCTCGCCCTCGGTGACCCGCACCCGGACCCGCTCGCCGGGCAGCGCGTGGCGGACGAAGAGGACCCGGCCGGCTTCCGTACGGGCGATGCAGTGGCCGCCGTGGGCGACCGGGCCGACCTCTACCTCGTATTCCGCCCCGACCAGCGACGTAACAGGGGTGTTCTGCATGAGCGGGGACTCCAGGGAGAGAAGAAGGTGGGCTGTCGAGCGGACCTCGGTCCGACGGCAGCCCACCAGTCTAGTTGCTGTTTCTCAGTTGTTCTTTGCGGCCGGTTCCTTCTGGCGCTTCTCCACCGGGCCGCGGCGGACGGAGCCCGGGGCGTTCCACTCCTGGCGCTTCCTGGCCCGCTTCTTCGCGGCCTCGGAGGACTGGAGCTGGTACGGGACGGAGGTCACCATGACGCCCGGCGTGAAGAGCAGCCGGCCCTTGAGCCGCAGGGCGCTCTGGTTGTGCAGCAGGTGCTCGTACCAGTGGCCGACGACGTACTCGGGGATGTAGACGGAGACGGCGTCGCGCGGGCTCTCCTGCCGCAGGTTCTTGACGTACTCGATGACCGGGCGGGTGATTTCGCGGTACGGCGAGTCGAGGATCTTGAGCGGGACGTTGATGCCCCGCCGCTCCCACTCCTCCTTGAGCGCCTTGGTCTCGGCCGGGTCGACGTTGACGGTGAGCGCCTCGAGGTCGCCGGGGTGCATGAGCTTGGCGTACGCGAGGGCCCGCAGGGTGGGCTTGTGGAGCTTGGAGACGAGGACGAGCGAGCGGACCCGGGAGGGGCGCACGTACTCGTCGGGGCGTTCCTCGGCCGCGGCGATCTCGGCGGCCACGGAGTCGTAGTGACGGCGGATCGCGGTCATCGTCACGTAGAAGATCACCATGCCGAGCAGGGCCACCCAGGCGCCGTGCGTGAACTTGGTGGCGAGGACGACGACGAGGACGAGGCCGGTGAAGAAGGCGCCGAAGGCGTTGATCGCGCGGGAGCGGATCATGTGGCGGCGCTTGGCGGGGTCCTTCTCCGCCTTCAGGTGCCGGTTCCAGTGCCGGACCATGCCGATCTGGCTGAGCGTGAAGGAGACGAAGACGCCGACGATGTAGAGCTGGATCAGCCGGGTGGAGTCGGCGCCGTAGATCCAGACGAGGAGGGCGGCGGCGCCGGCGAGGAGCACGATGCCGTTGGAGAACGCGAGGCGGTCGCCGCGGGTGTGCAGCTGGCGCGGCAGGTAGCGGTCCTGGGCGAGGATCGAGCCGAGGAGCGGGAAGCCGTTGTACGCGGTGTTGGCGGCCAGGAAGAGGACGAGCGCGGTGGCGGCGGCGAGGACGATGAACAAGAACGTTCCGTCGCCGAAGACCGCGGCCGCGACCTGGGAGATCACCGGGTCCTGGACGTAGCTCGCGCCGAGCGGTACGCCGTTGTGCAGCAGGTCCTCGCCGGGGTTCTCGGCCATCCGGACGTCGGTGGCCATGGCCAGGAAGATGATGCCGCAGAACATGGTGACGGCCAGGCCGCCCATGAGGGCGAGCGTGGTGGCGGCGTTCTTCGACTTCGGTTTACGGAAGGCGGGGACACCGTTGGAGATGGCCTCGACGCCGGTGAGAGCGGCGCAGCCGGAGGAGAAGGCGCGCAGCAGCAGGAAGACCAGGGCGAACCCGGCGAGGCCCTGGTGCTCAGCCTTGATCTCGAAGCCGGCGGTGGGGGCCTTCATGGTGTCGTCGAGGACGAGGCCGCGCCAGGCGCCCCAGGCGATCATGATGAAGACGCCCGCGACGAAGACGTACGTCGGGATGGCGAAGAGGCTGCCCGATTCCTTCACGCCCCGGAGGTTCATGAGGGTGAGGAGGATGATGACCGCGATCGCCGAGGCGACCTTGTGCTCGACGACGAAGGGAACGGCCGAGCCGAGGTTCTCGATGCCCGAGGAGATCGACACGGCGACGGTCAGGACGTAGTCGACGAGCAGGGCGCTCGCGACGGTGAGTCCCGCTTTGGGTCCGAGGTTGGTGGTGGCGACCTCGTAGTCGCCGCCACCGCTCGGGTACGCGTGCACGTTCTGCCGGTACGAGGCGACCACCGTGAACATCAGGACGACGACCGCGAGCGCGATCCACGGGCTGAAGTGGTAGGCCGACAGTCCGGCGACGGAGAGGACGAGCAGCACCTCGCCCGGTGCGTACGCCACCGAGGACAGCGGGTCGGAGGCGAAGACGGGGAGGGCGATCCGCTTCGGGAGGAGGGTTTCCCCGAGCTTGTCGCTGCGCAGGGCCCGTCCGATCAGGATCCGTTTGGGCACGTCAGTCAGTTTTGACACGCGGAGGATCGTAAGCGTTGGGAATACGTCAAGACCACATCGCCCCCCGATCCCCACCGAATCTCCCTGCGCGGCACCTCGGATGCGTCACCGCCGGGGTTGCCGCTTAAGCTCGGACCGGGCGACCCGTCAGGGCGTCGCCCGCCACGGCCCGGGCCGATCGGGCGAGGAAAGTTGTGAGCAGGGTGTATTCGCAGGTCAGCAAGACGATCAGGAGTGCGGGGTAAGGGGACGTGCACATCGTCATCATGGGCTGCGGGCGAGTGGGAGCCGCTCTCGCGCAGACCCTCGAACAGCAGGGGCACACCGTCGCGGTCGTGGACCAGGACCCGACGGCTTTCCGCCGTCTGGGGTCGGGCTTCGGCGGTCGGCGGGTCACGGGCGTGGGCTTCGACCAGGACACGCTGCGTGAGGCCGGGATCGAGGAGGCCGGTGCCTTCGCCGCGGTGAGCAGCGGCGACAACTCCAACATCATCGCGGCGCGGGTCGCGCGCGAGATGTTCGGCATCGAGAACGTGGCGGCGCGGATCTACGACCCGCGTCGCGCCGAGGTCTACCAGCGCCTCGGGATCCCGACGGTCGCCACGGTCCGCTGGACCGCCGACCAGATGCTCCGCCGGCTGCTGCCCTCGGGCGCGGAGCCCCTGTGGCGCGACCCGAGCGGCGGCGTGCAGCTCGCCGAGGTGCACACCTCCCCGGCGTGGATCGGCCACAAGGTGAGCCGGCTGCAGGAGGAGACCGGCGTCCGCGTCGCCTTCCTCACCCGACTGGGCGAAGCGATTCTGCCGACCTCGCAGACGGTGCTCCAGGAAGGTGATCTGGTGCACGTGATGATGCGTACGGACGAGGTCGCGAAGGTCGAGGCGGCCTTCGCCGAGGGCCCCGAGGAGGGCGGTCACTGATGCGTGTCGCTATTGCGGGCGCGGGTGCGGTGGGCCGGTCCATCGCGGGCGAGCTCCTGGAGAACGGCCACGAGGTCCTCCTCGTCGACAAGGCCCCCACCGCCATCTCGGTGGAGCGGGTGCCGCAGGCGGAGTGGCTGCTCGCCGACGCCTGCGAGATCACCTCGCTGGACGAGGCGGCGCTCCAGCGCTGCAACGTGGTGATCGCGGCGACCGGTGACGACAAGGTCAACCTGGTCGTCTCGCTGCTCGCCAAGACCGAGTACGGCGTGCCGCGCGTGGTCGCCCGGGTGAACAACCCGAAGAACGAGTGGCTGTTCAACGAGGCCTGGGGCGTGGACGTGGCCGTCTCGACGCCGCGTCTGATGTCGGCCCTGGTCGAGGAGGCGGTGAGCGTCGGCGACCTGGTCCGGCTGCTGCGCTTCAGCCACGGCGACGCGAACCTGGTCGAGCTGACGCTTCCGCCTGAGTCGGCGGTCGCCGGCACCGCCGTCGGGGACGTGGCGTGGCCGCAGGACACCTCGCTGGTGACGATCATCCGCGGTTCGCGGGTGCTGACGCCGAGCGCCGAGGAGACCCTGGAGGCCGGCGACGAGCTGCTGTTCGTGGCCGCGCAGGCCCGTGAGGAGCAGCTGGAGGACCTCCTCCAGGTCCGCCGGGAGACCCCGGAGTCCTGATCGGGAGTGGTACGTGGAAGGGCCCGGACCTGACGAACAGGTCCGGGCCCTTCCCCGTACGTACCGCTGCACAGGCCGGGCCGCGAGCCTTCAGGGCCGGGGCGGGGCGTCCCCGTACCGTCCGGGCCTTCGAGGCCTCAGGGCGGGGCGTCCCCTCCTCAGGCCTCCGGGTGCCTCTGCGCCGCCGCGGCCGCCTTGCGCTCCTTCTCGGCGCGCTCCTCCGCCTCCATCTCGGCGAAGACGTCGATCGGCGCCGGGGCCTTCGCGAGGAACACCCAGGTGAGGTAGACGGCGAGCAGGAACGGCGGGATCTTCAGGGCGACCGAGACCCAGCCGAACTTGGTCGGGTCGGCCCACCAGTACAGCGGGAAGAGGATCGCGACCTTGGCGAGCAGGATCAGGCCCCAGGCCCAGCTGGCCTTCGTGTAGGCCTTCTTGCGGCCCGGGTTGCGGGTGCGCCAGGAGAGGTTCTCCTTGAAGACCGGGCCGAGGATCAGGCCGATCAGGGGCACTCCGGCGAGCGCGGTGATGATGTACGCCAGGGCGAGGCCGAGGGTGTAGAGCATGCCCGGCAGGTAGAAGTCCTTGGCGTTGCCCGTGATCATCGCGAAGACGACGCCGAACGCGACGCCGAAGACGCCGCTGAAGGCGTGCTTGACGGTGTCCCTGCGGATCAGCCGGACGGCGACCAGGACGAGCGAGACCGCGAGCGCGGCGATCGCCGAGACGTGCAGGTTCTTGTTGATCGTGAAGATCGTGACGAACAGCAGCCCGGGCATGACCGTCTCGATCATGCCCCGCACTCCGCCGAAGGCCTCGAAGAGCGCGGCCTCGGTCACGGCCTTGTCCGCCTGGGCGTCCTGGTCCGGGGTCGACCGGTCCGCGGTCGGCTTGTCGAGGGACGTCACCGGCTACTCCTGTCCGAGCGGTCGGAGCTCGTATTTGGGGTTGAAGAGGACCCGCCGGCCGTGGCTCATGGAGATGCGGCCGGAGGCGATCAGCTTGCGGCCGGGCTCGATGCCCACGATGGAACGGCGGCCGAGCCACACGACGTCGAGCGGTGCCGTGCCGTCGAAGAGCTCGGCCTCCAGCGCGGGCACACCGGCCCGGGGACGCAGCGTGACCGTGCGCAAGGTACCAGTCACCTTGACTATCTGGCGGTCGGAGCAGTCGCTGATGCGCGTGCACCCCGAGGCGTCGGCATCCTCCTGGAGCTCCTCCGACTCCAGGTCCTCCGGGGAGGAGGAGAGCCGGTCGAGCATCCGGCGGAACCGTCCGGCCGGCTTCTCTGTACGTGGTGCAGCGCTCATACAGAAAGCGTACCGGCCGGGGCTGTCACCGGAAGCGGCCCGGGCCACCCGTCCGTACGGCTGCCGTTTCAGCGTTCGAAGCGGTACCCCATGCCCGGTTCGGTGACGAAGTGGCGCGGGTGCGAGGGGTCGGTCTCCAGCTTGCGGCGGAGCTGGGCCATGTAGACCCGGAGGTAGTTGGTCTCCGTGCCGTACGAGGGTCCCCAGACCTCCTGGAGGAGCTGCTTCTGGCTGACGAGCCGGCCGCTGTTGCGGACGAGGACCTCCAGGAGGTGCCACTCGGTCGGGGTGAGCCGGACGTCCCGCCCGTCGCGGTGGACCTTCTTGGCGGCGAGGTCGACGGTGAAGCCCTCGGTCTCGACCACGACGACATCGTCCTCGGCGCCGCCGACCGGCTCGGCACGGCGCACGGCGGCGCGCAGCCGGGCGAGCAGCTCGTCCATGCCGAAGGGCTTGGTGACGTAGTCGTCGGCGCCCGCGTCGAGCGCCTCGACCTTCTCGTCGGAGGTCTGCCGGGCGGAGAGGACCAGGATCGGCACCCTCGTCCAGCCGCGCAGGCCCTTGATGACCTCGACGCCGTCCATGTCGGGCAGTCCGAGGTCGAGGACGACGACGTCGGGGTGGCGTTCGGCGGCGAGCCGGAGGGCGGTGGCGCCGTCGGGCGCGGCGTCGACCTCGTACTTCCGCGCCTTCAGGTTGATCACCAGGGCGCGGACGATCTGCGGCTCGTCGTCGACCACGAGGACCCGGGTCATGGAGGGGGCCTGCTTTCTTCGTTGTGTCGGGGAGTACGTACGGATTCAAGTACGGATCGGGTACGGAATCGAGTACGGCTGCGGATTCGGGTACTGGTACCGATTCGGGTAGCCGATTCGGGCACTGGTACCGATTCGGGTACGGATCCGATTCGGGTACGGAGCCGATTCGGGTACGGATCCGATTCGGCTACGGGTACGGATGCGAGTACGGGTACGGGGCGCGTGGCGGGCCCTGGTGCGGGCCCTCCCCCCGCGGGCTCAGGTCACGGCGTGGGCCGGGAGCTCGGCTGCCGGGTCCCGCGGCGCGGTCGGCGCGGCCCGCAGCGTGAGCACCATGGTGAGGCCGCCGCCGGGCGTGTCCTCGGCGCCGAGCGTTCCGCCCATGGCCTCGACGAAGCCGCGGGCGACCGCGAGGCCGAGGCCGACGCCTGAGCCGCGCGGGGCGTCGCCGAAGCGCTGGAAGGGCTCGAAGATGCCGTCCTTGGCCTCGTCGGGAACGCCGGGGCCGCGGTCCACGACGCGCAGCTCGACCCGGTCGCCGAGCGCGCTGGCGGCGACGGCGACGGGCAAGCCCTCGGGGCTGTACTTCACGGCGTTCTCGACGATGTTGGCGACCGCCCGCTCCAGGAGGCCCTTGTCGACCTCGACCATGGGGAGCGTCTCGGGGATGTCGAGCTCGGCGCTGCCGTCCGGGACTCCGCCGAGGGCCATGGGGACGACCTCGTCGAGGTCGACGGCCCGGATCAGCGGCGTGACGGTGCCGGTCTGGAGGCGGGACATGTCGAGGAGGTTGCCGACGAGGTGGTCGAGGCGGTCGGCGCCGCCCTCGATGCCCTCCAGGAGCTCGGCCCGGTCCTCCTCGGACCATTCGACGTCGTCGGAGCGGAGCGAGGAGACGGAGGCCTTGATGCTCGCGAGCGGGGTCCGCAGGTCGTGGCTGACGGCGGCGAGCAGGGACGTGCGGATCTTGTTGCCCTCGGCCAGCTTCCGGGCCTCCTCCGCCTCGCCGACGAGGCGCTGCCGGTCGAGGACGACCGCGGCCTGGGCGGCGAAGGCGCCGAGGACCCGCCGGTCCTCCGCGGGCAGCACGCGGCCCGACAGGGCGAGGGCCAGGTGGTCGCCGACGGGCATGTCGACGTCCGCGTCCTCGGGCCGGACCGCCGGGTGGGGGCCGACGCTCGCGGCCCGCGTCCAGGGCTCGACCCCGTCCGTGCGCTCCAGGAGGGCGACCGACTCCATGGAGAAGGTCTCCCGGACCCGTTCCAGGAGGGCCTCCAGGCTCGTCTCGCCGCGCAGCACGCTGCCGGCGAGGTGGGAGAGCACCTCGGACTCGGCCCGCAGCCGGGCGGCCTGGTGGGTGCGCCGGGCGGCCAGGTCGACGACGGAGGCGACCGACATCGCGACGCCGAAGAACACGGCGATGGCGACGATGTTCAGGGGGTCGGCGATGGTCAGCCGGTGGAGGGGCGGGGTGAAGAACCAGTTCAGGAGGAGGGAGCCGACGGCCGCCGAGGCGAGCGCCGGCAGGAACCCGCCGAGGAGTGCCGCGCCGACCGTCAGGGCGAGGAAGAGCAGCATGTCGTTGGCGAGGCCGAGGTCGGCGTCGATGTGCGTGAGGAGCAGCGCGAGGCCGACGGGGCCGGCGACGCCGACGAGCCAGCCGCCGAGGATCCGGGAGCGCCCGAGACGGGCCCCGCGCGCGACCGGCAGGCCGCGGCCCTTGGCGACCTCCTCGTGGGTGACGATGTGGACGTCGAGGTCGGGTCCTGAGTCGCGGGCCACGGTCTGGCCGACGCCGGGGCCGAGCACGTACTGCCAGGTCCGGCGGCGGCTGGAGCCGAGGACGATCTGGGTGGCGTTGACCCCGCGGGCGAATTCCAGGAGTGCGGAGGGGATGTCGTCGCCTATGACGTGGTGAAACGTTCCGCCGAGGTCCTCGACGAGGGTGCGCTGGACGGCCAGCTCCTTCGGGGACGCCGAGGTGAGGCCGTCGCTGCGGGAGATGTAGACGGCCAGGACCTCGCCGCCCGCGCCCTTCTCGGCGAGCCGGGTGGCCCGCCGTATGAGGGTGCGGCCCTCGGGGCCGCCGGTCAGACCGACGACGATGCGCTCCCTGGCCTGCCAGGTGGAGCGGATGTTGTGCTCGCCCCGGTACTGCCGTAGGTACTCGTCGACCCGGTCGGCGGTCCAGAGCAGGGCCAGCTCACGCAGGGCCGTGAGGTTGCCGGGGCGGAAGTAGTTGGAGAGGGCCGCGTCGACCTTGTCCGGGGTGTAGACGTTGCCGTGGGCCATCCGGCGCCGCAAAGCCTCCGGCGACATGTCGACCAGCTCGATCTGGTCCGCCCGGCGCACCACCTCGTCGGGGACGGTCTCCTGCTGCCGTACGCCGGTGATCGCCTCGACGACGTCGCCGAGGGACTCCAGGTGCTGGATGTTGAGGGTGGACACGACGTCGATGCCGGCCGCGAGGAGTTCGGCGACGTCCTGCCACCGCTTGGGGTTGCGGGAACCCGGCACGTTCGTGTGGGCGAGCTCGTCGACGAGGGCGACCGCGGGACGGCGGGCGAGGACGGCGTCGACGTCCATCTCGGGGAAGGTGGTCCCCCGGTACTCCAGGATGCGGCGCGGGACCTTCTCCAGGCCGCGCAGCATCACCTCCGTACGCGGCCGTCCGTGGTGCTCCACGAAGGCCACCACGCAGTCGGTGCCGCGCTCCACCCGGCGGTGCCCCTCGGCGAGCATCGCGTACGTCTTGCCGACGCCCGGCGCAGCGCCGAGGTAGATCCGAAGCTTGCCGCGTCCCATGGCTCGACCATACGTCCAGCGAATCGGACATTCCGCACGCGGGCGGCGGCCCGGGACGGTATTGACGTGATCCTGATCCCGTGACCGCCCCGGCCGCCGGCTCAGTGCTCGATGATCTCGCCGTCGCTCAGCTCCAGGACACGGTCGGCCAGGCCCAGGAGCTGGGGGTCGTGCGTGGCGACCAGGGCCGTGCAGCCCTCGCTGCGGACCACGGCGCGCAGCAGCTGCATGACGGCGAGCCCGGTCTCCGCGTCCAGCTGGCCCGTCGGCTCGTCGGCTATCAGCAGCGCCGGCTTGTTGGCGAGGGCGCGGGCGATGGCGACGCGCTGCTGCTGCCCGCCGGAGAGCTCTCCGGGCCGCTGGTTCGCGTGGTCGGCTAGGCCCACGAGGCCGAGCATCAGGGCGACCCGCTCCTCGCGCTCCACGGGGTCCGCCTTGCGCAGCCGCAGGGGCACGCCCACGTTCTCGGCGGCGGAGAGGATCGGGAGCAGCCCGAAGGACTGGAAGATGAAGCCGATCCGGTCGCGGCGCAGTTCCAGGAGCCCGTTCTCGCCGAGCGTGGAGAGGTCGGTGCCGTCGATGACGATCCGGCCCCCGTCGGGGGTGTCGAGGCCGCCCACGAGGTTCAGCAGGGTCGTCTTGCCGGAGCCCGAGCGGCCCTTGAGGGCGACGAGCTCGCCGCGCGGGACGTCGAAGGAGACCCCGCGCAGGGCGTGGACGGCGGCCTCGCCCGTGCCGTACGAGCGGCGCAGGCCCTCGACGCGGACCATCGGCCGGCCGGCCGGGTCCTCGACGACGGCCGTGGCGGACCCGGTGCTGCTCTCACTCACGCTGTTCTCCCCCTCCTCGAACATGTGCGCCGTCAGTATGGTCCGCGGCCGGGCCGGAGGGCCAGAGCCGCGGCCCGGACCTGTGGAAAACGGCCGGTGGCTCCCCACGCTGCATGCAGCTGCCGGTCCAGTCGCAGAGCACC
>NZ_JBEOVH010000021.1:0-142950 GCF_040295385.1 Streptomyces sp. NPDC002825
CGGTGCGCACGGCTACCTCATCGGCGAGGTCCTCTCCCCGCACAGCAACCACCGCACGGACGCGTACGGCGGCGGCCGGGCGCGCCACCCCTTGACCCGGAAGATCAGACGGCGGGCGGCACCATTGCCCGCTGCTCCAGCGACACCGGGTCCGGCTCCGGGTGCGGCGCGCGTCATGCGCGCCGCACCGGCGTCATTTCAGGGCCTTTCCGGCGGGGCCTCTCCTGGGCCTCGGCCTTTCAGGGCCGCGCGGAGCTCCGGCTCCAGGACGGCGGGGCCGCGCGTCGCGAGGGCGGTCAGCGGATCGGCCGGCGACAGCCCCGAGAGCAGCCGCTGCCCGGCCGGGGACGCCCAGCGGGTGTACGGATACACCTCGATCCCCCCGATCAGCAGGCACAGCCCCGAGCCGACGAGCGGCAGCGCGAAACCGGCGACGACCAGGGACCGCTCCGGCTCGGCCACGAGCAGCGCCGAGACCGTCCCGAGCACCAGCGTCAGCAGGAACCCCGCCCGTACCGCCCGCACCCCGGCCGCCATCTCCCGGCGCGCCTCCTCGGAGACGGCGAGCCCCCGCTGGACGAGCCCCTCCGCGAGGAGCCGTACGGAATCGGCGGCGGCGACCACCGGACGGACGGCCGGAACCGGCGACTGCCCGGCGGGCCCGATCGCACCCAGCACCGCGCGCTCCAGCTCGTCACCCCCGGCGCCCGTGGCGTCCACGACCGTCGCCCAGCCGGTGTGCGCGAGCAGCAGCCGCCGCGCCCGGTGCATCGACACCAGGGTCAGATCGGTGACCCGGAACGGCCCGCCGGCGAGGTAGGCCGCCTCGCACACGGTCAGCTCCTCCGTACCGCCGGACGACCCGAGGGGCCGGGCGGCGGCGAGCGAGGCACGGCAGACCCGCGCACAGCCGGCACCGGCCACGACGAACGCCACCAGGAGCAGCGGAACCCAGATCATGCCCCGGTTGTACGGGAGGACGGCCGGGGCCGCCACCCGAATGGCCCCTCAGCTGCTGGAACTGGAGCTGGAGCACGAACTGGAGCTGGAACTCGAACACGAGCTGGAGCTGGAGCCGCAGCTGGAGCTCGACCCGCCGCAGCTGGAGCCGGAGCCACCGCAGCTGGAGCTCGACCCGCCGCAGCTGGAGCCGGAGCCACCGCAGCTGGAGCCGGAGCACGAGCTGCCGCCGGAGCCGCCGCAGCCCGAGGAGCAGGTCCCGGCGCCCGAGCAGGAGCTACTGCCCCCGCCTCCGCCTCCGCAGGAGCTGTTGGTCGCGCACCACTCGGTCGCCACGCCGAGGGCGGCCGCGTCCGAGGACGAGAAGTGCGACGGCGAGGGCCGCCTGCCGCCGCGCCCGTTCCGCCGGGGCGGCCCGTAGAACCGGGCGGCGGCGACCAGCTGTTCCCGGAGGACCGGGTCCGGCAGGGCCCGCAGCCCGTGCAGGGCCACGAGATGGCCGGCGTCCGCGAGAGGGCCGTGCTCCCTGCCGTACGCGAGGACCGCGCGGCGGCCGGCCGAAGTGACCTGCCGGGCGGCGACCGACCCGCAGACGATGCCGGTGATCAAGGCGGCGAACAGCATCGGCGCCACCTTGAAGACGAACGGGACCCGGAACTCCGGGGAGCCGGCGAGGTCGATCACCGTGAGGACGATCGAGACGGGGAAGAGGGCGAAGGCCGCGAGGGCGAGGGCGCCGCACCAGCGCGCCGTGGTCCGTCGCGTCGCCGGGGCGACGACCAGACCGCGCGCCGCGAGACCGTCGCCGATCTCCTGGACCGCCGGGTGCCGCATCACGCCCAGGCGCAGGTGGTGCAGGGCCCCGTGCGGGGCGGCGGCGTGCTCCTGGAGGACGGCGCGCTCCACCGGGTCGTACGCGGTGGGCCGGACGACCGCGACGATGCCGGGGCCGCCGATCGCGAGCCGGCCGTCGGCCTGCAGGGCGGCGAGTGCGGTGTCGACGACACGGGCCGGGCCGCCGTTGAGGAAGGCCACCTCGTACCGGTCGTGGACGGGCCCGCCGGGGCCGCCCCGCGTCCGGACGACCCGGGTGATGACGAGCGTGACGCCGACGGCGCCCGCGAGATAGACGAGCACGACGAGAAGGTCCATGGTCATCTCCGGACGAGAGCGTGGCGGGCGGCCCGAACGAGCCGGGTGGCGCGGCCGGGCGGGCGGCTGCCGGAACGGTCCTGCCACCACTCCGTGAGCCGCCGCCGAGCCGCCGGGTCCTCGGGGCGCTCGGCGAGCAGCAGGTGCTCGGCGAAGTCGAGGGCGTCACGGCGGTAGCCGCCGCTCATGGGACGGGAACGGGCGTACGCGAGGAACGCGGGCCGGAAGTCCTTGCCGAGGATCTCCGGCAGCTCCGGCGCGACCTTCGCGACGACCCCGGCGCGCTTGGCGGCGAGGGCGCGGCTCTGGACGGCGATCCGACGGGTGTCGAAGCCTTCGGGGACGGGGGTGCCGGCGACGAGCGCGGAGAGGAGGGAGGCCTGGGTGACGGCGAGGCGCTGACGCGCGCCGGGTCGCGGTGTGGGGTCCTCCAGGGTGGGCGCCGCGCCGGGCATGGGGCCTCCGGAGACGCGGGCGCCGGCGCCGATGAGCAGCGGGGCGCGTCGGGGCGCGGGCACCAGGGGAAGGGCGCCGTGCGCGTGGGCTGCGGCCACGGCCGTCGCGGAACGCCCGCCCACAGTGGTCCGGATGGCATCCAGCTCCAGCGCCAGCTCCTCCGCCGGCGGGAAGTCGTCGTCCCGTTCGAGGAGGACGCCCGGCGGGGTCACTCGGGAGGCGAGGTCCGCCAGGATGTCGAGGACCTTGCGGGGGACCGGGTGGGCGTGGGTGTCGTGCCAGACGCCGTCCCGCTCGATCCCGCCCGCCACGTGGACGTAGGCGATCGCTTCGACCGGCAGCTCGGACAGGGCACGGGCCGGGTCCTCGCCGCGGTTGACGTGGTTGGTGTGCAGGTTGGCGACGTCGATGAGGAGCCGTACCCCCGTACGCTCCACCAGCTCCGCCAGGAACTGTCCCTCCGTCATCTCCTCGCCCGGCCAGGCGATCAGGGCCGCGATGTTCTCCAGGGCGAGCGGGACGGGCAGGGCGTCCTGCGCGATGCGCACGTTCTCGCAGAGCGCGTCGAGCGCGTCCCGGGTCCGGGGCACGGGCAGCAGGTGGCCGGCTTCGAGCAGCGGGGTCGCGGTGAGCGGCCCCCCGGCCCGTACGAACGCGATGTGCTCCGTGACCAGCGGCGCCCCCAGGGCCACCGCCTTCTCCCCGAGCGCCGCGAGCCGCGCCGGGTCCGGGCGGTCGGCCCCGCCGAGCCCGAGCGAGACGCCGTGCGGGACGACCGTCACGCCGCGCTCGCGGAGCCGGGTCAGGGAGTCGGGCAGATGGTCGGCGCAGATGTTCTCCGCGACGACCTCCACCCAGTCGACGCCGTGCAGGGCCTCCACCGCCTCAGCGATCTCGGGACGCCAGCCGATGCCGATGCCGAGTTCCGTCATGTCCCCCTCCTTCGGTCCTCAGTCCCTCCCCTGATGACCCGAGCGGCTCCACTCGAACCTCCCGAGGCCGAGGTTCAGAGCTTCATTTGAGGTTCGGCCGCTGTGAGCTTCGAGACAGTCGGCGTGCGCTTCGTTTGGATCTTCGCCGGCGAAGGGATGACGAAGGGACGACGAAGGGATGACGGTGGACACCGCAGACCTGTACCGGCACTTCGCCACGAGGGAGGCCCGGGGGCACTCCGCCCGCTATGAGGAGCTGGCCGCCGCCGTGGCGGAGGACGAGAAGCTGACGGCCCTGATCGAGCAGCTCCCGGAACCCCGTCGGCAGCCGAACCTGCTCCTGGCCGCCGTGCGTTTCCTCGACGGGCCCACGGAGGACCCCGAGGAGTTCCGGAGCTGGGTGATCGGCAACTGGGGCCGGGTGAGGGAGACGATGCTGCGACGCCGCACCCAGACGAACGAGGCGGGCCGCTGCGCCACCCTGCTGCCGCTCCTGGCGTCGCTGCCCGGGCCTTTGGCCCTGATCGAGGTCGGTGCCTCCGCGGGACTGTGCCTGTACCCGGACCGCTACCGGTACGCGTACGACGACCGCCCCTCGTTCGGCCCGGCCGGCAGCCCGGTCACGCTCACGTGCCGCACCTCCGGCCCGGTACCGCTGCCCGAGACGTTGCCCGAGGTCGTGTGGCGGGCGGGAATCGACCTGAACCCTCTCGACGTTCGCGACGCCGACGACATGCGCTGGCTGGAGTCCCTGGTCTGGCCGGAGCAGCGCGAGCGGGCGGACCGCTTGCGGGACGCCGTGCGCGTCGCGCGCGCGGAGCCCCCGCACCTCGTCCGCGGCGACCTCAACGAGACGGTCCGCGAGCTGGTTGCTCAGGCGCCGCCGGGCGCCACGCCCGTGGTCTTCCACAGCGCGGTCCTGTACTACCTCCCGACGCAGGCCCGGGAGGCCTTCGCCGAGACGATGCGCGGCCTCCCGGCCCACTGGATCTCGAACGAGGCCACGAGCGTCCTGCCGTCCGTGGCGGCCCGCCTCCCGCACCCCGCACCGCAGGACCGGGCGGTGTTCGCCCTGGCCCTGGACGAGAGGCCCGTGGCCTTCACCGGCCCGCACGGCCAGTCACTGGACTGGTTCCAGCACCCAGGCGTGCAAGGCCTCGCCGGACTCGGAGAGGGTCGCCCAGACGCCGTTGCCCAGGGCCGTCGGCCGGGTGCCGGGCGGGGCCGGGTAGGTGATCGGGTGGAGGTCGTCCGGGGTCGTCGTGTCGAGTAGCCAATGGCGGGCCTCGCCCCACTCGTCGTCGCTCTCCGCGGTCGACACGACGAGCGTCGTCTCGTGCACGAAGCCGCCCGCCCAGTCCCAGCAGACCGGCATCTCGTCCTCCGCGTCGTCGGACGGGGCGTCAGGATGGGGCGGCACCACCGACTCCGCGTCCCATTCCAGGCCGTCCACGACCAGCCCCCCGGAGTCGCGGACGGCGAGCGCGTCCTGGTCGTGGGAGACCGTCATCAGGCGGTCGCCCGACGGGCTCACGCTCAGCAGGCAGAGGTCGCCCTCCACGTACGTGACGTTCAGCTTCTCCCCGTCCCAGGTGCCCAGCCGCAGGGGCGCGCCGTCCTGGCCCTCGCCGATGCTGAGGCCCATCCGGCGGGGGTCGGTCGGGTGGGGGACGTGGATGCTGCCGGCCGCCGCGGCCCGCGCGTCGGCCCGTGCGAGGACCCGGCCGTCGGCGGCGTCGATCACCAGCCATTCGTCGACGGTGTCCGGAGTGAGTTCGCCCTCGGCCAGCGGGCCGCGGACGTGGGCCCAGACGAGGCTTCCGTCCGCGGAGAAACCGACGGAGCCGTCGTCCGGGTATCGGTGGTCCCGGTCCTCCGCGTACTCGTCGTACGACTCGTGCAGCTTCCCGCACGCCCCGTACCAGCAGCCGTGCCGGACCTCCCAGCGCGTCGCCCCCGACGTCTCCACCGCCCGCACGGCGTGCACCCCGGCGAAGACGGCCAGGCCCGCGTCGGGCGACACCTCCCAGGTCCCGCGGCGACGCGGCCAGGGCGCGGGAAAACGGACCTCCGCTCCCGGCCGGGCCGCGTGGGCGTCGTCCAGTGGCCGCGCCACGACCTCCTCGTCGCTCCGCTGGACGAGCAGCCGGCGCCCCGGCCTCCCCACGATCTCCGGCGGACCGGCCGCTGTCGGGGGCAGGGGAGCGGGGACGGTGGTGAGGAGCCGGGCCTGTACGGACATGTGGATCTCCCAGGTGCTGAGGACGCGGCCGCACACTACGGCACGGGTCCGACAGCCGCCCCGGCCGCCGTCAGGGCCGGGCGAGACGCAGCTCGGGGGCGAAGAGGGCGCTGCCCTCCGACACCACCGTGCACGAGCCGGGCGCGATCTCCGTGAAGCCCGCGTCACGGACGACCGGCAGCCCGCTCGTCGTCAGGGCCGCCCAGTCCCCGGCCGGTGCCGTGCGCACCGCGAGCGGGAAGCCCGCCTCCTGCCACGCCTTCCGGTCGGCCTCCGCCATCGCCCACCACAGGAGCTGCGCCCCGTGGCCGGCCTGCGCCATCGCCTTGCCCGCCGACATGTCGAGCTCCGGGTTCATCCACAGCACCGGCGCCCCCTGCGCCACGGGGCCGGGCGCCGCCGGGTCGTCGAGGTCCGTGCCGGACACCTGGAGCTTCGCGAGGTCCTTGGGCCAGCCGTCCAGCGGGACCGGCGGGAAGACCCGTACCTCGGCCTCCGCACCGGTCACCGTGATCCCCGGCAGCGTGTTCGCCCGGCGCCACTCCGCGCCGCGCGCCCGGCGCACCACCTTGCGGATCCGGGCGTCCTGCCAGTCGGTGATCGCCTGCGCCCACTCGCCCTCGCCGAGGGAACGGTCGTCGGTGAGGATCTCCAGGACGGCCCGCGCCGCGGTCTCCAGCGCGTCGGTACGGGCCGGGGGCGCGTCGCGCTCGATCCGGACGACCAGGGGGAGGACGAACTGGGGCTTCTCATCGCGGAGATCGGTCTCGTTGCTGCTCACCCGGCAAGTCTGCCATCGCCCTGAGGAGCGATTCTTGTGGGAATCATCGCTTCCGGGCCAGGATGCCCCTCATGAAGAGCGATCTTTTTGCCGGTGAGCACCTCGCCGAGGCGGCGACCTTCCCGGGGATGACCCTCCAGAACGCCAAATCGGTCAAGTACACCGTGAACGGCGAGATGCACGCCCGCCAGGGCTCGATGATCGCCTTCCGCGGTGACCTGCAGTTCGAGCGCAAGGGCCAGGGCATCGGCGGCATGCTCAAGCGGGCCGTCACCGGCGAGGGCCTGGCGCTGATGGCCGTACGGGGACAGGGCGAGGCCTGGTTCGCGCACGAGGCGCAGAACTGCTTCATCGTCGAGATCGAGCAGGGCGAGGCCTTCACCGTCAACGGCCGCAACGTCCTCTGCTTCGACGCCACCCTCCACTACGACATCAGGACGGTGAAGGGCGCCGGCATGACCGGCGGCGGCCTCTTCAACTCCGTCTTCTCCGGCTACGGCAAGATCGCCCTGATGTGCGAGGGCAACCCGATCGTCATCCCCGTCACCCCGCAGGCCCCGGTGTACGTCGACACCGACGCCGTCGTCGGCTGGAGCGAGCAGCTCCACACCTCCCTGCACCGCTCGCAGTCGCTCGGCTCCATGCTCCGTGGCGGCTCGGGCGAGGCCGTGCAGCTCAAGCTGGAGGGCCAGGGCTTCGTCGTCGTCCGGCCGAGCGAGCTCACCCCGCAGAAGAACGCGTCGAATTGAGGCTGGAGCACGTCGGGCGGCGGCACGGCCCGCGCGGGCCGTGGGTGCTGCGGCAGGTCTCCCTCGACCTGCCCTCCGCCGCCCTCGTCCGGGTCGCCGGCACCAACGGCACCGGCAAGTCCACGCTGCTCCGGCTGCTCGCCGGCATCGACGCGCCCACCGAGGGCCGCGTCACCGGCCGCCCGGCCCGCACCGCGTACGTCCCCGAACGCTTCCCCGTCGCCCTGCCGTTCACGGCCCTCGACTACCTGGTCCACCTGGGCCGCGTCCAGGGCCTCGGGCCCCCGGCGGCGCGGGCCCGGGCGGAGGAGTGGCTGGAACGGTTCGGGGCCGGCACGCACGCGCGTACCGCCCTGGCGGAGCTCTCCAAGGGCACCAGCCAGAAGGTCGCCGTCGCCCAGGCCCTCCTCGCCGACCCCGCCCTGCTCGTCCTCGACGAGGCCTGGACCGGCCTCGACGCCGGCGCCCGCGACGAACTGGACGCGGCCGTCCGCGAACGCCTCGCTGCGGGCGCGACGGTCGTCTTCGTCGACCACGACCCCCGCCGCCTGGAGGGGGAGGCGGCCGTGGTGTACGGGGTGGAGGGCGGCCGGGTACGGGAGAGGGCGCCGGTGGTCGTGGGGCCGGAGGGACGTCCGCCGACCGGGCCGGAGTCCGCGGCGACGGGCGGGGGGCTTCGGGAGGCTCGGCGCGAGCCCGGGGCGAGGGCGGGCGGTGTCTTGACGGGGAGGACCGGGCCCGGTCACGCCGTGTCCTCTTCCGCGGCCGGTCCCGTCGGCTCCCGGGCCTCCGTCCGTATCGTCGCATCCGGCGGCCGGCCGCTCCCCGCCCGCCTGCCCGGCGACCCCCTGGCCGCCCCCGGCCCCGACGGCACCACCCTCCTCACCGTCGACGCGGCGCACTCCGACGCCCTTCTGGGCGTCCTCCTCGCCGCGTCCTGGCACATCCACCACCTCGGCACCGAAGGCGTACGGGTATGACGGCGCTCCTGCGCTACCAGTCGGGTCTGCTCCTCCGCTCCCAGCGCTGGCTCGCACCGCTGCTCCTCTACGCGGCCTTCATCGGCGTCGGCATCCAGGCCGGGGAACCGGTGCTCGGCGCGCTCGGGTTCACCGCCGCCGCCCTGCTCCCGGTGTCCGCCTGGTCCGTACGGATCTGCCTCACCCAGGAGCCGCCCGCCGCCCGGGGCGTGGTCGCGGCGGCGGCCGGCCGGAGCCGCGCGCATCTCGCGGCGCTGCTCACCGGCACCGTCTGGCCGGTCCTCGTCGGCACGGTCGCCGTTCTCGTGGTGACGGCGATCGGCGACCGGCGCGGGGTCACCGTCCTCGCCGCGGCCACCGCCGGGCTGCTCGCGGCCCTGGCCTGCGCCCTGACGGGGGCCGCGGTCGGCGCGCTGGCCTCCCGCCCCTTCCTCCAGGCCCCCGGCTGGTCGCTCGCCGCGCTCGTGCTCGGTTCCCTCCTGGCGCTCGTGGCGACCGGCTCCCCGGCGAAGCACGCCATGACGGCCCTGGTCACCGGCGCCCGTACGGCCACCGCCGAGCCGCCCTGGCTCGCCTGCGGCGGCGCGCTGCTCCTCGCGGCGGCGACGGCGGCGCTCGCGTGCCGGGCCACGGCTCGCCTGGAGTGAGGCCGGGTCAGCGGCTCATGAGCTCCGAGACCTTCACGAAGCGGTAGCCGCGGGCGCGGAGCTCCGGGACGATGCGGCGGATCGCCTGCTCGGTCACGGGGGCGGCGCTGCGGGTGCAGTGCATGACGACGAGCGAGCCGGGCTTCACCCCGTCGACGACCTGCTCGGCGACGGCGTCCGCGTCCTTCGCGAAGGCGTCGCCGCTGACCACGTCCCACTGGACGGCGGTGACGCCGACCGGGGCGAGGGCGCGCAGGGCGGCGTCGTCGTAGCAGCCGCCGGGGAAGCGGAAGTACGGGACGACGTTGAGCGCCCCGGCGTCCCGGAAGGAGTCGAAGGCGCGCTGCACGTCGGAGGCCATGTCGGGGCCGGGGACGGTCGGCAGGCCGTAGCAGGGGGTCGCGAAGGCGTAGTGGCTGTAGGAGTGGTTGGCGATCTCGAAGCGGGGGTCGCCGCCGATGGACTTGGCCTGGTCCGGGTACTCCTCCGCCCAGCGGCCCGTCATGAACACGGTCGCGTCCACCTTGAGCCGGCGCAGGGTCGCGATGAGCTCGGGGTTGTCGAAGTGCTCGCCGCGCGCGGCCCTGGGCCCCTGATCGGCCGTCATGTCGGCGTCGAAGGTGAGCGCGACGACCTTCTCGGTGCCCTTCGCCCGGCGCGAGTAGACGGGGGTGAGGCCGCCGGGGCCGGGGGCCATGGTGGGCGGGGCGGCAGGGACGCGCGCGGGCTTCGGGCCGGGGGCGGCGGCGCTGGCCCTGGGCGTAGGGCTCTCGGTGACGGCCGCCTTCGGCTTCGGCGCCGGGCTGTCGGCCGCGCCGGTGCCGCAGCCGACGAGGGCGGCGCCCAGGAGACCGAGCGCCGCCATTTTTCGTACAGAACTGTTCACGATCGGAAGTTATCCGATCAAAGTGATTAACGCTCGCGACGCGACAGCAGCAGCACCCGAGTCCACACGCCGAGCCGACGCGCCATCGCGCGGGACTCACGAGGCCAGTAGCCGCGCCCTGCACTCCTCCACGTCGAAGTCCCCCGGCGGGTACTTCGGGTCCAGCGCCTCCAGGTGTTCGAGCAGCAGCTTGCTGATCGCCCAGTTGCGGTACCACTTGCGGTCCGCCGGGACCAGGTACCAGGGGGCCTCGTCCGTCGAGCAGCGTTCCAGGGCGATCTCGTACGCCCGCCGGTACTCCGGCCACAGCGCCCGCTCCTCGATGTCGCCCGGGCTGAACTTCCAGTGCTTCTCGGGGTTGTCCAGGCGCTGGAGGAGCCGCGCGCGCTGCTCCTCGTACGAGAGGTGGAGGAAGACCTTCACCACGGTCACCCCGTCCTCCGCGAGGGACTGCTCGAAGCGGTTGATCTGGCCGTAGCGGCGGCCGATCCGGCGGTGCGGGACCAGCTCGCGGACCCGGGCGATGAGGACGTCCTCGTAGTGCGAGCGGTCGAAGATGCCGATCTCGCCCGGCTGGGGGAGCGCCCGCATGACCCGCCAGAGGAAGGGATGGTTCAGCTCCTCCCGGGTCGGCGCCTTGAACGCCCGGATCCGGCAGCCGGACGGGTTGAAGAGGCCGATGACGTGTTTGACCGTGCCGCCCTTGCCGCTGGTGTCCATGCCCTGGAGGACGAGGAGCATGCGCCGCCGGTCGCCGGCGGTGCTCGCCGCGTAGAGGCGTTCCTGGAGGTCGGCGAGGCGCGGCCCGAGGGCGGTGGTGGCTTCGAGCCCCGCCGCCTTGTCGGTGGGTCCGGCGGGCGTCGCCCCCGCGTCGTACGCGGTGAGGTCGATCCGCTCGCCCTCCGGGAGACGGAGGAGCTCACGCAGTACGGGTTCGGGGGCCTTCGGCTTCTTCTTCTCGCCGTCCTTCTTCGCCACCTCGGGCCCCTTCCGCCGCACCGCTCGTCCTCTCCCGATCCTGCGACGGAACCAGGGCCTCCGCACCCGCGCGGCTGCCCGGCGTGTGGTGGAAGAGGAGGTTCAGGAGGAAGGCGGCGAGGGCCGCGCTCGTGATGCCGCTGCCGAGGATGATCCGGGACCAGGCGGGGAAGCCGTCGTAGATGCCGTCGGCGACCTCCGGCAGCAGGCCGACGCCGAGCGCGACCGCCGCGATCGTCAGGTTGTGGCCCCGGTCCAGGTCGGCCCGGCGCAGGGTGTTCACGCCGACCATGGTGACCGTGGCGAAGAGCACCAGGCCCGCCGCGCCCACGACCGGGCCCGGCAGCGCGGCGACGACGGCGCCGAGCCGGGGGAGGAGGCCGAGGACGACGAGGATGCCGCCCGCGACGGCGGTGACGTACCGGCTGGCGACCTTGGTGATCCCGATGAGGCCGACGTTCTGCGTGAAGACGGTGTCCATGAAGGAGTTCATCGCGCCGCCGAGCACCCCGGAGAGCCCGTCGGCCGCCAGACCGCGCGCCAGGTCCCGGTCCGTGACCGGCCGGCCGGTGGCCTCGCCGACCGCCAGCATGGAGGCCGTCGACTCGGTGAAGATCACCAGCATCACCACGCACATCGCGATGACGGCGGTCGGCGGGAACTGCGGCGCCCCGAAGTGGAAGGGGGCCGCGAGGCCCACCCAGTCGGTGCCGGAGACCCGGGAGAAGTCGGTGAGCCCGAGGGGTACGGCCGCCAGGGTGCCGAGCACGAGCGCGAGCAGGATGCCGACCTGACCGAGGAACCCCCGGGTGAAACGGGTGAAGAGCACGATGAACAGCAGGACCCCCGCCGCGAGGGCGAGGCGTTCGCCGGAGGCGTGGTCGGGAGCCTTCGGGTCGTTGCCGGTGATCAGCCCCGCCGCGACACCGATGAGCGAGAGGCCGACGACGGTGATGACGGTGCCGCTGACGAGCGGCGGGAAGAACCGTACGAGCCGGGCGAACGGCACCGCCACCAGGAGCCCGAAGAGTCCGGCCGCCAGCATCGAGCCGTACACGGCCGGCATGCCGTACTCCTGCTCGACGAGGATCATCGGGGTCACGCCCGCGAAGGTCGCGCCCGTGACGACCGGCAGCCGGATGCCGAGGATCCGGCCGACCCCGAGGCTCTGCACCAGGGTCACGAGACCGGCGATCAGCAGGTCGGCGTTGATGAGGAGCGCGATGGCCGCCGGATCGAGTCCGGCCGCGCCGCCGAAGACCAGCGGGACGGTGACGCAGCCGGTGTACATGATGAGGACGTGCTGCGCGCCGAGGGCGGCGAGCCGCCCGAGCGGGGGCTTCTGATCGACTGGGTGAAGGGTCACCCGCGCATTCACGCAAGCGCGCGTTGTCGGCGTGGGGCGGCCGCGCTACGGGCGTGTAACGCGCGTAGCGCGGCCGCATGAGCGCCCGTCAGCTCAGCACCACGGGCCCGTCACCGCGAACGTCGTGCCGGGCGTGTAGCAGTTGACGTACATCGTCGAGCGGTCCGGGGAGAACGTGACGCCCGCGAACTCGCCCCACTCCGGGGCCTCCGGCGTCCCGATGTTCTGGGCGCCCCGGGCCACCGCGTACACCTCGCCCTCCCTGCTCACCCCGAAGACGTGCTGCGCCCCGTCGCCGTCCTCGCAGACCATCAGGCCCCCGGTCGGCGCCAGACAGATGTTGTCCGGGGACTCGCCGGGGAGCTGGACGTCGGTGCTCGGGCCGAAGACCACGACGAGGGTGAGCCGGCGCCTGTGCGGTTCGTACTTCCACACCTGGCCGAAGTGGGTGGCCGCCGAGCCGTCCTTGGCCCGCGCGAAGGACGACACGAAGTAGACGGCCCGCCCGCCCCAGTAGCAGCCCTCCAGCTTCTGGGCGTGCGTGATGCCCTTCGGTCCGAAGTCCTGGAGCCGGACGGGGGTCGACGTCGCCAGCGGGTCCGGTACGGGGACCCACTCGATGCCGTCGAAGCGGGCGCCGGTCTCCTGGACGGCGGACAGGTCGGGTACGCCGGGCACCCGCATGGCCTCCAGGGCGCCGCCCGCGCGCAGCGAGCCGGTGCCGCCGAGCGGCTTGTCGGGCAGGAAGCGGTAGAAGAGTCCGAAGGGCTGGAGGAAGGCGTCCTCCGTCTCGTACACGATGCCGCTCGCCGGGTCGACGGCGATCGCCTCGTGCTGGAAGCGGCCCATCGCGGTGAGCGGGACGGCTCCGGTGCGGTGCGGGTCGGCGCCGTCGACCTCGAAGATGAAGCCGTGGTCCTTGGTGTAGCCGTTGGTGCCGGCCCGGTCCTCGGTCTCCTCGCAGGTCAGCCAGGTGTTCCAGGGGGTGGGCCCGCCGGCGCAGTTGACGGCGGTACCGGCGATCGCGACCCGCTCGCCGAGGACGTTGTTGCGGCCGTCGAGTTCGAGCGCCGTACAGCCGCCCTTGGCGGCCGGGTCGTACGTGAGGCCGGGGACGGTGGGGACGGGGATCTTCCCGGTGACCCGGTTCTCGTGGTTGCGGACGAGGTGCACCCGGCCGCGGCGGCCGGCGAAGGCGCCCATGCCGTCGTGGTTGCTGGGGACGAGGCCCTCGCCGGAGCGCAGCGGGTCGCCCTGCCGGGAGAGGACCTTGTAGCGGAAGCCGGCCGGGAGGTCGAGGAGACCGTCCGGGTCGGGTACGAGGGGGCCGTAGCCGCCCCGGGCCGGCGGGGCCGCCGCGGCGGTTCCGGCGAAGAGTTCGGAGAGGGCGCCCGTGAAGGCGATCCCGGCGACGGACGCGCCGGTGCGGGAGAGGATCTGACGTCGTGTTGCGGACATGAGGCAACCCACTTTTCCTGTTGGCGGACAGGTGTGTGACGTGTGACCCGCATGTGTGTATCACGCACTGTGGTGGCAGGTGAACCATGCGGGCCACAACGGCCTCATGTGGCGCGGAGGCTGACCCTGCGTCAGGCCAGTTCGGCGGTGAGGGTGATCGTCGTGCCCGTGAGCGCCTGGCTGACCGGGCAGTTCTTCTTGGCGTCCTCGGCGAGGGCCTGGAACTCGTCCGCGTCCAGGCCGGAGACCGTGCCGCGCACGGTCAGGTGGATGCCCGTGATGCCCTCGCCCGGCTGGAAGGTGACGTCGGCCTTCGTCTCCAGGCGCTCGGGGGCGTGGCCCGCCTTGGCCAGACCGTTCGAGAAGGCCATCGAGAAGCAGGAGGAGTGCGCGGCGGCGATGAGCTCCTCGGGGCTCGTCTTGCCGTTGGGCTCCTCGGACCGGGCCGGCCAGGAGACGTCGTACGAGCCGAGACCGGAGGAGTCGAGGGTGACGACGCCGGAGCCCTTGAGCAGGTCGCCCTGCCAGACGGTGTGGGCGTGACGCACGGTGGCCATGGTGGATCCCTTTCGATCGGGTACGGCCACCAAGCTACTGCGCGACGAGCCCCTTCGCGTCGCGGGCGAGCGCGGTGAGCCGGGAGATCGCCCGGAAGTACTTCTTGCGGTAGCCGCCGTTCAGCATCTCGTCGCTGAAGAGCCGGTCGAAGGGGAGTCCGGAGGCGAGCACGGGTATCTCGCGGTCGTACAGACGGTCGGCGAGGACGACGAGCCGCAGGGCCGTCGACTGGTCCGGGACCGGCTGGACGTCGGTGAGGCAGACGGCCGCGAGGTCGTCGGTGAGGGCGCCGTACCGGCTCGGGTGAACCCT
Source organism: Streptomyces sp. NPDC002825 (assembly GCF_040295385.1). Taxonomy (NCBI): domain Bacteria; kingdom Bacillati; phylum Actinomycetota; class Actinomycetes; order Kitasatosporales; family Streptomycetaceae; genus Streptomyces; species Streptomyces sp. NPDC002825. The sequence goes on from NZ_JBEOVH010000021.1 coordinate 14,458, forward strand.
GGCCAGGTGTTCGAGCAGGTGCGGGAAGTCGTCGAGGGACGCGCCCGGCGTGGCGTACGCGGTCTCGGTGACCACCTGGTCGGAGTACGGGGCCGGGGCCTCGGGCAGACCGCGGTGGCGGTAGTCCTCGCCGTCGATCCGCAGCGGCCGGAAGTGCGCCGAGAGGCCCTGGATCTCGCGGAGGAAGTCGGCGGCGGCGAACCGGCCCTCGCCGAGCTTGCCCGGCAGCGTGTTCGAGGTGGCGGCGAGGGCCACGCCCGACTCCACGAGCTTGCCGAGGAGGCTGGAGACGAGGACGGTGTCGCCCGGGTCGTCCAGCTCGAACTCGTCGATGCAGAGGAGACGGTGTCCGCTCAGCGTCTTCACGGTCTGCTGGAAGCCGAGCGCGCCGACCAGATTGGTCAGCTCGACGAAGGTGCCGAAGGCCTTCAGCGCGGGCTCCGCGGGGGTCGCGTGCCACAGCGAGGCCAGCAGGTGGGTCTTGCCGACGCCGTACCCGCCGTCCAGGTAGACCCCGCGCGGGCCGCTGGGGGCGGCGGGCTTCTTCGCGAACCAGCGGCGCTTGCCCGCGCCGGTGGCGTGCGCCCCGCCGAGGCCCTCGGCGAAGGTGCTCAGGGCCTTGACGGCGTCCGTCTGGCTCGGCTGGTTCGGGTCCGGGAGGTACGTGTCGAAACGTACGGAGTCGAAGCGCGGCGGCGGCACCATCTCCGCGACGAGACGGTCGGCGGGGACGTGGGGCTCTCGGGAGCAGAGCGAGAGCGGGGCCGCTTCGGGGGAAGCCGCTTCGGTGAGGGCACGGGTCGACACAGTTCCCCACTGTAAGCGCCGTGTCAGACTTCGATCATGCGCCAGCTCTTCCCTGTGACGGACACGACAGCCACCGCCGCCGCCGACCAGGAGTGGTCGCTCGACGCCCTCGCCGACGCCTACGCCTATCCGGAGGCCGAGGGGGAGGGCGCGTGGCTGCGGGCCAACATGGTCTCCTCGCTCGACGGGGCCGGCCAGCACGAGGGGCGCTCCCAGCCGCTCTCCTCCGAGACGGACATGCGGATCTTCGGCGTCCTGCGCGGGCTCGCCGACGTGGTCGTGGTGGGCGCGGAAACGGTCCGCCTGGAGGGCTACCGCCCGGCCCGCGCGCGTGAGGCCTTCGCGGCCCGCCGGGCCACCGCCGGACAGGGCCCGGCGCCCGTGATCGCCGTGGTCAGCGCCTCCCTGAACCTCGACTTCTCACTGCCGCTCTTCACGGAGCCGCTCCTGCCGACCCTGGTCCTCACGGGGGCGGCCGCGCCCCCCGACCGGATCGCCGACGCCCGGGCGGCGGGCGCCGTGGTGCTGATCGCCGGCGACGGGCCCGGGGTGGAGCCGGCCCGCGCGGTGGCGGCGCTCGCGGAGCGCGGGCTGCGGCGCCAGCTGACCGAGGGCGGGCCCCGGCTGCTCGGCCAGTTCGTGGCGGCGGGGGTCCTCGACGAGCTGTGTCTGACGGTCTCCCCGACGATGACGGCGGGGGACGCCCAGCGGATCGCCGGAGGCCCTTCGGTGGCCGTCCCGACACGCTTCCAGGTGGCTTCCGTGCTGGAGCAGGACGGCTTCCTCTTCACCCGCTACCGTCGGATCTGACAAGGGGCGGAATTTGTCGTTCCGCTTAGCGTCCGCTGGGCACACTTACTGTCGCAGACCCCGTGCCCGCACGGGGAAGGATGGTTTCCGCAGAAGGGCTCCTGAGGTGTTCACTAGCGTTCTGATGATCGAGAAGCCCCTCACGTCCGTCGACGTGGAATTCGTCACCACCCTGCACGGCGACGAGGGCATGTCCTTCATCGTTCTCATGCAGCCGCGTGGTGACCAGGCCGATGTACTGCTGCGTGCCATCGACGACGTCGCCATGGGCGAACTCAAGGAAGCCGCCCGGGAGGGCGACGAACCGGAGGGCAAGGAGGCCCGGCCGCTGGCCGAGAAGTCCCTGGAGGTCTCGCTCCAGGCCCTGAGAAACGCCGGCTGCGAGGCGGTCGGCCAGGTCGTGGAGGACCACCCGCTCGACAAGATGAAGGCGGTGGTCGAGGAGTCGGAGGCGGACGAGGTGATCGTCCTCACCGCCCCGCACTACGTGGAGGAGTTCTTCCACCGCGACTGGGCCTCCCGGGCCCGCCACAAGGTCGGGGTCCCCGTCCTGAAGCTCTTCGCCCACAGCGAGTAGCGGCAGCACCCGGTCCGCGCCCCGTGCAGGGGGCGCGGACCCGGCGCCCGCTCCACCGCGCCCCGCCGGGCACGCGCGCGTGAGCCACTAGGCTGGGGTCTTCCAGAACCACACACCCCGGGGAGAGATCCGCATGGCACCCGCCATCCCTGCCGCCATGGAACGGCCGCACTTCATCGGCATCGGCGGTGCCGGAATGTCGGGCATCGCGAAGATCCTCGCCCAGCGGGGCGCCAAGGTCGCCGGCAGCGATGCCAAGGAGTCCGCGACCGCCGAGTCGCTGCGCGCCCTCGGTGCCACCGTGCACATCGGGCACGCCGCCGAGCACCTCGCCGACGACGCCTCCGCCGTCGTCGTCTCCAGCGCCATCCGCGCCGACAACCCCGAGCTGGCCCGCGCCGCCGAGCTCGGCATCCCCGTGGTCCACCGCTCCGACGCGCTCGCCTCCCTCATGGACGGCCTCCGCGCGATCGCCGTCGCCGGTACGCACGGCAAGACGACCACCACCTCCATGCTGGCCGTCGCCCTCACCGAGCTCGGCCTCGACCCCTCGTACGCCATCGGCGGCGACCTCGCGGGCCCCGGCACGAACGCCCGGCACGGCTCCGGCGAGGTCTTCGTCGCCGAGGCCGACGAGAGCGACCGCAGCTTCCAGAAGTACGACCCCGAGGTCGCGATCGTCCTCAACGTCGAGCTGGACCACCACGCGAACTACGCCTCCATGGACGAGATCTACGAGTCCTTCGAGGCCTTCACCGCCAAGATCCGCCCCGGCGGCACCCTGGTCGTCGGCGAGCACGCGGGCGCCCGCGAGCTGGCCCGCCGCGTCGCGGACCGCGAGGGCCTCTCCGTGATCACCGTCGGCGAGTCCGAGGACTCCGACGCCCGCATCCTGAAGATCGTCCCGAACGGGATGAAGAGCGAGGTGACGGTCCTCCTCGACGGCGTCGAGCACACCTTCACCGTTTCCGTCCCCGGCCGCCACTACGCCCACAACGCCGCCGCGGCCCTCGCCGCCGGCGCCCGCGTCGGCATCGACCCGGCCGAGCTCGCGCAGGCGCTCACCGCCTACACCGGCGTCGGCCGCCGCCTCCAGCTCAAGGGCGAGGCCAAGGGCGTCCAGGTCATCGACTCGTACGCGCACCACCCCACCGAGATGACCGCCGACCTGGAGGCCATGCGCGGCGCCGCCGGGGCCTCCCGCCTCCTCGTCGTCTTCCAGCCGCACCTCTTCTCCCGCACCCAGGAGCTGGGCAAGGAGATGGGCGACGCGCTGGCCCTCGCGGACGCCTCCGTCGTCCTCGACATCTACCCGGCCCGCGAGGACCCGATCCCCGGCGTCACCAGCGAGCTGATCATCGCCGCGGCCGTCGCCGCGGGCGCCGACGTGACCCCGGTCCACGACAAGGACACCGTCCCCGAGGTCGTCGCGGGAATGGCCGGCCCCGGTGACCTCGTTCTCACGATGGGTGCGGGCGACGTCACGGACCTCGGTCCGAAGATCCTCGCCCGCCTGTCGAACTGAGGGAGTGGACGAACGATGGCGTACGAGGTCGAGAAGTCGGACGAGGAGTGGCAGGCGCAGCTGACTCCGTCGGAGTACCAGGTGCTCCGGCTCGCCGGCACGGAGCCCGCCTTCCGCGGTGAGTACACCGACACGAAGACGAAGGGCGTCTACTCCTGCCGCGCCTGCGGGGCGGAGCTCTTCACGTCGAACGAGAAGTTCGAGTCGCACTGCGGCTGGCCGTCCTTCTTCGACCCGAAGGACAGCGAGGCCGTCGAGCTCGTCACGGACACCTCCCACGGCATGATCCGCACCGAGGTCCGCTGCGCCCGCTGCGGCTCCCACCTGGGCCATGTCTTCGAGGGCGAGGGCTACCCGACCCCGACGGACCAGCGGTACTGCATCAACTCGATCTCGCTGCGGCTGGAGCCGCAGGAGTAGCGGCTTCCGCCCCGGTGCGAGGGGCTCAGCTCGGATTCGGTTCCGGGGTGAGCTCCTCGCGGCCTATCCGGGTGCCCGACTTGTAGACGGTCACCGTGCCGTCGCGGATCACATAGCGGTAAGGGCTGTTCGTCGCCTCGTAGCCGTCGCCCGTCTCCTTCGCCTTCATGGCGATGCCCGGCTCCCGCTGGTCGCTGAACTCGCCGAAGTAGAACAGCTTCCCCGAGCCCGTGCGGCAGAGGGTGATCTGCTTGTTCTTCGTACGGAACGCCTTGACGAGCTCGGCGCCGTCGCCGTCCGGGAGCTCGGTCGCGATGCGGGACGGGCAGGAGGCCGCCGTCTTGCCGGTCGGCCGGGTCGTCGGCTCGGAGTCGTCCGGGCCCAGCGAGTCGAGCATCCCGGAGCAGCTGTTGGCCAGGAACCCGACGAGCGCGATGGCGACGGCCACGCCGAGGCAGCCCGTCCCGCAGCCCTTCTCCTTGGGCTTCGACGGCCGGCTCGGCGGGGTGTACACGGGACGCGTGTACGTGGGCCGCGGGGGCGGGGGCGTGGCCGCGGGCGGGGTGTACGTCGGGGTGTAGCCGCCCGTGGTCGGCGGCGGATAGAAGACGCCCGTGGGACGGGACCCGGTGGTCCCCGTCCGCGGCGGCGTCGTGGGCGTCCGGCGGGGCGTCGGCCGCTTCGGGGCCGGCTTGGGCGTGGCCTTCTTCGCGGGCGCGGGCCTGGGTGTGGCCTTGGGCGTGGCCTTGGGTGTGGCCTTCTTCGCGGGGGCCGGCCGGGGAGTGGACCTCGGCGGCGTCGTACCCGAGGAGGACGAGCCCGAGGCGGGCGGGGTGCGCTTCGGGGTCGGGCGCTTCGGCGCGGGGCGCGGGGGTGCGGCGGGCGGCGGCAGCTTCGTGCGGCGGGTCGACGAGCAGGTCGTACAGGCCTCGTCCTTCGCCTTGTTGTTGCTGTCGCAGTCCGCGCATCGCCAGTCGGCCGAGCCCGCCACCCCTGTCGTCCCTCTCTCCGCTGTCCGTCGTCCGCTGTCAGTTGTCGCCGAGGTCGGGGCGCGCCATCACGTCCCGGAACAGTTCCTCCGAGCGTGGCCCCACCGGGCTGACGATCCAGTCACGCCCCTCGGGCACCCGCTCCAGGACCGCCTCGCCGGCAGAAGGAGCGGGTGCCGGTACGGGGACGGGCGCAGGCGCGGGCGCGGGTGCCGCCGGGGCCACCGCCACGACGGCCGGGCCCTCGTGCCGCTTCGTCCCGGACGCCGGATGGTCCGGGATCGAGTGCTCGGACCAGAGCGCGTCGACGAACCGCTCGGCGTCCTCCAGCCGGCCCGGCGGCACCTCCGCGCGCAGGGCGAGCGCCGACTCGGTCGGCGCGCCGCCCCGGAAGGCGAACTCGAAGACCAGCCGCCGGCCCTCCCGGTCGTCCGAGGGGTGCAGCGAGGCCGAGACGCAGTGCGCCGACTGCACCTCGAAGACGCCCCCGCCGGGCCACGAGAACTCCAGGCCCGCCGGGGTCGACTCCACGCGGAAACCGTCCCAGGCCAGGATCACAGGCTGTTCGCGATCGTCTCGATGATCTCGTCCATCTCGAACTCCTCCAGACCCTCGCCCGCCTTGGAGGCGAAGTGCAGGGTGAGGTCCCACTCCTCGGCGATCGGGTCCGACCAGGGGGCCTCCTCCGGTGCGAAGAGCACCAGGCGCTTGGCGGACTGCTCCATCACGGAGGTCTGGCTGCGCGCGTACCCCCACTGCTCGAACAGGTCGTCCAGGCTGCGCGGGATGTGCCGGGGGTAGGTGTGCGCGTCGGCGCCGACCGTGCCGAGGGCGTGGGCGGGCGCGTCGGTGAACATCACGATGACGTGGCGGCGCCGGTCGAGCCCGGTCTCCCAGGGGGAGTTGATCGCCAGGGCGAGGGCTTCGAGACCGGACTCGGGGATGTCTCCGCCGCCGGTCGCGTCGATCGCGGCGACGAACTGCTCGAACTCCCGCGCCTGCGCCGGGAGGTGGAGGAAGTCGGTCTCCTCGATGGCGTTGGACGGGTCGTCGCCGAAGTCGCGGAAGGCGATGACCTTCAGCCGCAGCTGGCTGATGGACTTGCCCTTCTTCGCCATGACGTCGTCCAGCCGCTGGTGGAACTGGAGGGCGCTCGACTTCACGGTGTCGAGGACGGGGTACATGCTGCCGGTCGCGTCGATGCAGAGGGCGATGTCGACGGCGTACTGCAGATTGCCCTGGTACTGCCCGTGGGCGTCGGTCATGAAGCGTTCTCCTGTCAGGGGGTGCGGCGGTCGCCGCCGCGGCCGCCGAGGTTGATGCGGACCCGGGACACGCCCGGCGCGGGTGCGGGGGTGGACGGTGGGGCGGGCGCCGGCTCCGGTGCGGGGGGCGGGGGCGTCTCGGCGGGCGGAGGCGTCGGCGCCGGCCGCTCCTTCCGGGTCCCGAACCGCACCCGGCTGACCTTCGGCGCGGGCGCGGCCCCGGGCGCCGGCCGCGGGGCCGGCGGTTTCGTGGCGCCCGGCGCGGTGGCGCCGCCCGGTGCGGTGGCGCGCGGTGCCGTCGTGCCGGGCCTGCGGTGCTGGAGCGTGCACACCCCGGAGTCGGCGAGCGTCTCCAGGAAGACTCCGATCCCGGGGCGTGCGCGGGGGTCGGCGGCCGTCATCCGGCGGATGAGGCCGAGCAGTTCGTCGGAGAGCCGCGGGTCGAGCCGGAGTTCCTCCCCGGCGTTCACCGCGTCCGAGGGCGAACCGAACCGCGCGTCGTGCGAGGGGAGTTCACCCGTCACGTACAGATGGGTCATCAGCCCGAGCGCGAAGATGTCGACGGCGCAGGTGAGGTCCTTCGGGCCGGTCCCGCCGTCCTCCTGGAGGTAGCGGCGCCACTCGGGCGCGCCGTACGCCGAGTCGCCGGAGATGTCCTCCGGCTTCGGCGGCGCCCCGGACTCGTACGAGTCGTCGAAGTCGATCAGCTTGGCGACGTGGAAGGCGGCGCCCTCCCGCTTCTGGATCAGGACGTTCAGCGGCTTGAGGTCGCCGTGCACGATCCCGAACTCGTGCAGCATCTTCACGCTGGCGCCGAGCGTCTTGAGCAGCACCGCCTTCTGGTTCGGCTCAAGCGCCTGCGGCCGGTCCAGGCTGGAGGTGTCGATCCGCTCGGTGACCTTGTAGTACGTGCTGCCCTCGTAGAAGAAGTCCCTGGCGAGGACGATGTTGCCGCCGTCGAGCCGGTCCGCGCGCAGCCGCTTCATGATCGTGCGGTGCCGGTCCTCGAACTCGCGGGCGACCTCGCGGCGGATCCGTACGCTCTTGGAGTCGGCGGCGTCGTCCTTGGGGCGCTTCGGCTCAAGGAACTGCTTGATGAAGTACTGGTGTCCGTCCCGCTCGGCGAAGGCCCAGATGCACTTGCCCCCGTTGGCGTTGGTGGGGTCGGTGACGATGCGGTAGCCCGCGATCGTGTCGCCCTTCTTCATCGGTGCTCCTCGGATGCGGGCGGCAGATGGGTCTCGTAGCCGCTGCGGTACGCCTGCCAGCTCTGGTCCTGCCAGGCGCGGATGCGGGCATGGGTCTCGCGCGGGTCCGCCGGGGCCGCGCCCGGTGCTCCCGCGTCGCCCGGGCGGGCGGAGGTGCGGTCCAGGACGGCCGGGCGGTCCCGCTGGAGGAGCTCGGCCAGTTCCCGGTAGCGCCGCTCGAAGGCGTCGCGCAAGGCACGGAAGTCCGTGTGGCCGAGGGCGACCAGGGCGAGCGAGGCGTCGTCGCCCGTGTAGCCCTGCACCTCGCGGCGCAGCAGGTCGGCCCATTCGGACTCGTTGCTCGCCTTGCCCAGGGTGCTCAGGAGCAGGTGCTCGAAGTCGGCGGGCGTGTCCACGTAACCGAAGTAGCCGTCGGTCGCGGCGACGAGGACGCACGGCAGCGGGAAGGCGGCGAGGTCGTGGGTGTCGACGGTGAACTCCCGGTCCGCGCAGACCACGTTGGTCATCGGCGGATCGGTGCGCAGCAGCTCGAGGGCGTCGCTCTCGCGCGTGTGGTCCCGGGTGAGGACCTGCAGCCCGTCCGTCGCGGTGAGCACGTACGCGCGTGAGTCGCCCGCCCACAGCGGCCGCAGCTCGACCCTCCAGTCGGTCTTGCGCACCCGGTAGTGGACCGCCGCGAGGGTGGTGGGCAGCTGGCGGCGCATGGTGCCGCCGATCTTGCTGCGCCGCTGCGGGGCCTTGGCCAGGAACCAGGAGAGGTACTCGTGCAGGCTGTCCGGGCCGAGCGGTTCGTTGTCCTGGGCGACCTCGCGGAACCAGCAGTCCGTGGCGAGGCGGGCGATCCGGGCGCCGACCCAGGCCCCGGTGTGCGAGACGCCGTCCTCGTCCTGCCAGACGGGGGCCGCGCCCGCGCCGCCCGAGCCGTCGAACACGGCGACGAGGCCCTGGTCGGTGCGCCAGTGGTGGGCGACGAAGGGTTCGGCGTCCTCGCCGTGGCCGTGGACCCGCTCGGTCCACACCGAGAGCGCCTGGACGCCGCGCGCGGCGCCCTCGGTCGACCAGATGGCCTGGGGCGGCGGCGCCGGCCGCACCGGGGACTCCGCCGATACGGGGGCGGGGTCCGCGCGGGGGACCGACGGAGCCGACGGGCCCACGAAGCCCGCCGAGGGCGAGGGCTGCCGCAGCGCGCCGGGGGAGGGGGGTCCCGCCGGCGGGGGCGGCGGTCCGAGCGGCGCCACGGGGGGCGGCGGGCCGGGGGGTCCCGGGGGCGGCGGCGGCCCCACGGGCCCGACGGGGGGCTTCCCGGCACCGTGCGGGTGCGCATGCGAGGAGACGGCGTGCCGGGCCCTGCGCTCGTGGTCGGCCATCAGTGCTCCTTGTCGTGTCCGCGGCCGGGGGTGTCACGCTTGGGGTCACGCGTGGGGGTGTCCCGGTCGGGGGTGCTCCGTCTGGTGGCGCCCCGCACCCTGCTGACCCGGGGCGCCGGCGGCTCCGCGGGGGCCTCGGCGCGACGGGCCTCGGCGGGAGGGGCCTCGGCGGGACGGGCCTTCGGCGGCGTGTACCCCCGGGAGTCGTCACCGCCCCCGGAGTACGCGCCCCGGCTCTCCGGCAGCGGCTCGTCCTCGGGCGGCCCGGAAGGCGACCCCGAGCGCGTCGCGGACCGGGACGACGATCCCGACGGCGACCCGGACGACGGTCCGTACGGCGACCCCGTGGGCGACCCGTACGACGGTCCGGACCGGGGCCGGGGCCGCGGGCGGTCCTCCCGGATCACCTCGCCCCGCAGCCGCCGGGGGCCGGGCTCCTCGTAGGAGGGTTCCGGAGCCGGCTCCGGAGCGGGTTCGATGGCGCGCGCCAGGGAGCCGCGCAGCCGGCCCCGCCGGGCGGCGCCGTCGAACAGGCCGTCGCTCTCGCGCAGCACCTCCTCCAGGACGGTGCGCTCCAGCTCGGCCTGCTCGAAGGGTTCGCGGTCCGCGTCGCCGCGCTCCAGGACGAGGCGCATGATCTCGCGCTTCACCTCGCGCTTCTCGGCCTCGTTCTTCTCGATCCAGGTGAGCGCGGCCCGCGGCCCCTCCTTCTCCATGATCTCGGCGATGAGGCCGTCGAGGCCCTCCTCGCGGATCATGTCGAGGTGGCGTCCGCGCCGCATGCCGGCGAGCCGGGTCTCCCGTACGACGTCCCGGAACTCGCGGCCGCTGGTGGCGATCTCGTCCTCGTCGACGAGGAGTTCGACCTGCACGTTCCGCAGGCGGATCGCGTCGTCGCCGGTGAACCCGGCCATCGCCCCGTTCAGCGCCCGCTCGGCCTGGTGGAACTCGGCGATGTCGTACTCCCGCGCGACCTCGCGGAGCGTCTTGCGCAGGTGACCGAAGAGCGCGCCGCTCATGTCCCGGATGCCGCGGGCCACCACCTGCGCGGGGTCCGCGACCCGGCAGACCAGGTCGATGCGGCTGCGGAAGGAGAAGGTGGGGTCACGGCTGAGCAGCGGGATGTCCAGGATCAGCCGGTGCTCGGTCAGGTCGACCGTGAACATGCCGCTGTACGCGCCGAAGCGCGAGGACGGGATCTCCTCGCCGCTGCGGATCGTCAGCGACGTGCCGCTCTCCCGGACCAGGACGACCGCGCGCCCCGGCTCCGGCGGCCGGACCGGCTTCGTCAGCCGCCACTTGGGCAGCTCCTCGAAGGACAGCACCGGGTCGTAGGTCTGCTCCTCCACGGGTTCCTCCCTTCTCCTCTTCGGTGCGTTCAGGACGTACGGGACAGGCGGGCGTGCAGCAGGGCCGCGTTGCGCGAGGGCTGTTCGCGCTCGTGCGCCCACTTCTCCAGCCACCACAGCAGCCGTGCGCGGTGGGAGCCGGGGCGGCGGGCGACGTCGGCGAGGAGGCCGCCGAGCGCGTCGAGCGCGGACGGCCCCGCCCGGTCGGCGTGGACGTCGATCCAGTCGCGCAGCGCGAGGAGCGCGGTGTCCTGCACGGGCTTGCGCGCCAGGGAGCGCGCCCACAGCTCGGCGAGCGCCGCCCGGTGGGCGGGCAGCCCACTGAGCAGCAGCGGCACCCCCGCGATCCCGTCCACGGGCCCGTCGACGCCGGGCTCGTACGGCCGGGTCGTCGCGAACACGAAGGCGGAGAGCGACTTCACCACCATGGGGGAGAGGTCCCGGGGCGCGGACCAGTCGAGGTAGGCGGCGAGCAGCGCCCCGGCCTGCCCCTGGTGGACGAGGTGCACCCCGCCCCAGGCGACGGACGGCAGGGTCCCCCAGTCGTCGTCGCGGTCCAGGGCGTCGCGCAGCACGGCCACGGCCCGGGCGGGCGCGGTACGGCCCAGGATTCCGCCCGCCGTGTTCGCCGCCGTCCCGGCCAGCCTGCGCGCGCGGGCGGAGCTGCCGCCGCGCGCCCAGTCGTGCAGCAGCGCCCAGACGGCCTCGGTGGAGTCCTCGTCGCCGCCGGCCACGCCGAGGGCGGTCGCGGCGGCCTGCCGCAGCGGCCAGGACTCGCCGGCCGCCCAGGTGGTGAGGTAGCGGTGCACTGCGTAGTGGTGGTCGGCCCAGGCGAGCACGCCGGCGGCGACCGCGGCCCGCGCCCGGACCTCGAGGTCGGTGTGGCCGAGGAGCTGCCGCAGCCAGGAGAGCAGGGGTTCGCGCCAGCCGTCGAGGCCGGTCCAGGCGTAGAGCAGGACGACCTGGCCGAGGAGCGGGTTGCGGAAGCGGACGCGGGGCGCGCCGCCGCCCGTGGTGTCGAGCCTGATCCACTGCTGCTCGTCGCCGAGCCGGTCCCTGAACCGCACGTCCGGGGGCGCGAGTCCGGGCTCGGTGAGCGAGGCCCGCAGCTTCACGGCGGCCTCGGCGACGGTGAGGTAACCGCTGTCCTCCAGGGCGGCCGCGGCGAGCGCGAACGCCACCGCCTCCGGGTTCCGGTGCCGGTCGAACCAGGCCCGTACCTGGTCGCTGGGGTCGCGCAGCGCGGCGGCTGCGGCGGCCACGTCCCTCCCGGCGGAGAGGTCGGCGGCGAGCCGTGCGGCGTGCCGCGCGGCCGGCAGCTCCCTGAGCGTGTCCACGACTCCGCCCGACGCGAGCCGGGCCCGCAGCGCGGTGTGCGCCTCCGGGGCGGCACCGAGCCCGAGGACCCGCCGTTCGAGGACGGCGAGGGGGTCGACGGGCGCGAGGACGTGCGAGGCGACCGCCGTGCCGCCGTCGCCGCGGACGGCGACGGCGAGGTCCTGGCCGCCGGTGAGCACCAGATGGCACCCCTTGGCCTTGAGGGCCGCCACCACGGCGGGCAGCAGCCGGGGGAGCGCGTCGAAGCCGTGCGCGCCCGCGGGCCCGTCCTCGACGTGGGCGAGGTAGCCGCTGTCCGGCACCGGCGGCTCCCAGCCGGGCGCGAGCAGCGCGGAGGCGTCGAGGAGCCGGTGGCAGATCCCGCCGCCGTCGGCGCCCGCCAGGGCGAGTGCCTCGGCGAGCAGGTTGACGGCGGTGGCCTCGCGCCCGCTGCCGGACGGACCCGTCAGGACGAGGAACCGCCGCTCGCGCAGCACACCGAGGACGGAGCGGTACGAGGGCGGCTCGACGAACCGCGCGGTGTGGTCGTCCAGTTCGGCCGAGTCCAGCGGCAGGACGGAGCCCTCGTCCGCGGCGGGCCGCTCCCGGTGCCGCCGCCCGCCGTCCGTGTGGAAGCCGCCGCCGAAGCTGACGGTGTCGTTGAAGAGCGCCAGGGTGCCGATCCGGGTGCCGGAGGCGTCGGCGCTGAGGCGCTGGGCGATCAGGTCGGCGATGGCGCCCGCGCGCTGCGCCTCCGAACGCTCGGGATCGTCCGTCCCGCTCCCCTCGGCGAGGGAGCGCAGCGCGTCGGACTCGCTGACGGGACCGTCCTGTTCGGGTCCGGCGCCCCGCCGCTCGCTCTCCGGCGTCGCCTTCTCGGGCTCGGGCGACGGGGGCTTCGGGGTGGGTTCGGGGCTCGGCTTCGTCCCGCCGGACGGGGCGGTGACTTCCTCACTCATGGCACACGGACTTCCGGGAGGGATGACGGCACGGCGGGAGACGGCGCGGCGACGTGGCGGCGCGACGACACGAGGGCATGGCGCGGCGGGCGCCGGGCGCCGCCGTCGCCGGTCACACCGTCAGGAGACGTTCCAGTCGCCCTTGATCTCGACCTTCTCGTTGAAGACCTGGGCGTTCTTGATCAGCGCGGCGCTGACCTGGGCGCCGCCCCGCCCGCCGGCGGCGACGGCCTCGTCGACGATCCGCCGCAGGTCCGCCTCGAACTGCCGGTCCCGCAGCATGTGCGACGCCAGCATCCGCTCCAGGTCCTGCTGCCCGGACTCGTCGTCCGGCGCCTCCGTGACGCGCTCCAGAGCGGCCTCGGCCTCCGTGTCCCCGCGGAACCGCGCCCTGATCCGCTCCACGAGCCGGGCGCCGCCGTTCCAGCCGCTGCGGCCGGCTTCCTGGCCGGTGGCCTCAAGAGCACCCTTGACGACGAGCGCGACGCCCGCGGCAGCGATGGCGGTCAGTGGATCCATGTGCACCCCCGATTGTTCCTCGCACACGAGTGAGGCCATTCAAGTGGTCCACGCGTGCGCCGCCAGGGGGTCGGACGACAATGACCGAAAACCGTAGGGCGACCGGGGGCGCGAGTGGCCGATTCCGCGCGGTGGAATGCGCCCCGGTGTCGGCGCGTGATGCACGACGACCAGCGGGACGACTCCATCGACTTCACGCCCGTGACCCGGGCGATGACCCCTCAGTGGACCGAGAACCCGCCGTCCACGAAGAGGGACTGGCCCGTGACGTACGCCGAGGAGGCGCTCGCCAGGAAGACGGCCGCGCCCGCGAAGTCCTCGGCGAGACCGTTGCGGCCGACCATCGTGCGGGCGGCCAGGGCGGCGACCTTCTCGGGGTCGGAGGAGAGGCGCCGGTTGAGCGGGGTCATCACGAAGCCGGGGACCAGGGTGTTGGCGGTGACGCCGTACGGGGACCAGGCCTCGGCCTGCGAGCGGGCCAGCGACTCCAGGGCGCCCTTGGACACCCCGTACGCCCCGCTCTGCACGAACGCGCGGTGCGCCTGCTGAGACGTGATGTGGATGATCCGGCCGAAGCCCCGCTCGGCCATGCCGGGACCGAAGCGCCGGCCGAGCAGGAACGGCGCCTCCAGGTTCACCGTCATCGTCGTGTCCCACACCTCGTCGCTCAGGTCGCCGAACGGCGGACGGAGGTTGATCCCGGCCGAGTTCACCAGGATGTCCGGCTCCCCGAACACGGCCGCCGCCGCGTCCGCACCCGCCTTGATGCCCTCCCGGGTGCTCAGGTCGGCGCTCACCCAGCCCGCCCGGCACCCGGCGGCCGTCAGCTCGTCGACGGTCGCCACGAGCTCGGCCTCCTTCCGGGCCAGGACCACCACACGCGCCCCAGCCCGGGCCAGGGCGCCGGCGATGACCTTGCCGATCCCCGAACTGCCGCCGGTGACCAGGGCGGTGCGCCCGTCGAGCGAGAACAGCTCGGAGAGGTAGCCGGAGGGGGTTGTGCTCATGGGTGGTCGCTCCTCGGGGCACCGGCGGGCGGGGACCGCGTCGGCGACCGGTCCATAGTGGCGGGCAGGTACACGCATCCTGGCACACGTGTTCCCGCCGCCCGCCTCACCTGGCCTTGAACACGAACTTCTCGACCTCGCTGCGGTCCAGGTTCCAGAACGTGACCGACGGCTTCTGGCCGACGGTGACGAACTGGACGTCCTGGGAGAACGCGACGTCGATCGGAGCGCTGTCGTTGTTGTTGCTCGGGTCCTGGTAGGCGATACCGAACGACTCGTACGTCTTCGTCTTCTCGCCCCCCAGGAACAACTTCACGCCCGCGTACGCCTTCTGCTTCGGCCCGATCGTGGCCACGGCCGTCGGCTGCGACTCCATCGGGCTGAGCGGGTTCTCGGTCTCCTGACCGAAGTAGATGAACGGGTAGAAGTAGAGCGTGCACGCCTTGTCGGTGACGTTCGTCGCCGTGATCAGGACGTGCTGACCGGAGTCGTGGGGCCAGTAGGACGTGTCGACCGAGACGTCCGGGTCGGCGCAGGCGGGGGCCTTGCCCTTGCTGCCGCCATCGGAGCCGGAGCCGGAGCCGGAGCTTGAGCCGGTGGGCTTCGGCGACTCGGTCGCGCCGGGCTTCGCGGACTCGGTCGGGCTCGGAGCTTCCGTCGGGGTCGAGGCGGTCGCGCTCGCGGTACCGGACGGGGCCTGGGTCGCGGCCCCGTCCTCCGTACCACCGGTCGGCCCGCAGGCCGTGGACGAGAGCAGCGCGGCGACGGCCGCGGCTCCCAGGGCGTACGTCTTCCAGCTCGTGCGGGCAGCGCGCATGGTGGTCCCCCGTGTACGTCACATGGCTCGAATGTGGTGCCGTCGAGCTGATGATGCACCGGTGCTGCCGCCGAAATTCCGGCTGCCCGTGGCTCGTTACGAACCACGGACATGGAAGTGATGCTTCCTCAGCCGAGCAGGGCGAGGAACTCCGTCCAGGTGGCGGGGGAGAGGGCGAGCTGGGGTCCGGTGGGACGCTTGGAGTCACGGACGTGGACGGTGGTGGGGCAGGTGGCGACCTCGACGCAGTTGTCGCCACTGCCGCCGCTGTAGCTGGACTTGTGCCAGGAGAGGGCGACCTCGACGCAGTTGTCGCCGCTTCCGCTGCTGTAGCTGCTCTTGAACCAGACCAGTTCAGTGGTGCTCATAGTGCTCCTCGGATCTCCCGCAGCAGGCTCACGGATGCTTCTACGGACAGAGCCTGTGCCCGCATCCTGGCATATCGCTGCTGGAGGATGCTGACCACTTTGGGGTCGGCGATGAGCTGGCCGGTCTCCTGGCCCTCGCAGTACGCGTACCACGCGTTCTCCTCGGTCTCCAGGAGGCACAAGGGGCCGCCGAGGCCAGCGTGGTACCCGCGCGACTGCGCCATGACCTGGATGTCGATGTTGCGCCGATCGCCGAGGGCGAGGATGTGGTCGAGCTGCTCACGCATGATCTCCGGGCCGCCTACCTGACGGCGCAGTACGTGTTCCTCGATGATGAAGCTGAAGATGGTCTCAGGGCGTTCCGTGAGGATGTGCGTTCGCTCCATGCGCCGGATCAGGTTCGACTCGATCTTGTCGTCGCTCATCGCAGGGATCTGCTCCTCGAAGAGCGTCCGGGCGTACCCCGGCGTCTGGAACAGGCCTGGCACGAGCCGGTTCTCGAAGGTGTACAGCGTCACCGCCAGCGGCTCAAGCTCCGCCCACCCCTCGAACCACTTCGCCAGGCCAGCCTTGCGCGTCAGATGCTTTGCCGCCGCCCGGATCACCCCGAACGCGTCCAGCACATCCTCCGCCCGCTCCACGAACCCCTTCGAGGGCAGGCGCCGGCCCTGTTCGATGGAGGCGATCATCGGGACGGAGTAGCCCACCATCGGGGCGAACTCCTCCTGCGTCAGGCCCGCCCGTCTGCGGAAGGCCTTGACCACTTCCCCGAAAGCCCTCAAGCTCTCCGACGTCTCCGGTTCGTTGCCCTTCGGAGCCTCGTCCGCCACCCCGCCACCTCCGTACCCGTGTGCTCGCGCTGACCGCATCAATGCTCACCGATAGTCACCGGTACGGTCCAGCGTGTGAACCCGTACGCTGCGCAGCGTACGAGTTGGCTACCTGGCAACTCACCCCAGGCATCACCACATTGGCCCCATGACCTCCCCCGCGACCCGCGAACCCGTCGTCACCGTAAGTGTGTTCACCCAGCGCTTCAGCTCGACCCCCCGCGGCGCCCGGCTCGCCCGGCGGCTCGCTCTCCATCAACTCGACCGCTGGCGGCTCCCGTACGGCTCCGAGACCTCCGACGCCGCCGCGCTGCTCGTCGCCGAGCTTGCCGCCAACGCGGTCACCCACGGCCGGGTGCCCGGGCGCGACTTCGAGCTGACGCTCTCGTACACGCCCGGGCTGCTCCTCCGGGTCGACGTCTCCGACACCCGGGGCGAGCGGCGGCCCGCCGCCGTCGCACCGGGGCCGCTCGACGAGGGCGGGCGCGGCCTGCTCCTCGTCGAGGCGCTCGCGAGCCGGTGGGCCGTGCTCGACCGCGTACCGGTCGGGAAGACCGTACGGGCCGAGCTCGACCTCAGCCCCGGAGGGCCTCGTACCCCGCCGGCCGGGTGGTGAAGGTGCCCCGGCCCTGGGTGCGACCGCGGAGGCGGGACGCGTAGCCGAAGAGTTCGGCCAGCGGGACCGTCGCCGACACCACCGCCGTACCGGAGCGGGTCGTCGAGTCCGTGACCCGGCCCCGGCGGGCAGCGAGGTCGCCGAGGACCGAGCCGACCGACTCGGCGGGGACGGTGACCGTCACCTCGGCCACCGGTTCCAGGAGGGTCATCACGCTGGCGCGGAGCGCCTCGCGCAGGGCGAACCTGCCCGCCGTCCGGAACGCCATCTCCGAGGAGTCCTTCGGATGTGTGGCGCCGTCCGTGAGCGTGACCCGGACGCCCGTCACCGGGTGACCGCCGAGGGGGCCCTCCACGAGGGCGTCCCGGCAGCCGGCCTCGACGGCGCGGATGTACTCCTGCGGGACGCGGCCGCCCGTGACCTTCGAGTCGAAGACGAATTCGTCGTCCGTCGGCTCGATGTCGATGACCACGTGGGCGAACTGGCCCGCGCCGCCGTCCTGTTTGACATGGCGGTAGAGCAGGCCTGTGACGCCCTTCGTCACCGTCTCCCGGTACGCGACCTGGGGACGGCCGACCGTGACCTCAAGGCCCCGGTCGCGCCGCAGCTTCTCCACCGCGACCTCCAGGTGCAGTTCGCCGAGACCCGACAGGACGGTCTGGCCCGTCTCCGGGTCGGACCGCACGACCAGCGACGGGTCCTCCTCCGTCATCCGGGCGAGGGCCGTCGCGAGCCGGCCCGTGTCCGTGCTGCGGCGGGCCTCCACGGCGACCGAGACGACCGGGTCGGCGGTCGTCGGCGGTTCGAGGACGACCGGCGCGTCCGGCGCGCAGAGGGTCGCCCCGGCGCGGGCGGTCTTCGGTCCGACGACGGCGACGATGTCACCGGCGCGCGCCTCGTCGACCTCCGTCGTCCGGTCGGCCTGGACGCGCAGGATGCGGGCGACCCGCTCGGTGCGGTGGGTGGTGGCGTCGAGCACGGTGTCCCCCTTCCTGAGCGTGCCCGCGTAGACGCGGAGGTAGGTCATGCGGCCGGTGGCGGTCGCGCTCACCTTGAAGGCGAGCGCGGTGAACGGCGCCTCCGGGTCCGCCGGGACCTCGCCGCGTACGGGCGGCATGTCCGACGGGGCCGGGAGGTACGCGACGACGGCGTCGAGCAGGGGCTCGATGCCGCGGTTGCGGTACGCGGAGCCGCACAGCACGACCACGGCCTCGCCGGAGAGGGTGAGGTCGCGGAGGGCGGCCGTCAGGGTCGCCGCGGAGAGCGCGTCCTCCCCGCAGAACTCCTCCAGGGCGCCGGGGTGCAGCTCCGCGACCGTCTCCTCCAGGCGTCGCCTGCGGTGCCGGGCCTCGTCCTGGAGCTCGTCGGGGACCGGCAGGTCGGTGAAGCCGTCGGCGCCGTCGGCCCACACGTACGCCCGCATCCCGACCAGGTCCACGACGCCCGTGAAACCGTCCTCGCGGCCGATCGGGAGCTGGACGGCGAGGGGGACGGTGCCGAGGCGGTCCCGGATCGACGCCACGGCGGAGTCGAGTTCCGCGCCCGCGCGGTCCAGCTTGTTGACGAACGCGATCCTCGGGACGCCGTGCCGGTCGGCCTGCCGCCAGACGGTCTCGCTCTGCGGCTCGACGCCCGCGACGGCGTCGAAGACGGCGACGGCGCCGTCGAGGACGCGCAGCGAACGCTCGACCTCGTCGGAGAAGTCGACGTGCCCCGGGGTGTCGATCAGGTTGACGCGATGGCCCGCCCAGTCGCAGCTGACGGCCGCGGCGAAGATCGTGATGCCCCGGTCGCGCTCCTGCGGGTCGAAGTCGGTGACCGTCGTGCCGTCGTGGACCTCGCCGCGCTTGTGGGTGGCGCCGGTGAGGTAGAGGAAGCGCTCGGTGACGGTGGTCTTGCCGGCGTCGACGTGGGCGAGGATGCCGAGGTTGCGGACGCTGTGGGTACGCATGGTGGTGCCTTTCGCTGCTGCGGTGGAGAAGGGGCAGCGCGATTCCCGGACGACTGACGTCGCGTCAGTTCATGTCACGTCACGGGTCGGCGATGGCGGGCGCGCAGCCGCCACCGGCCGGGGCGAGAGGCGAGGATCACGTCGAAGCGGTGCGTACGCACGATCGGCTCTCCTCGGTGGACACTCGCGGCACGGCACACCGGTCGGTGCGCCGTGCCGCGAGTGTAGGGAGCGCCGCCGCGCGGGCGACAGCGAATTATTCGGCGGGCTGGAGGAGGTCCCAGCGGTTGCCGTAGAGGTCCTCGAAGACGGCGACCGAGCCGTACGGCTCGTGGCGCGGCTCCTCCAGGAACTTCACGCCCGCCGCGGACATGCGCTCGTGGTCGGCGGCGAAGTCCTCCGTGTGGAGGAAGAAGCCGACCCGGCCGCCGGTCTGGTTGCCGACCGCGGCCTCCTGCTCCTCGTTCTTGGCGCGGGCGAGGAGCAGTCCGGTGTTGCCGAGACCGCCGACACCGGCCGCGCCGCGCGGGCGGACGACGACCCAGCGGCTTCCGTCGCCCCGGTCGGTGTCCTCGACGAGCTCGAAGCCGACGGCGTCGGTGTAGAAGGCGATGGCCTCGTCGTAGTCACGGACGACGAGAGTGACGAGTGGGATGGACGGCATTTCCCCAACGTAATACGCGGAAGGGTGGGAACCCAGCCGAGTCGACCCGCGTTGTCGTGCGGGATGCCCCTTGTCGGACGCGGGCGCGAACGAGGGTCCGGGGGAGGGGCGCACGAGGGTCGTCCCCTCGCCGGCGCGGGAGCGGCGCGCGAGGTTCGCCCCCCTCGCCAGGGGGGAGCGGCGAGCGAGGGCCGTCCCCTCGTCGGCGCGGCTCGTCAGCGCGGGTCGGCCGGCGGGCTCGGAGCGGCCTCTTCGGGCGTGCGCGCCCACGCCGCCCGGCGGCGGGTCTCGTTCTCCTGGGCCATACGACGCAGCAGGGCCAGGACCGGTTCCAGGAGGAGGACGACGATGGCGGCGTGCTCGGCGAGCTTGAGCCGGTCCTCGGCGTCGTCGAGCTCCTCCACCTGGTCGACGTCGAGCTTCGCGGCGGCCGCGGCCAGCTCGGCGTAGGGGAGCAGGTCCCCGGTGCCGTACTCGACGCCGAGGCGGCTGAGGTCCATGAGGCTCGCGGCGAGGGCGCGGCGGTGCGGGGAGTCCGGGGAGACGTCCCAGTCCATGGCGCGCACGAGCTCGTCGACCCGCGGCGCCTGCTCGTCCACCGCGTCCGTCTCGGCGGCGTCGACGGGGGTCGGGAGCGCGTAGTGCACGACGCCGAGCGTGGCGAGCGGGTCGAGCGGCTCGTCGATCGCGGCGAGGACGTCGCGGGTGGCGGCGATGGACAGCCCGCCGCGGGCGGTCAGGGCGCGGATCAGGCGCAGGCGCTGGACGTGCTCTTCCCCGTACAGGGTCAGCGTGGCTCCGAGCGGGCGGCCGGGCGGCAGCAGCCCCTCGCGCAGGTAGTACTTGATCGTTCCGACCGGCGTTCCGGACAGACGGCTCAGGTCAGAGATCTTCATGGGCACTCTCGTCGCTCGAAGGCTGTTCCGGGTGGTCGGTCTCCCCGGGCATGTGATCAGTCTCCCAAGGGCTCAGATGGACACCATTACTCGATAGTGTCACTCTTCAACTGGAAAGTGGAAGTTTCTAGCGAGCCGCCGACCAGCGGCGACACCCCATCGAAGCGGAGCTCCGTCATGCCCGAACCCACCCACCCGCTGCGCGTGAGCGCCCGCGGACTGCTGCGCCGGCGTGGCGTGTGGCTGCCCTCGGCGGTGATCCTCGGCCTGCTGTCCTTCGTCCTCTCCCTGCTCTACCTGGGTGCCAACAACGACCCCGTCGGCGCGACGAAGGACCTGCCGATCGCCCTCGTCGACACGGACAGGGGCACCCAGGTCGCCGGGAAGCGGATCGACCTGGGCGCGCAGATCACCGCGAAGATCACCGGATCCGCCGACCTCAGGGAGAAGGTCGACTGGAAGACGGTCGACCGCCGCACCGCCGACGACCTGCTCGCCCGCGGCGAGGTGTTCGGCGCGCTCGTCATCCCCGACGACTTCTCCGCCTCGGTGGCCGCGCTCGCCGGGCCCGCGCAGCGCACGCCGCACCCGCCGACCATGACCGTGCTGACCAACCCCGCCGCCGGAAGCTTCGGCTCCTCCATGGCCACCGAGATCAACCGCAAGGTCGTCGCGACCACGTCCGCGGAGGTGGGCAGGCAGCTGGGTCAGGCGGCCGCGCAGCGTGCGGCCGCGCAGGGCGCCACGGCGCACAGCGCCCCGGCCCCGGGTGCCGCCGCGCAGCTGATGATCGCCGACCCGGTGAAGGCCGCCATCCAGGAAGGTCACCCCCTCGGGCAGCACAGCGGCCTCGGCCTGAGCGCCTTCTTCTACGCGCTCGTCCTCGTCCTCGGCGGCATGCTCGGCGCCAACGTCATCCACATGCAGGTGGACACCGACCTCGGCTACGCCGCCAGCGACAAGGGCCCGTTCCGCGTCCTCAAGCCCGTCCAGCACGCCACCCGCCTGCACCACTTCCTGGTCTGCTCGGCGCTCATGGTCGTCCTGTCGATGCTGACCTCGGCGCTCGCCATGGCCGCGGCCGTCGGCGTCATCGGCATCGACGCCTCCCACCTGCCCATGCTGTGGCTCTTCGGGACCTGCGCCACGGCCGCCATGGGCATCACCGCGCTGGCCCTGCTCGCCGTCTTCGGCACCCCGGGCCCGCTCGTCTCCATGCTGATCCTGATCGGTCTGGCCGTCCCGTCGGCCGGCGCCACCATCCCGATCCAGGCCCTGCCGGACTTCTACCGCTTCCTGGCCGAGTTCGAACCGTTCCGGCAGGTCGTCGACGGCGTGCGGTCCATCCTCTACTTCGGGGCCCGTACCGACGCCGGACTCGGCCGCGCCTGGATCATGGTCGGCATCGGCTTCGCCGCGTCGCTCGCCCTCGGCCTCGTCTTCACCCG
This sequence comes from Streptomyces sp. NPDC002825, assembly GCF_040295385.1. Classification (NCBI taxonomy): domain Bacteria; kingdom Bacillati; phylum Actinomycetota; class Actinomycetes; order Kitasatosporales; family Streptomycetaceae; genus Streptomyces; species Streptomyces sp. NPDC002825. The sequence continues at coordinate 36,167 of NZ_JBEOVH010000021.1, forward strand.
CCTCTACGACCGCCGGGGCCTGCACCGCTCGACCCCCCACCTGACGCAGCCGGTCCCCGTCGGCTGACCCCCCCCGGCGCGCCGGTGCGACAATTCCCCGCATGGACGCGCAGGAGTTCGATCGCCTCGTCCGGCGCGCGCGAGGGCTCGCCGGGGACGGGCAGCGGCGGGTGCTCGGGATCGCCGGGGCGCCCGGGGCCGGGAAGTCCACGCTCGCCGCGCGGCTCGTCGCCCGGCTCGACGGGCTCGCGGTGCTCGTGCCGATGGACGGGTTCCATCTGGCGCAGGCCGAGCTCGAACGGCTCGGGCGGGCCGGGCGGAAGGGCGCGCCGGACACCTTCGACGCCGCCGGTTACACCGCGCTCCTCGCCCGGCTCCGTACCCCCGTCCCCGGCACCACCGTGTACGCGCCCGTCTTCGACCGCTCCCTGGAGGAGCCCGTCGCCGGGGCGGTGCCCGTCGCGCCCGAGGTCCCGCTCGTCGTCACCGAGGGCAACTACCTCCTGCACGACGAGGGCGCCTGGGCCGGGGTCCTGCCGCTCCTCGACGAGGCCTGGTACCTGGACCTCGACGCCCGCCGCCGTATCCCGCGGCTCGTCGAGCGGCACGTCCGCTTCGGCAAGGACCGGGCGTACGCCGAGCTCTGGGTCCACGACTCCGACGAGGCCAACGCCCGCCTGGTGGCCCGCGGGCGGGGCCGCGCCCACCTGGTCGTGAGGATGAGCTAGCCCGGCACTACGATCCCGGTCCATGGGCATGGACATGGACACGGACCGGGTCGAGCTCTCCTACCGGCCCACCCGGGCCGACATCCTCACCGGCGTCCTCGCGCGCGAGCGGCTTCGCCGTCTCCACCTGGTCCGCTGGGCGTTCACCGCGCTCTTCGGGGCCGGCGCCCTGCTGAGCCTGGCCTCGCGGCGGCCCTCCGCCGTGTCGTTCGTGCTCGCCGTCTTCTGCGCCGTCCTGATCTGGGCGATGCCCCGCCTCCAGGCCCACCACGCGCTGCGCACGATCTCGTGGCAGGGCGAGTACCGCGCGACCGTCAGCGGGACCGGGATCTCCGTCGACACCGCGCACGTGTCGCTGCTCCAGCGCTGGTCGGTCTTCCGCGGCCACCGCGAGACCCGCGACCATCTCGTCCTCTTCAGCCGCGACCCGAACATCCTCCTCGTGGAGGTGCTGCCACTGCGCGGCCTCTCCTCACCGGAGGAGGCGGAACGCCTGCGCGCACTGGTGGGCCGGCAGCTGCCCCGGGTCTGAACCGGACGGCACCCGGGCGGCGCACACCGCGCTCATCCTCGCCGACGCCGACGCCGACGCCGACGCCGACGCCGACGCCGACGCCGACGCCGACGCCGACGCCGACGCCGACGCCTTCGCCTTCGCGACGGGGCGTCGGTGACCCCGCGGACACCCGTGCGGCCCCGCCGGGTGGGCGGGGCCGCACGGGCGCTTCGTCAGCCGTTGGCGCTGACTCGCCGGATACCGCTGCAGTTCAGCTCCGTGCTTCCCTCGTAGTTGCAGGCCTGGATGTCGATGTAGCCGCTCTCCCCGATGGAGAGGTTGAGGTCGGCGCAGTAGCCGCTGCCGAGGTTGTACTGCACGTTGTGCCACGAGCCGCCGTTGATCCGGTACCAGGTGCCCGGGTGGTGGCCGTCGCCCGCGGTGTCGCAGGTGTAGAGGTGCTCGCCGTAGGGCTGGAAGCAGCTCGTCGCCCCCGAGGTGGACACGCCGTAACAGGGGTAGTCCGCGGCCACGTTCTGCGCGCTGGTGACCGTCACTCCCTCCGACGTCGGTGCGGGGGCCGCCGTGGCGGGCGTGACGAAGGCGACGCCCAGGCCGACGCCCAGGGCGAGGGTGCCGAGAATGCGGGAGAGACGCGCCGGGACTGTTGTCTTTGCGGGGGCCAAAATGACACCTCCAGTGAGGGAGTGAACAGTTGTCATGGCCGTGCAGGTGATGCGGTCGCGCTCCCCGGAGGCTACAGGTCCATGACAATTTCACCAGTTCGACGCCGGCTTTTGGCTTGTTGTTCGCCTTGGCCGAAACCGCTTTCTCGTGCTGGCGGCGCTGGTCGTGCGGCCCTGAGCGTCCCCGCCGGCGTGCGGCCCCGAGCGTCACCGCCGGCGTGCGGCCCCGAGCGTCACCGCCGGCGCGCGGGACGGGCGCACCGGCGGCCGGCCCTTCCTAGCGCGCCCCGGCCCCCGCGTGCGCCGCGGCCTTCACCGCGAGCTCCCCGCGCGCGTGTTCCGTCGCCGCGACCGCCAGCGCCCTGACCAGTGGGTGCGGGCGGGTGCCGTCGCCCGCCAGTTCCGGCTGGAACAGGGTCGCCAGGAAGAAGGGGTGCGAGGGGAGTTCCACGATGCGGATGCCGCCCTGCTCGTCCACGCCCGTGAAGCGCAGGCCGTGGGCCCGCAGGGTGTCCATGTGACGGTTGTCGAAGCCGTAGTTGCAGTGGTACCGCTCCGTCGTCCGCTCCGCGCCCAGCGCCTCCTCGGCGAGCGAGCCCGGGGTGACCCGTACGACCCCCTCGTGGCCCACCAGCGAGCAGGCGAGCGGCGCGATCAGCAGGTCCTCCGGGTCGGCCGACGGGTCGTTCTCGGCGTGCGCCGCCCGCTCCAGGCCGCAGACGTCCCGCGCGTACTCGATCAGGGTGTGCTGGAAACCGGCGCAGGTGCCGAGGAACGGGATGCCGTCCTCGCGGGCCGTACGGATCGCCGCGAGCGCCCCCGCCTCGCTCACGTACGGGCTGCCCGGCAGCACCCACACCGCGTCGAAACCCTTCAGCGCCGCCAGGGCCTCCGCGTCGGCCGTCGGGATCCAGTACGCGTCGAGGGCGAGCCCGTCGCGCTCGGCGAGGGCGTCCAGCAGGACCGGGATGCGGACGTGCGAGCGCACGTGCGGGGAGCGGTCGCCGACCAGGGCGATCCGGGGGGTGTGCGTCTGTGAGTTCATGCCCCTCATGCTGGGCGGGCGGCCCCGTTCACGTCCAACGATGATTACTGCACTTTCCATCACGGACGCTTATCCTCACCCCGCTAGGGTGGCCCCATGACGAACGATCACGACTGGGAGTCCCGCCTCACCGCGCTCTGGGACCGCCTCGACGACCTCGAGCCCGCCGACTTCCGCGCCGCCGTCGCCGCCCTCGCCGCCGAGCGGCCCGACGACGACCCGGCCGCCGTCTTCGAGCAGGGCGCCGCCCACGACTCAACCGGCATGCCCGAGCAGGCCGTCGTCCACTACGAGCGTGCCCTGCACCTCGGACTCACCGGGCTGCGCCGCCGACGGGCCGTCATCCAGCTCGCCAGCAGCCTGCGCAACCTCGGCCGCCCCGACCGCAGCGTCGAACTCCTCACCGCCGAGCGCGCCCTCCCCGCCGACCGGCTCGACGCCGACGAGCAGGCCCTGTCCGGCGCCGTCGACGCCTTCCTCGCCCTCGCCCTCGCCGACACCGGCCGCGACCGCGAGGCCGCCTCCCTCGCCCTCGGCGCCCTCGCGCCCCTGCTGCCCCGCTACAACCGCTCCCTCGCGTACTACGCCAAGGACCTCCTGAAGACCCCCTTCGGGTCCTGAACCGTGGACCCGCACCTCCTCCGCACCTACGTCACCGTCGCCCGCCTCGCCTCCTTCTCGGAGGCCGCGCGCGACCTCGGCTACACCCAGTCCGCCGTCTCCCAGCACATCGCCGCCCTGGAGAGCGACCTCGGACTGCCCCTGCTCACCCGGCGCCCCGTCGCCCCCACCCCCGCGGGAGAGCGGCTCCTCGAACACGCCGGAGCGCTGCTGCTCCGCCTCGACGCGGCCCGCGCCGACCTCGGCCGGTTCGCCGCCGCGCCCCGCGCGACCCTGGACGTCGCCGCCTCCCCGCTCGCCCTCACCCCCCGTACCCTCGCCGCCCTGCCCGCCACCGGCGTCACCCTGCGGGCCCTGCCCCGCGAGCGGGTGCCCGTCGCCGTCGCCACCGGCGAGGCCGACGCCGGGCTCGTCGACGGGATCGCCGCCCCCAGCGACCCGCTGCGGCTCGCCGACGTCGCCCCGCTCGCCGCGACCCGCGTCGCCGAGGAACCCCTCGCCGTCGTCCTGCCCGACGACCACCCGCTCGCCGACCGCACCGGGCTCCGCCTCGACGACCTCGTCGACGCCCGCTGGCTGGACGCGCCCGACGCCGGCATCTCCCTCGACCGGCTGCGGGCCGTCCACGGCGGCCCCTCCGGACGCGGCTTCCGCGACGCCCTGCGCTACGAGGGCACCGACACCCGCACCCTCGCGGCCCTCGCCGCCGCCGGGCGCGGACTGGCGCTGCTCCCGCTGCCCGCGGCCCGGGGCGTCCCCGGCGCGGCCGCCGTCCCCCTGGTCGCCCCGCGCCTCGTGCACCGCACCGAACTCCTCCTCCCGTCCGGCGCGGGCGGCGAACCGTCCGGCCCGGTGGCCGAGTTCGCCCGACGGCTCAAGGGCTGACATCCGCAGTCGCTACCCTGTGCGCAACGGCGACGGAAGGCGGACGGGTGTGAGGTGGCTGCGACGAGGACCCAGGCGTGACGGCGACGACGCACCGAGGGACCCCGAGTTCGCGTACTTCTCCCAGCGGGAGGCCGCGCTCTTCCGCGGCCGGGTCCGAGCGACCTTCGCCGAACTCGGCCTGGAGGTCACCGTCTACGCCGACCACGTCGTCGACGACAAGGGCCGCCGCTACGGCCTCGGCAACCTCGCCGCCGTCTGCCACCAGGACCCGCGCGGCTCCCGCGTCTGGCCCGGCCTGATCCACCGCCACATCGGCCTCGTCGTCCGCGCCATGGAGGGCCCCTCCGCGCTCGACACCCTGCCGCCCGAGCAGATCCGCGCCCAGCTCTACCCCCGGGTCGTCTCCGGCGACGGCATCGACGCCGGCGCCTTCGGCTACGCCAGGACCGTCGCCCCCGGGCTCTACGAGGTCCTCGCCCTCGACCTGCCCGAGAGCGTCATGATGCTCACCGACGAGGCCCTCGAACGGCTCGGCGACCACGCGCAGCTCCGCGACCGGGCCCTGCGCAACCTGCGCGGACTGCCCGTCGAGGAGCACGAGACCGTCCGCGACGCCGACGGCATGTGCTTCGAGATCATCCTCGGCGACTCCTTCTACACCGCCAGCCGCGTCCTCGACCTCGACGGCGTCGTCCAGCGCGTCACGGGCGTCCCGCTCGGCGAGCACGGCGCCCTCGTCGCCCTGCCCTTCCGGCACCAGCTCGCCTTCCACCCCATCCGCGACACCTCGATCATCCCGGCCCTCGGCGCGATGGCCTCCTTCGCCGCCGCCGGGTACGAGGACGTGCCCGGCGCCATCAGCCCGTACGTCTTCTGGTGGCGCGGCGGCACCCTCACGCAGCTCAGCGAGCACGACGAGGAGCGCGGCGACCTGCGGATCGTCGTCGGCGACGACTTCCAGGAGCTCCTGGAACGGCTCATCGCCCAGGGCCCCGACCGCCGCTGAACCGGTCACGCCCGTCCGGTATCCGGTCGCGGCCCGCGCCCCCGCCCGGCAGGATGCTGTACGTCGCACCGGACGAGAAAGCCGAAGACGAAGACGCCGAGGAGAAGCCACCATGCCGAGCACGGACGCCCTCGAACAGGTCGTGCCCTTCACCGCGGACGACTACCGGGCCCGGATGGCCCGCGCCGCCGAGTCCGCCGCCGACGCCGGACTCGCGGGCGTGCTCGTCGCCCCCGGCCCCGACCTGGTCTACCTCACCGGCTACCAGCCGACCGCGATCACCGAGCGGCTCACCGTGCTCGTCCTCTCCGCGGGCCAGGAGCCGGTCCTCGTCGTCCCGACCCTGGAGGCCCCCGACGCCGAGAAGGCCGCGGGAGCCGCCGCGCTCACCCTGCGCGACTGGACCGACGGCAAGGACCCGTACGCCGTCACCGCCCCGCTCCTCGACGTCTCCGGCCGGTTCGGCGTCAGCGACAACGCCTGGGCCATGCACCTCCTCGGTCTCCAGCAGGCCCTCCCCGGCACCTCGTACGTCTCCCTCACCGAGGCCCTGCCGATGCTCCGGGGCGTCAAGGACGCCCACGAACTGGCCCGGATCGCGGCCGCCGGAGCCGCCGCCGACCAGGCGTACGGCGAGATCCTCAAGGTCCGCTTCGCCGGCCGCAAGGAGACCGACGTCGCCGCCGACCTGGCCCGGCTCCTCATGGAGTTCGGCCACTCCCAGGTCGACTTCACCGTCGTCGGCTCGGGCCCCAACGGCGCCAACCCGCACCACGAGGCCGGCGACCGGGTCATCGAGCGCGGCGACATGGTCGTCCTCGACTTCGGCGGCCTCAAGCACGGCTACGGCTCCGACACCACCCGCACCGTCCACGTCGGCGAGCCCACCGACGAGGAGCAGCGCGTCCACGACCTCGTCCGCGAGGCCCAGCAGGCCGGCTTCGAGGCCGTACGCCCCGGCGTCGCCTGCCAGGAGGTCGACCGGGCCGCCCGCAAGGTCATCACGGACGCCGGCTACGGCGAGTACTTCATCCACCGCACCGGCCACGGCATCGGCGTCACCACCCACGAACCGCCGTACATGATCGAGGGCGAGGAACTCCCCATCGTCCCCGGCATGTGCTTCTCCATCGAACCCGGCGTCTACCTCCCCGGCCGCTTCGGCGTCCGCATCGAGGACATCGTCACGGCGACGGAGGACGGCGGGGGCCGCCGCTTCAACAACACCCCGCACGAGATGGCCGTCGTCGAGTAGTCACCGCCCCGGGGACACCAGGGCGGCGATCCGCTCCGGGAACTCCTCCACCACCAGGTGACCCGCGTCCGGTACGACCCCGAGCTCCGCGCCTCCGCCGAGGCGGGTGCGGACGGCGGGCCGAAGCCGCTCCGGCGGCAGGAACACGTCGTGCTCCCCGGTCACGGCCGTGACCGGCACCTTCCGGGCGCCCGGTTCCGCGAGCCCGGGCGCCCCGCTGGACCGGGCGTGCCGGGCCACGAGCGTCATCCACTCCACCAGCTCCGCCCGGGGCTCATGACCGGGCGCGAGCATCGCGCGCAGCAGCCGGGCGCTGCGGGCGGGCGTGGGCCGCAGGAACCAGGCGGCCGAGGCGGCGAGCAGCGCGGGCGGAAGACGCAGTGAGGACAGGCCGCCGGGCGAGACGAGGACCAGGCGCTCGATGGGCGCCGAGGAGGCGGACAGGGCGATCGCCGCGCCGAACGAGTGCCCGAGGACGGTGACGGGCCGCCCCTCGCAGGTCTCCGCCACGGCCTCATGCAGCCAGGACCCGTACCAGCCCAGCCTGCCCTTGGCGAGGCCGCGTTCGCCGGAGCTCAGGCCCGGCTGGCCGGGCACGTCGAGCAGGACGACCCGGTGGCCGGCCGTGAGCAGGGCGTCGGCCAGGGGCAGGGACGCGGCGGCGTTGAAGTTCGTGCCGGGGACGAGGACGACCGTCGTCCCGGACGGGCCGGGGGAGCCCGCGATCACCGCGTGCGTCGCGGCGCCTCCCGCGCTGAAGACGTCCCGCTCGTGCGGCACCGGCCATGAGTCGAGCCGGTCGAGGCACCAGCCCCGTATCTGCTCCCGGCCCGCCTCGGTGCGGTAGATGGTGGTCACGGGCAGAGTATCCACCCATCTGAGACGGGCGGATCAGCGGTCCGTCAGGGCGATGGATCCACCCAGGGGGAGCGGATCAGCCGTCCGTCCGGACGACCGATCCACTTGCCGGGAGGCGCCGGGTCAGCCGTCCGTCAGGACGATCGCCGACTCGCCGGGGAGGCTGAGGAGGCCGTCCGACGCCGGGGCCTCGACCGGGTCCCAGGAGGCCAGGACCCGGTCGCGGCCGTTGGAGCCGAGCGGGATCACCGTCGGCTCCTTGCCCAGGTTCACCGCCACCCGCAGGTCCCCGCGCCGGAAGACCAGCCAGCGGGCCTCCTCGTCGAAGGCCACCTTCACGCCCCCCAGGTCCGGGTCCGTCAGGTCGGGCAGGGTGCGGCGCAGCGCGATGAGCTGGCGGTGCCAGGCGAGGAGCCGCTTGTGCGGGTCCCGCTCGCGTTCGGTCCGGTCAAGGACCGAGCGGTCCCGGGTGGCCGGCTCCTGGGGGTCCGGGACCTCGTCCTCGGACCAGCCGTGCGCCGCGAACTCCCGCTTCCGGCCCCGCCGTACGGCCTCCGCGAGCTCCGGGTCCGTGTGGTCGGTGAAGTACATCCACGGCGTGCTCGCTCCCCACTCCTCGCCCATGAACAGCATCGGCACCGAGGGGCCGGTGAGGACGAGCGTCGCCGCGCAGGCGAGGAGACCGGGGGAGAGGGAGGCCGACAGGCGGTCGCCGAGGGCCCGGTTGCCGATCTGGTCGTGCGTCTGCGCGTACCCCAGGAAGCGGTGGGCGGGGGTGCGCTCCCGGTCCACCGGACGCCCGTGGTGACGGCCCCGGAACGTGGAGTACGTGCCGTCGTGGAAGAAGACGCGGGTCAGCGTCTTGGCGAGCGCCGCGATCGGGGCGCGCGCGAAGTCCCCGTAGTAGCCCTGGGACTCGCCGGTCAGCGCGGTGTGCAGGGCGTGGTGGAAGTCGTCGTTCCACTGGGCGTGCACACCGAGACCGCCGAGCGTGCGCGGCGTCGTCGTGCGCGGATCGGCCAGGTCGGACTCCGCGATCAGGAAGTGCTGACGGCCCTGCTCCTTCGCCAACTCGTCCACGGCCGCGGACAGTTCCTCCAGGAACGTCAGCGCCCGCGTGTCGGCGAGGGCGTGCACCGCGTCGAGCCGCAGCCCGTCGATCCGGTAGTCCCGCAGCCAGGCCAGCGCGCTGCCCAGGAAGTACGCCCGCACCTCGTCCGAACCCGGCGCGTCCAGGTTCACCGCCGCGCCCCACGGCGTGTGGTGGGTCTCCGTGAAGTACGGCCCGAAGGAGGGCAGATGGTTCCCCGACGGGCCCAGGTGGTTGTGCACCACGTCGAGGACCACGCCCATGCCGAGCCCGTGCGCCGCGTCCGTGAACCGCTTCAGCGCCTCCGGCCCGCCGTACGGCTCGTGCACCGCCCACGGCGCCACCCCGTCGTACCCCCAGCCCCGCACCCCGGGGAAGGGGCACAGCGGCATCAGCTCCACGTGGGTGATGCCGAGGCCCGCCAGCTCCCCGAGCCGCGCGGCCGCCGCGTCGAGCGTGCCCTCCGGCGTGAAGGTGCCGATGTGCAGCTCGTACAGGACCGCGCCGCGCAGCCGCAGCCGCGGGGACTCGTGCCGCCAGGCGTACGCCGAGTGGTCGACGACCGCGCTCAGCCCGTCGGGCCCGTCGGGCAGCCGGCGCGAGCGCGGATCGGGAAGTACGGGACCGCCGTCGAGCGAGAAGCCGTACCGGTCGCCGTCCCCGGCGGGCACCACCCCCGACCACCAGCCGTCCCGCTCCGCGTCCCGGTCCAGGGCGTGGGCGGAGCCGTTCAGCTCCAGCGTCACCCGGTCACGGGCGCTCGGCGCCCACACCTCGAAGAGCACGGGAATCCCCTCGTCGACGGTCGTCACTCCAGCACGGCTACCGCGACCATCCTGGCAGTCAGGACCCCGACTCGCCCGGCGCGTCCCACACGTAGTTGATCGCGTGCTCGAACGCCGCGTAGCCCGCACGGGCGAAGGCCGCCGCCATCGGGACGTTCCCGAGGTCGGTCGCCGCCCGGATGCGGGGCACGTCGGCGGCGGACAGGACCCGGGTCCCCTCCGCCAGGATGTCGTCGATGTACCCGTGCCCGCGGTGGGCGGGCAGCACACCGATGTACGCGATGGTGTGGTGGTAGTTGTTGCGCGCCGGGATGACGAAGCCGACCGGCTCGCCCGTCTCCGGCAGCTGGGCGATCCGCCACCACTCGCGCGGCGAGGCGTAGTTCCCGAGCTCCTCGTCGTAGTGCAGCTCGGCTGCCTCCCGCGCCGAAAGCCCCGAAGCCAGATCGGCCTGGCCGTGTGCGTCGAGCGTGCCCTCCATCACCGGCGTCATCAGGGCCAGGAGGTCCTCCCGGTCCCGTACCGGACGGAACTCCAGACGGCCCTTCGCCTCCGGCACGGGGGCGCCGGGCCGCCACTCCAGACGCAGCCGCTCGACCAGCGGGCGGGCGCCCGTGCGCTCCAGGACCGAGAACAGGGACTCCAGGAGGGCCCGGGTCTCCGGGACCTCGCGCCAGTCCGCCGGGAGGAACCGACCGAACTCGGGGCGCCGCTCGCCCTTCGGGATCACCGAGGCCGTCGCGGTCACGAGGAGCCGCAGACCGACCTCGGCGCGCTCCTCGGCGGACAGCTCCGGGGCCAGGTCGAAGAAGTCGAGCGCCTGGGGTGCGGCGCCCGCCGTGTGCGTCCACCAGGAGAGCCGGCCGACGAGCCGGTCGCCGTCGAGCGCCACCCACATCCACGCGGGGAGGCGGCGGCCGTTCGCGAGGTCGTCGGCGAGCTCGTGGTCGAGCTGGTACGTGAGGCCGAGGAACAGGTCGAGTTCCTCGGGGCCGGTGAGCGGACGGACGAGGAGGCCGGGGACGGCGGAGGGAGAGGGCGGCGGCGTGGAGTCGTGCGTGTCGTGCGGGTCCTGCGGGTCGTGCTGGTCGTCCGTGGACGAGGAGGGCGAGGTGGACGGGGTCACGTGTGGGTTACTCCCTGGGGATCTCTGCTGTGAGGACGGCAGACCGTAACAGTCGTCTCCCCGCGACCGGTACGGAGTTTCCCCAGGCCCGGGGCCCTTCTGGACACGTCGGGGCCGACGGACCGACAATCTCGGGTGTGACGACCCCTTTCGAGCTTCCGGCGAACACCCCTCGGCTGACCGACGCCGAGCGGGACCGCGCGCTGGTGCTGCTCCGTGAGGGCGCCGCCCAGGGCCGCCTCTCGCACGACACGTTCCTCTTCCGGATGGAGCGGGCGCTCCAGGCCCGCCGGCCCGACGAACTCGCCCTGCTCACCGCCGACCTGCGGACCGAGGGCACCTGGACCCGCCGGGTGGTCGGCGCGGTCGAGCGGATGTCCGCGTTCACCGCGCGGATCGGGCGCGCCTGGAGCGCCGAGCGGCTGCCGAAGCTGCTCCTGCCGCTCCCGGGCCCGCACCCGCTGCGGATCGGGCGCGACCCGGTCAACGGGCTGCGGCTCAGCCACGAGACGGCGTCCCGGCTGCACGCCGAACTCTCGCTGCAGGGCGGGCTGTGGGTGCTCCGCGACCTCGGCTCGACGAACGGCACCACCGTCAACGGGCGGCGGGTCACCGGTGCGGTCGTGGTGCGCGCCGGGGACGTCGTCGGCTTCGGCCAGATGTCGTTCCGGCTGTCGGTCGACTGAGCTGCTCCCCTCCCGGCGATCTTCACCCGTTCGGCGGTACGCGGCGGGCGGTGGGGCCCGCGCGGTGATGGGCTGGGCAGACGCGGGCCACGATCGCCGGCCGCGGCACCGACCGCCGATCGACAGGGGGCGAGATGAGCGACGCGCCGAACCGCGAGCCGAACCGGGGCACAGGGAACGAGCGACCGGAGGACCCGGAGGACCGCTGGACCCGCCTGCCGTCGATGACACCGGCGATACCGGCCGAGCCGGCTGAACCGGGGGCTGAGACCGCCTCGCCGAGGGGGTCCGGCGGTTCCGTGGCCGCCGCCTCCTCCGGGACGGCCGGGTCCGGCGGCTCCGTGGCCGCCGCTTCCTCCGGGACGGCCGGGTCCGGCGGCTCCGTAGCGGCCGCCTCCGAGGTGACCACGTCCCGCGGATCCGTGCCCGCGCCCCCCGCGACCGGGGCCCCCGCCCGTGCCTCCCGACCTGCCCCCCTCCCCGGGCACGTGCGTACCCTCGTCGACCCGGCCGTCGGCGAGGCCGTGCCGCCCGGTGGGCGGACCGTCGCGCCCAGTCCCCTCGACCCCGGCGCCTCCTGGGACCCGCACGGGATCCACCGGACCCTGCGCGAGGAGTTCCCGCTCACCTACGACCCGCTGCTGCGGGCCTGGGTCCTCAGCCGGTACGCGGACGTGGCCGCCGCCCTCACCGACGCGCGCTTCACGCACGGGCACCGGCCCGGCGACCCGCCCTGCGCGCGGGCCCACGTCGACGTCGACGTCGAGGCCCTGCGCGCGGTCACCGAGCGCACCGCCTACGTCCTGGCCCGCCGGATCGCCGAGCGGCCGCGAGCCGACCTCGTCGCCGACTTCTGCCACTGGCTGCCCGCCGGCACCGTCGCCGCAGCCGTCGGCGTGCCCTACCGCGACATGATGCGGCTCGTCCGCGGCCGCGCGGCCGGCGCGCTGGCGGGGGAGTGCGGAGGCCAGATCGCCGTACGGGAGAAGGCGCTCGCCTCCTTCCTCGGCAACGTCCTCGTGGACCCCGACCTCGTCGCCGCCCTCCGTGACGCGCCCGCCGGTCTCGTCGCCCGCGCCTGGGCCGAGTCGCTGCGCCGGGACCCGCCCGTGCAGATCGCCGTGCGCCGCACGGTCGCCGAGGTGCCGGTGAGCGGCGGGGTCGTCCCGGCGGGCGCGTCCGTCGCGCTGCTCGTCGGCTCGGCGGGCCGCGACCCGGAGCGCTTCCGGGAGCCGGACCGCTTCGACCCGTTCCGGGACGACCCGGGCCAGCTCACGTACGGCCCGGGGTTCTGCCCGGCGGTCCTGCTCGCCGGATTCGAGGCGGAGTACGCTCTGCGGGCCCTGTTCACGGCCATGCCGCGGCTGCGTCTCGCCGACGGATTCCGTCCCGCGCCCACGGGTCTCATCACGCGGGCCCCCCGGAGTCTCGTCGTCCGCCCGGGCGGCTGAGGGGTCCCCGACCGCTGTTAGGGTGACGTGCGCTCGTCAACGGGCGTTCGTTCTACCACTTTCAACGGGGATTCAAACATGAAGATGCGTCATGTCCGTGCGATCGCTGTCTTCGGCATCGCGGTCGTCGCCCTCACCGGTGCCCGCGGCTCCCACGGCGGCAGCTGCGGCGGCAGCTCCGGCAGTCACAGCAGCGGCAGCAGCAGCCACAGCGACAACGACAGCTCGTCGAGCAGCAGCACGGGCGGTTCCGTGACCGGTGGTTCGAGCAGCGCGAACAAGGCCCTGCGCGACGTGACCATCGACGAGTGCAAGTACGACCCGGCGACGAAGAACCTCGTCGGCCGGGTCACCATCAAGAACGACGGCGTGCTCGACTACGACTACACCGTCACGATGAAGTTCACGGGCGACGCCGGCGCCACCGTCGTCCCGGCGAGCGCGACGGAGACCGCCATCGCGGTCGCGGCGGGCGCCTCCAAGACCGAGGAACTCTCCACCTCCTACCCCGGATCCGGCGACGGCTCCGAGTACACCAAGTGCGAGGTCACCCGAGTGTCCCGCTCCTGACGCGTGCCTCGGCCGCGGCCGGGTCCGAACGGCCCGGCCGCAGCACCGAGGCGAGCAGCAGGATCCCGGGGAGGATTCCGGCGACGCCACGGATCGCCGCGACCGGGGCGTCGAGGGCCGCGAGCACCAGGCCCGCCGCGCCGCAGACCGCGATCGACGCTCCGAGCCCATGGAGCGCGGGCCTGCGCCAGGCGACCGCCAGGCCGGAGAAGTGCACGCCGACGACGAAGGCGATCCAGCCCACGGCGGCCTGGGGTGCGTGCAGCACGCGGGTGATCACCATGAGCCCGGCCGCCAGTCCGAGCGCCTCGGCCGCCACCACGTACCAGTAGCCCCGGCCGAACCGGGTGCCGGGTCCGCCCGACGAGGCCGTGGCCGTGCCCGACTCCGATGCCGCAGTCGGCACCCCGCTCCCGCGTCGACCGAAGACGGTCACCCAGAGGAAGCCGGCCAGGGCCAGCAGGCGGAGAGGCGTGGCGACCGCCGTCGGCAGGCTGCCCGCGTTGGCCTGGACGAACACGAGCCCGAACGCGGCGCCGATGATCCGCCCGGTCTGATCTTTGGTCATGATCATCAGCTTGTCATGGCCGTGGCGCGACTCCTCACTCCGCCCGGGCCAGCAGCGCCACCGGCCGCTCCGCGAACAGCTCCGCGAGCTTGACCTCCGTCGCCGGTCCTCCTGTGAACTCCCGTACGCCGTCCAGCGCGTCGACCCAACGGCCCTCGGGCAGCACCAGCTCCGTGTCCTGCCAGCCGCCCGCCTGGGCGAGCCGCAGGGAGAGCCGGGTCACGGCCGTGATCGCCCGGCCGGAGCGGGCGAACGCCAGGCAGTGCGCGGCGGCCGGGCCCTCCGCCGTCAGCGGGACGTACGTGCCGCCCGGCCCGAAGGCCTCCGGGTGCGCCCGCCGCAGCCCCAGCGCCGCCCGCACCAGGGCCGTACGCTCGTCGTCCTCGCCGACCGTGAACGGCGCCCGGTTGTCCGGGTCGACGAGCGCCCGGTACTCCCGCTCCGTGTTCTGGTACAGCTCCGGCACCCCCGGCATCGTCAGCTGTGCGAGCGCGGCGCCCAGCGCGTGCGCCCGGATGTGCGGCTCCAGGGCGAAGGCCGCCTCCGAGGCCGCCCGGAGCGGGATCCGGCCGGGCCCGGCCGCCGCGAACTCGGCCACCGCCCGCTCGTACTCCTCGTCGGGCTCGGTCCAGCTGGTCCGCAGCCCCGCCTCCCGTACGGACTTGAGGATCGCGGGAGTCAGCCGGTCCGGGTCCGGGGCACCGAAGCCGAAGGCCGTCTGCCAGGCCGTCCACGCCACGTGCGCGTCGGGCGCGGGCACTCCGGCGACCTCTGCGAGGAGCTCCGCCCACACCTCCGGGCACTGGGACAGCACCGCGATCCCGGCCCGGACGTCCGCGCTGCGCTTGGTGTCGTGGGTGGAGAGCACCGTGCCCGTGGCCGGCCAGTCGCGGGCGATCCGCAGGCAGTACGCGTGGAACTCCTCCACCGGTACCGCCGGGCGTCCCGCGTCGCCGCCCACCTCGTTCGCCGAGAGCAGCGGCGTGTACCGGTAGAAGGCGGTGTCCTCCACGGACTTGGCCCGCAGCGCGGACGAGGTCTGCGCGAACCGCGACCGGAACGCCCGGTGTTCGGGACCGTCCCCGAGCGCGCCGAGCGCCAGGTCCCGGACGAGGTCGACCGCCGTCGCCTCCTCCGGCACCGCGAACGCGGCCTTCGCGCCGCGCGCCGCCTCCGGGGTCAGCACCTCCTCGCCGCCGGTCCGGTAGGGGCGGTAGACGGGGACGCGGACGAGGAGCTCCCGGATCGCGGTGCGCAGCGCCCAGGGGGCGTGGTCCCGGAGCTCGGGGTCGGCGGCGCAGATCCGCCCCGCGATCCGGGTCAGCGCGGCCGTCTCGGACGCCAGGTCATGGGTGACCACCTCGTACGCGGCGCGGCGCTCGGTCGCCTCCCAGCGGCCGCCCCTGTCCCCGGCCTTCCCGACGAACTCCCGGTAGACGTCGGCGAGTTCGTCGGCGCCCACCGGGTCGGTGAAGACGCCGTCGAGCCGGCGCAGCGCGTCGTACCCGGTGGTGCCCGCGACCGGCCAGGCGGCGGGCAGGGTCTCGGCGCCCGTGAGGATCTTCTCGACGACCGTCCAGCAGTTCCCGCCGGTCGCCGCCGCCAGGTCCTCCAGATAGCCCTGCGGGTCGGCGAGTCCGTCCGGGTGGTCGATCCGCAGCCCCTCGATCACCCCGTCGGCGACCAGCTCCACGATCTTCGCGTGGCTCCCCGCGAACACCTCGGGGTCCTCCACCCGCACCCCGATGAGCTCCGAGACGGTGAAGAAGCGGCGGTAGCCGAGCTCGGTGCGGGCGAGCCGCCACCAGCCGAGCCGGTACCACTGGGCGTCGAGCAGCTCGTCCAGCGGCATCCCCTCGGTGCCCGCGCGGAGCGGGAACTCCTGGCCGTCCAGGTGCAGGGACCCGTCCGAGACCCGGAACCGGTCCCGTACCTCCGGGAGCCGTGCGGGCAGCACCGGGAGCAGCATCCGGCCGTCCCCGGCCCGCCAGTCGATGTCGAACCAGCGGGCGTACGGCGAGTCCGGGCCCTCGCGGAGCACGGAGCGCAGCGCGTGGTTGTGGCGCGGGGAGGCCGCCATGTGGTTGGGCACCAGGTCCACGACGAGCCCGAGGCCGTGCGCCCGCGCGGTCGCCGCCAGGGCCCGCAGCCCCTCCTCGCCGCCCAGTTCGGCCCGTACGGACCGGTGGTCGGTGACGTCGTAGCCGTGGGTCGAGCCGGGCACCGCCTCCAGGACCGGGGAGAGGTGGAGGTGCGAGACCCCGAGGCCGGCCAGGTGCGGCACGGCGCGCTCGGCGGCCGCGAACGGGAACTCCGGCTGGAGCTGCAGCCGGTAGGTCGAGGTGGGTGGAATGGGCGTCATGCGAACGTACGTACCCCGTCGGAGGGCTTCTGTGTCATCGCCCCATGCACCCGTTCGAGTGCATCGCGTTACGTTCGCGTGAGGCTCCGGATGTATCGCGACACGCTGTCCCTGCTCGGACCGGCCCTGCCGGCCGTCTCGTTCCTCGGCCGGCTGCCCACCGCCCTCGCCGACGCCCCGACCGGCCCGCTCGTGGTGCTCGGGGCGCTCGCGGGGGCGACTCCCTCTCCGGCCCGGCGGTGCCCCCGCCCACCCCTCCGTGTGGGCAGGCGTCCCGCAGGGCGGGACGGGTGGGCACACGGGACCGCGCCCTCAGCGGCGCCTCCGCGTTCCGCGCCTTGACCCGCACCAGGGGCTCGCTGCACCGCCGGTGACCTCCAGGCGCGGAAGCCTCTGGCGCCGGCATGGGCGCCGACGCCGAGGCCCCGGCGCCCGTCAGGACCACCCGTAAGGGTGCCGCCGAACGGACGCGGCTGCCGGGATCCGCGTACGCCCTGCGCGGCACGATGGTCTTCCAGGGCGCCGTGTTCGGCGCCTCGCAGGCCGGGATCACCGCCCTCACCGAGGAGCTGGGCGCCCCCGCCCAGGCCGGCCTCGTCTACGCCGCGATGGGCGTCATGAGCGCCGCCGTAGGCCTCTCCATGGCCGCCGTGCCCGCCCGGATCGGGCTCACCCCTCTCCGGGCGGCTCGCCGAAGGCCGGGGCGCCTCCGCCGCCTTCGCGGTGGCGGTGGGGGCGGCCGTGGCCTGCGCGGTGCTCTCCTGGTCCGTGCGGGTCACGGCCCCGCACGCGCGCTCAGGCCGGCCGGCGCAGAACGGTCAGGCTGAGCGGCGCGAGGGTCACCCGCTCGCCGCCCGCGAGCTCCGGGCCCTCCTGCGGCGGCATGCCCTCCGGGTCGGAGGTGTCCACGACCATCCGCCAGCAGCGCCCGTGACTGTCCGGGACCGCGAACTCCAGCTCCTTCGACGAGGCGTTGAACATCAGCAGGAAGGAGTCGTCGGCGATCCGCTCGCCCTGCGTGCCCGGCTCCGAGATGGCGTTGCCGTTGAGGAAGACCGTCAGCGCCTGGGCATTGGCCGCCTGCCAGTCGCGGGAGGTCATCTCCTCGCCCTCGGGCGTGAACCAGGCGATGTCCGTCAGCTCGTCGTGGGTGCCCTCCACCGGCCGGCCGTGGAAGAAGCGGCGGCGCCGGAAGACCGGATGGTCCCGTCGCAGCCGGACCATCGCGCGCGTGAAGCGCAGCAGCGTGCCCTCCGCCTCGCTGTTCTCCTTCGGCCACCGCACCCAGGACACCTCGTTGTCCTGGCAGTACGCGTTGTTGTTGCCGCCCTGCGTCCGCCCGAACTCGTCGCCGTGGCTGAGCATCGGCACGCCCTGCGACAGCATCAGCGTGGCGAGGAAGTTGCGCATCTGGCGGGCGCGCAGCTCCGCGATCCCCACGTCCTCGGTCTCGCCCTCCGCACCGCAGTTCCAGGAGCGGTTGTAGTTCTCGCCGTCCCGGTTGCCCTCGCCGTTCGCCTCGTTGTGCTTGTCGTTGTACGAGACGAGGTCCCGCAGGGTGAAACCGTCGTGGCAGGTCACGAAGTTGACCGAGGCCAGCGGTCGCCGCCCGTCGTCCTGGTACAGGTCGGAGGAGCCGGTCAGCCGGGAGGCGAACTCGGCGAGCGTCCGGGGCTCGCCCCGCCACAGGTCCCGCACGCAGTCCCGGTACTTGCCGTTCCACTCGGTCCACAGCGGCGGGAAGTTGCCCACCTGGTAGCCGCCCTCGCCGACGTCCCACGGCTCGGCGATCAGCTTCACCTGGCTCACCACCGGGTCCTGCTGGACCAGGTCGAAGAACGAGGACAGCCGGTCCACCTCGTGGAACTGGCGGGCCAGGGTGGCCGCCAGGTCGAAGCGGAAACCGTCCACGTGCATCTCGGTCACCCAGTACCGCAGGCTGTCCATGATCAGCTGGAGCACGTGCGGGGAGCGCATGAGCAGCGAGTTCCCGGTGCCGGTGGTGTCCGTGTAGTACCGGGGATCGTTCGAGAGCCGGTAGTACGAGGGGTTGTCCAGGCCCCGGAAGGAGAGCGTCGGGCCCAGGTGGTTGCCCTCGGCGGTGTGGTTGTAGACCACGTCGAGGATGACCTCGATGCCCGCCTGGTGCAGCGCCCGGACCGCCGACTTGAACTCCAGGACCTGCTGGCCCCGGTCGCCCCAGGACGCGTAGGCGTTGTGCGGGGCGAAGAAGCCGATCGTGTTGTAGCCCCAGTAGTTGGCGAGCCCCGCGTCCACCAGACGGTGGTCGTTCACGAACTGGTGAACGGGCATCAGTTCGAGGGCCGTGACACCGAGTTCCCTCAGATGGCCGATGACCGACGGGTGCGCGAGCCCCGCGTACGTCCCGCGCAGCTCCTCCGGAAGGTCCGGATGCAGCATCGTCAGGCCCTTCACATGGGCCTCGTAGATCACCGTGTGGTGGTACTCGGTGCGCGGACGCCGGTCGTCGCCCCAGTCGAAGTACGGGTTCACGACCACCGAGGTCATCGTGTGCGGGCCCGAGTCGAGGTCGTTGCGCGCGTCCGGCCGCCCGAACGGGTAGCCGTACACCGCCTCGCCCCACTTCACCTGCCCCGACACCGCGCGCGCGTACGGGTCGAGCAGCAGCTTCGCCGCATTGCAGCGCAGCCCCCGCTCCGGCGCGTACGGGCCGTGCACCCGGAACCCGTACCGCTGGCCGGGCATCACACCCGGCAGATAGGCGTGCCGCACGAACGCGTCGGTCTCGCGCAGCTCCACCGCCGTCTCCGAGCCGTCGTCGTGCAGCAGACACAGCTCGATCCTGTGGGCGGCCTCCGAGAAGACCGCGAAGTTGGTTCCCGCTCCGTCATAGGTGGCGCCCAAGGGGTACGCCTGTCCCGGCCAGACCTGCATGGATATAGATTCTTCCTCTTCTGTCCGGGTTTTGTGGGTGTTCTTCGGCCAGATCCTGCCCGAAAGAAGGGCAACCACCTAGGACTTCGCCCCGTCCTACCGGGTGACCGAAGACCAAGAGGGGGAAAGAGGGGGAAGTGTGTACGAAATAGTGCGCCGCCACCTGGGGAAGGTGGTGGCCGGAGCGGCCATGGCGGTGACGGGAACCGCCGTCGCCGTCGCGATCAGCCTGCCCGGCCAGGCGGGAGCGAGCGGGGCCGCAGGCACCGGGGGATCCACCGGCATCGCGGGAGCGGCCGGTACGACCGCGGGAGGCGGCTCGGGCAGCGCCTCCCAGCAGGGGGAGACGGGGGCACAGGCCCCGGGCACCGCGCCGCCGCCGGCCACCGTGGTCCCGGCCGCGGCCGAGGGGAAGAAGGGCGTCGGCAGCGACCCGCTCACCGACGACGAGCTCGCACGGGCCGAGGCCCTGGCGCAGACCCCGCCGGCCGCCGCCGCCCAGCAGAACGTCGACGGCGGCCGCGGCCCGCAGCGCCTCGGCACCCGGCTCGCCGACCCCGTGCCGGGCGACCCGTCCCGCCGCGCCGAGGTGCGCCAGTACGACTACGCGCGCGACGAGCTCATCACCAAGACCGTCAACCTCGACACCGGCAAGGTCGAGAAGTCCGGCACGCAGCGCGGCGTCCAGCCCTCCGCCCACCCCGAGGAGCTGCGCGAGGCCCTGGAGCTGATCCTCGCGAGCCCGCTCGGCAAGGGCGTCAAGGAGGACTACAAGGACGCCACCGGCAAGGAGCTCACCTCCACCGCACAGCTGTGGTTCAACGGCGACGTCTACCGCACCTACCGCGAGGCCAAGGTGCCCGCACAGCTCGCCCGTTGCGGGGAGCACCGGTGCGTCCGGCTCGTCACCAAGGTCCTCGACGGGGCCTGGATCGACACCCGGAACCTGATCGTCGACCTCTCCGCGAGGACCGTCACCCGGGTCGGCTGACCACCGCCCCGGCGCCTTCCACAGCCTCTTCACGACACGTACGAGGGAGCACGTTCCCATGCCCCACCGGACCATTCCGCGCGCCCGCAAGCGGGGCGCCGTCCTGACCGCCGCCGTCCTGCTCGGCACCGCCACGGCCGCCGCCGGACCCGTGGCCACCGCCGCCACCGCCCCGCCCGGCTCGACGAGCCCGGCGCCGGCCAATCCCGACTGCTCCGCCGCGTACCGCATCGCGCAGAAGCTCGACGGCGGCACCACCTGGCGCATGTGCTGGCGCTACGACACCGACGCCGGGCTCACGCTCGACCACGTCACCTACCAGCCGCCCGGCGCCGCCGCGCCCATCAAGGTCCTCAACAGCGCCCGGCTCGCCCAGATCCACGTGCCGTACGACGACGGCGGCGCCGAGTACGACGACCTCACCGGCGCCGGCTTCGGCTGGGGCCTGCAGAACCTGAAGCCGGCCGAATGCCCCGGCGGCACCCTCACCACCGTCAAGGTGGCCGAGGTCGGCGACGTCAAGGGCCTGTGCACCACCACGCGGGCGCGCGGGCACGCGTACCGCATGGCCAGCGACGGCGGCACCAAGGTCTACCAGGCCCAGGCCAAGGACCTGCTCGTCTACACCGTCAACAAGGTCGGCTGGTACGAGTACATCACCGAGTGGCGCTTCACCGCCGACGGCACCATCGGCGCCAACGTCGGGGCCACCGGCAGCCTCTCGCCCGTCGACTACAACGCCACCGACGGCCGCGGCTGGCCCCTCGGCAAGGGCGCCCGCGGCTACGCCACCAGCCACGCCCACAACGTCTTCTGGAAGCTCGACTTCGGACTCGACGGCTCCACCAAGGACCGCATCGAGCAGTTCGACTCCACCGTCACCGCGCCCCCGGCCGGCGGCGGCGGACCGACCGTGAAGACGAAGCGCACCACCGTCACCAAGGAACTCGCCGGCGACGCGAAGAACATGCGCTGGTGGCGGGTGGTCAGCGGCACCGGCAAGAACGCCGACGGCCACGCCCGCTCGTACGAGCTCGTGCCCGGCCACACCGACACCCACGCGGGCCGCGGCTTCACCAAGCACGACGTGTACTTCACCCAGTCCCGCGCCTGCGAGAAGTTCGCGAGCAACAACATCGGCAACTGCGCGGCGGGCGCCGGTGACAGCGTGGACAAGTGGGTCAACGGCGAGACGCTGACCAACCCGTCCGTGTGGGTCAACATCGGGTTCCACCACATAGCCCGGGACGAGGACCAGCAGCCGATGCCGGTCCACTGGCAGGGCTTCCAGCTCGCTCCCAGGGACGTAACCGCTATGAATCCGCTCACTCCGGCCGATCTCGCCTCCCAGAACGGGCAGCCCGATCTGGGGAGTTGAGGAAGCAGCCTGACGATCCTGCTGCACCGCCTCCCGCTCGCGGAGTACCCTTCCTTGATCGTTGTCACATGGTCATCCAGTCCGCCGGAACGGGTGTCCGGGAGCAGAAGGCGGTGCGCGGGTGAGCTCGGGAGGTCTGGAGCTGCCCCCAGGTGACGCGGGTCACGAGGGGGGCCCCGCCGAACCCGCAGAGGCGCCGCCCGGAGCGGTCGCGCCACCGGGCGCGGCCGTCCCTCCGGGCGTCGTCCTGCCGCCGGGCACGGTCGTGCCGCCCGGCACGGTCACCGTCGGCAGGCCCGTGGAGATAGGGGCGGAGCTCGACTGGGGCGCCGAGGCCTGGAGCGAGGTCCGCACCCGGGCCCAGCGCGCCGGCCGGGCCTACATCTGGCTGAACCTGGTCGAGCAGCGGCTGAGGGCCGTGGTCGCCGCGGTCCTGCGACCCGTGTACGAACCGGTGCACGGCGAGGAGTGGGTGGTGGCCGCGGCCGGTCCCGCCGGCCAGGAATGGGTCCAGCGGGCCGTCGCCGTCCGCGAGGTCTCCCGGCGCAAGGGCTACCTGCTCGACCCGGCCGACGACAACGTGCTGAGCTTCCTCACGCTGCCGCAGCTCCGCGAGCTGATGGTGCAGCACTGGCCCTGCTTCGAGCCCTACTTCGATGACCGGCGCGAGGTCGAACTCGCCCTGGACGAGCTGGAGGTCACGCGCAACGTGGTCTCCCGCAACCGGGCGCTCTCGCTGACCGTCCTCGCCCAGTCCGAGCGGGCCTCCGCGCGCATCCTGGAGATCCTGGGCGGCGGGGCCGGCGTCCCGTCCGCCGACCGGCTGCCCGTCGACGCGGTCGAGGACCTCGTCGGCGACCGGTACGCGGACGTCGTCTCCGTCCACCCCGACCGGGTCCGGCTCCAGCGGCAGCTGCCCGCCGAGGACCTCTTCGGCGGGGCCCGTCGCCTCGACGCCACCGGCATAGGCCTGAACCTGCTCGTGCAGAACTTCTCCGGACGCCGCATGGTGCGGCTCGCCGAGTCCGGCTGCCGGACCCGGCTCCTCTTCCTCAACCCGGCGAGCAGCGCCGTGAAGCGGCGCGAGCGCGAACTCGGCCTGAAGAAGGGCGAGCTGAGCCGCTCGGTCGAGATGAACATCCTGCACATGCGCCGGGTCCGCTCGAAGCTGCGCGACCCGGGCGCCTTCCAGATCCACGTCTTCGACGAGACCCCCCGCTTCACCGCCTACCTCGTCGACGGCGACGGGCCGGACGGGGTCGGTGTCGTCCAGTCCTATCTGCGCCGCGCCCGGGGCATGGAGGCCCCGGTCCTCGTCCTGCGCGGCGGCGGACGGAACGTCGTCCGGCACGGGCAGTCCGCCCGTGACGGAGATCACGGACTTTTCGAGACATACCGGGAGGAGTTCGAGTCGGTCTGGCTCGACTCCCGGCCCGTCTCCTGACTCCTCGACGGGGGCAGCCGGAGGCGTTGTCAGTGGTGCGTGCGAGGGTGTTCAGCACCACGGGGGAGATCACGTAAGGAGGACCCGATGGCTTGGCACGGCGACACGCTGGTCGGCTTCGACCTGGAGACGACCGGCACGGAACCGCTGGAGGCCCGTATCGTCACGGCCTCGATCGTCGAGGTCGACGGCGGCGGACAGGTCAGGCAGCGGCGGGACTGGCTCGCCGACCCGGGCATCCGCATCCCGGAGCAGGCCTCCGCGATCCACGGCATCAGCACCGAGCGCGCGGCGGCCGAGGGCCGCCCGGCCCGCGAGGTCGCCGACGAGATCGCGCGGACCCTCGCCGCGTACTGGGAGGACGGCGTCCCGGTCGTCGCGTACAACGCCTCCTTCGACCTCACGCTCCTCGCCGCCGAGCTGCGCCGCCACGGCCTGCCCTCCCTGGAGGAGCGCCTCGGCGGGACGGCCATCGGGCCGGTCGTCGACCCGTACACCATCGACCGGGCCGTCGACCGCTACCGGCGCGGCAAGCGGACCCTGGAAGCGGTCTGCGGGGAGTACGGCGTGGTGCTCGAAGCCGCCCACCAGGCCGCGGCCGACGCGCTCGCCGCCGTCCGGGTCGCCGTCGCGATAGCCGAGCGGCACCCCCAGGTCGCCGCCCTGGACCCGGCCGAGCTGCACGAGCGGCAGATCGGCTGGTACCGGACCTGGGCCGAGAACTTCCAGGACTTCCTGCGCCGCAAGGGCGACGCGGAGGCGGTCGTCGACTCCACGTGGCCCCTGCGCGAGACGGTCGCGGCGGCGGTCTGACGCCGCCGGGCGGATCAGCCGAGCGGCAGCTTCAGGACGGCGGCCACGCCGTCGACGGAGGTGACGGTGGTCGTGCTGCTGTCGATCCCGGCGTCGGTGAGGGCGTCGGAGTAGAGCTGGTCCTTGCTGCCGACCACGAGCATGAGGCGGTGGCCCGGGGCCACGTCGTAGGCCGCGGCCTGGAGCCTCCAGGTGGCCGTGTGGTCCTCACCGGGGGTCAGATCCGTCAGGGTGAGGGGCTCGTGGGTGATGATGCGGGCCGTGTTGTCGGCGCTGACGTCGAAGAGACAGGCCACGAGCGTCGCCGAGGCGACGCTGCTGCGGATGCTGAGCGTGAGCTCGGGGACGCCCCGGACACGGCGGGCGGCACCCGTGGCCGTGGCGTCGAGGGGCGCCGTCGTCCAGACGGCGAGGTGCTGCCGGTCGAACTTGTCCGTGGCGTAGGTCTTCGGATTGCCCTTCCACTCGGCCTGGCCGGTGGCGATGATCGCGTCGACCGCGGTGGCGTCCGTGAGCTCGCCCGCGGTGAACTCCCGCTTCCAGCCGGTCTCCGCCTCCTGGGCGAGGCCGCCATCACGGCTGTCGGAGCCGACGGACGTCAGGAACCAGTCCTCGGTGGACGTGGTGACCTCGGTCCAGGAGGACGCGGGCTCGCGGACGGCGGGCTCGGTGATGACGTTCTGACCGGTCTCCGGGTCGGTCTCGGTCCGGTACGTGAACATGATCTGGCTGTTGACCGCGGGCCACTCGGGCACGCCGTCGGAGGCGCCCAGCACATGGTGGTCGAGCCAGGCGAAGGCCTCCTCGACGGGCAGGTTCGGCCCGCTCCACGGGATCGAGAGACCGGCGCCCTCGGGAGCGGCGTGGTCACCGATCCACAGGTTCAGATGCTTGGGCACGGTCAGCCGCTCGAAGTGCTCGCCGACCTGGTTGACCGGGAAGAGCGTCTCGTGCCAGGTGTTCGAGAAGAACGTGGGGATGTCCCGGTCGTTGGTCTCCTCGGTGTACGCGGACGGCGCGCGCTCGGTGCCCCAGGCCACCACGCGGTCGAGGTTCCGTCCGGCCCTGAAGTCCGCCAGGATCTCCCGGGTGTCCGCGTCGAACTTCCGCTCCTCGGGGCCGCCGGTGAAGTTCACCAGGGCTTCCACGGCCGCCAGGTGCCGGGTGCCGTTGTCGTAGAGGCTCGTGGCGAGATTGCCCCAGGTGCTGAACGCGACGACCGCGTCGACGCGGTCGTCCGGGTCGTGCGCCGCGACGAGCTGGCTGATGCCGGAGCCGTACGACTCGCCGAGGAAGGCGATCTTGCTCGGGGAGAGGTGCTGCTGCGCGTAGTCGATGACCGTGGAGCCGTCGAGCCGGTCCTTCGGGCCGGCGACGTCGACCGTGCCGCCTGAGGTGAAGAACGCGTCGTGGTAGCCGCCGCCGATCAGCGGGAACGTCAGGCCGATGCCGCGCGGGGTGTACGCCAGGACGTGGTAGCCGCGCAGCGCCAGCTGGAGGTACGCGTACGCGAAGATCGTCCAGCCGAGCGGGGTCCAGCCCGCCGGCACGATCACCACCGGGCGGGGTTCGTCACCGTGGAGCTTGATCGTGAACGCCGACAGCTCCACACCGTGCGAGGCGATCGTCGGGAATCCCAAGGTCGCCCTCGCCTGCACCTGCTCCGTCAGCTGCCGGAGTTCGGGGGTCAGCAGGGCGCTGTCGGCCTCGCCCTTGAGCGTGGCGACCAGCGCCTGGGCCAGGTTGACGGCGTCCGGGTCGAGCTCGGTGGCGGAGGCGTAGATGCCGTGTTCGGCGAGCCGGGCCACCTGGGCGGGGGTTACCGCGCTGATCTCGTTGTCGTCCTGAGGGTTGCTCACGAAGCCGTCCTCTTCACTGTGGCCGACCAGCCGGCCGGCGCCGGATACCGGGACGTCTTCGCCCCGCGGGCCGGAGGGCACGCGGGGCGAAGACGTCGGCATCGTTCCAGCTCAGAAGGCACGTCGGCGTGGAAACCGGACACGGCTCCCGCTCCCCGTGACGGGGGCGGACTCACTCTCCAGGCGGGTTTGAACCCGCCCTCCGCCGGCGCCGTCCATGGAAACGGTCACCTTTCGCCGGCCGCCCGACGGAAGCGGTCACCCGGGATCAGCGACGATCGACCGGAACCGGCCCTTCAGGAGTTCTCCTTGAGGAAGGAGAGCAGCAGCTCGTTGACCTTCTCCGGCTGGTCCAGCTGGAGCCAGTGGCCCGCGTCCTCGACCCGCTCGTAGCGCCAGGAGCCGGCGACGTACTCGCCCGTCCCGGACATCGAGCGCTCGGTGAGGAAACGGTCGCCGGTCGACCACACGCCCATCACCGGGACCGTCTCCGGCAGCGGCACCGCCGGCGGCTCGGGTCCGAACTGGACCTCCGCCGGCAGGCCCGCGCGGTAGATGTCGAGCGCGGCCGTCAGCGCGCCCGGCGCGCGCAGCGTCTCGATCACGTCCTCCGCGTCCGGGTGCTCACCCAGCATGTCCCGCAGGTTCGCGAAGTCGTCCCGCGTCAGCCAGTCCTCGGCGACCCCGGCCAGCTGGAACAGCAGCATGTACCAGGAGCGCTGCTTCTGCTCCCAGCCCGCCGACCGGATCGACGCCAGATGGCCCACGGACAGGATGCTCAGGCTCCGCACCCGGTCCGGGAAGAACTGGGTCAGGGCCTGCGCGATGCCCGAACCCCAGTCGTGGCCCACGACATGGACCCGGTCGAGGTCGAGCCGCCCCAGGAGCTCGACGAGGTCGCCGACGTGCTTGCCCGGGTGGTACGCCGCCGGACCGCCCTCGGGACGGTCCGAGGCGCCGAAGCCGCGCAGCGTGGGGGCGACCGTACGGAAACCCGCCGCGTTCAGCGCCGGAACCTGGTGCCGCCACAGCTGATGGCTGTCGGGGAAGCCGTGCACGAGCAGCACGGCCGGTCCCTCCCCGCTCACCTCGACGTCGAGGGTCACCTCGGACAGTTCGACACGCATCTCAACACCCCGTTCGTTACCGGCCGGTTCGACGGGGAACATGATGTCAGAAGGGGTACCAGCGCACCTCGGGGTCGCCGTCCCGCAGCGAGGCCACCCGCCGCTCGAACTCGGCGAGCGCCTTCGGGTTCGTCGGCGCGTGCTGGGCCACCCACGCGCAGCTCGCGGTCTCCCGCGCCCCCCGCAGCACCGCGCACCCCTCCCACTCCCGGACGTCCCAGCCGTACGCCTCGGTGAAGGCCTCGTACGCCGCCGGGTCCAGGCCGTACCGGTCCCGGGAGAGGGCAAGGACCACCAGGTCGTGCTCGCGCAGGTCCGAGGAGAAGGTCTCCAGGTCCACCAGGACCGGGCCGTCCGGGCCCACGTGCACGTTCCGCGGGAGGGCGTCCCCGTGGATCGGTCCCGGCGTCAGACGCGGTGTGAGCGCGGCGGCCGCCGGGGCGAAGGAGTCGCGCCGCTCCCGCAGGAAGGCCGCGTCCGCCGGGTCGATCGCGTCCCCCGCGAGCCGCAGCCACCGCTCGACCCCGCCGAGCAGCTCACGGCGCGGGAGCGTGAACCCGGCCGGCTCGGGCAGCGCGTGGACGGTCCGGAGCAGCGGGGCGAGATCACGGGGCTCCGTGGGCCGCACGGCCTCCGGCAGTCGGTGCCAGACGGTCACCGGATGCCCGTCCACCAGGCGCGGCTTCTCCTCGGCGGCCCGGACCGCCGGGACCCCGGCGGCTTCCAGCCAGGAGGCCAGCGCGAGCTCCCGCCCGGCCCGCTCGATCAGCTCCGCGTCCCGGCCCACCTTCACCACCAGATCGCCCAGGGCGAAGACCGCGTTCTCGCCCAGGGCGAGCAGCCGCGCACCCGCGACCGGCAGCCCCGCCCCGCCCAGGATCTCCCGTGCCCGCGCCTCGTCCATCGACCTCTCCCTCACCCATGTCTTTGCGCCAAAGTCTCCCATCCGCGCAGCTCACCGCGCCCGTCGCCTTGACGGGCCGACGCACCGTCAGCACCATGGCGGGATTCCGGACGGCGGCAGCAGCGGTGTGGACGGGGGCGGATCGTGAGTGCGGTGACCGCGAGCGAGCGGCCGGGGGCCCCTCGATGAGCTCAGTGACCACGGTCAAGCGGCCCGGCCGGGCGCGCACACCCCGCGGCGCCCCCGCGGCACGGCCGCGCGGCCCCGACCTCGGCGCCTGGTTCCTGGTGCTCCCGGCGCTCCTGCCGATCCTCGTGCTCAGCGTCGGACCGCTCCTCTACGGCATCGCGCTCGCCTTCACCGACGCCCAGTCCGGCCGCACCCAGGCCACCCGGTGGGTCGGCACCCTCAACTTCCAGGACCTGCTGCACGACACCCTCTTCTGGGAGTCCTTCCGCATCGGCGTCGTCTGGGCCGTCGGAGTGACGGTCCCCCAGTTCCTGCTCGCCCTCGGCCTCGCCCTCCTGCTCGACCAGAACCTCCGCTTCCGCTGGCTGGCGCGGGCCCTCGCCATCGTCCCCTGGGCGATGCCCGAGGTCGTCGTCGGCATCATGTGGCGGCTCGTCTACAACCCCGACGCCGGCATCCTCAACGAGACCCTCCGGAACCTGGGCCTCGGCGAGGGCCACGACTGGCTCTCCGGGCTCGCCACCGCCCTCCCCGCCGTCATCGTCGTCGGCGTCTGGGCCGGGATGCCGCAGACCACCGTCGCCCTGCTCGCCGGGCTCCAGAACACCCCGCGCGAACTCCACGAGGCCGCCGCCCTCGACGGCGCCGGCGCCTGGCGCCGCTTCCGCGCCGTCACCTGGCCGGCGCTCCGGCCGGTGGCCCTCGCCATCACCGCCCTCAACCTCATCTGGAACTTCAACTCCTTCGCCCTGGTCTACGTCCTGACCAACGGCGGACCGGGCGGCCGGACCCGGCTCCCCATGCTCTTCGCCTACGAAGAGGCCTTCCGCTACGGACAGTTCGGCTACGCCGCCGCGATGGGCTGCGTGATGGTCGCCGCCGTCTCGGTGCTCATCGCCCTCTCCCTCGTACGCCGTCTGAAAGGGGACCAGGACCGGTGAGCGCCCTCCGGACGAGCGGGCCCGCGCGGGCAGGCCAGTACCTGGCCCTCCTCGCGTACCTGGTCTTCCTCGCCTTCCCCTTCCTCTGGCTGCTGTCCACCGCCTTCAAACCCGCCCCCGAACTGGCCTCGCTCCACCCCACCTGGATCCCGGAGGACCCCACCCTCGACAACTTCCGGCAGGCCTTCGCCGAGCAGCCGCTGCTCAGGGCCGCCGCGAACAGCCTGCTCGCCGCCGTCCTTGCCGCCGTGACCGCGGTGGCCGTCGCGACCCCGCTCGCCTATGTGACGGCCCGCCACCGCGGCAGGCTCGCCGGGGCCGCCACCGGCTGGGTGGTGATCAGCCAGGCGTTCCCCTTCGTCCTCGTGATCATCCCGCTCTTCCTCGTCCTCAAGAACCTGCACCTGATCAACAGCGTCCCCGGGCTCGTCCTGGTGTACGTGGTGTGGTCGCTGCCCTTCGCCCTCTGGATGCTCATGGGGTACGTCAGGGCCGTCCCGGCCGAACTGGAGGAGGCCGCGGCCGTCGACGGCGCCGGCCGGATCCGTACCCTCGTCTCGGTCACCGCCCCGCTCCTCGCCCCGGGCATCGTCGCCACCGCCCTCTTCGCCTTCGTCACCGCCTGGAACGAGTTCTTCTTCGCCCTCGTCCTGCTCAAGTCCCCCGAGAAGCAGACCCTGCCGGTCGTCCTCACCCACTTCCTCGGCGCCGAGGGCGTCGCCGACCTCGGCCCGCTCGCCGCCGCGGCCTTCCTCGCCACCCTGCCGTCCCTCCTCGTCTTCGGAGTCCTGCAGAGACGGATCACCGGCGGGATGTTCACCGGGGCGGTGAAGTCATGAGACGGATCCTCGCCCTCGCCGCCTCGCTCGCCCTGCTCCTCACCGGCTGCGCCGCGGGCGGCGACGGTCCCGACGACGACGGTGTCGTACGGCTCCGCTTCCAGTCCCTCGCCTGGCAGAAGGAGTCCGTCGACGCCAACCGGCAGCTGGTGAAGGAGTGGAACGCCGCCCACCCCGGCATCCGGGTCGAGTACGTCCAGGGCAGCTGGGACTCCGTCCACGACCAGCTCCTCACCTCCTTCGAGGGCGGCGAGGCACCCGACATCATCCACGACGCCTCCGACGACCTGGCCGACTTCGCGTACGGCGGCCACCTCGCCGACCTGCGCCCCCTCCTCTCCGAGCGGCTGCGCGCCGACATCCCGGCCCGCGGCTGGGAGACCACCACCTTCGGCGAGGGCGTCTACGGCGTGCCGTTCCTCCAGGAGCCGCGCGTCCTCATCGCCAACCGGAAGATCCTGGAGTCCTCCGGAGTCCGCGTCCCCACCCCGGACGACCCCTGGAGCTGGACCGAGTTCCGGCAGATCGCCCAGGACCTCACCCGCACCATGGGCAGCGGCCGTCACGCGGTCGCCTGGCCCCTCAAGGAGCCCGTCTCCGTCAGCCTCAACCTCGGGGTCTCGGCCGGCGGCCGGCTCTTCCACCGGGACCCCGACGGCCGGGTGACCGTCGACTTCACCGAGGCCGACGGCATCGTCCCCGGCACCATTCACGACCTGGTCGTCACCGACCGGACGGCCCCCCGCACCACGCTCGGCAGTGGCGGCTCCGACACCCTGCCCGGCTTCTTCGCCGGCAAGTACGCCATGGTCCCCCTGGGGTTCGCCTACCGCCAGCAGATCGCGCAGCAGGCGCCCAAGGACTTCGAGTGGACGGTACTGCCCGCGCCCGTCGGCGCCGAAGGGCTCGCCCAGGGCGTCTCCCCGCAGACCCTCTCGATCGCCGCGGACAGCCCCCACAAGAAGGAGGCGGCCCAGTTCCTCGACTTCTTCCTGCGCCCGGCGAACATGGTGCGGCTCGCGCGCGGCGACTGGATGCTGCCCACCGGCACGGCCGCGCTCGCCGATCCCTCCCTGCACACCGCCCGGGACGGCTGGGCGACCGGCGCGGCGGTGGCCGAACACCTGCGGCCCGCGCCCGCCCAGTCGGTGCGCGGCTACCCCGAATGGAAGGACAAGGTGGCGACCCCGGCCTTCCAGGAGTACTACAGCGGCGCCATCGACGGCGCCGAACTCCGCAGACGCCTCGTCGAGGACGGCAACCGGGTCCTCGCCCGCTATCAGCGCAGATGACGGATTCGCGATTACGAAACCTTGTTGAATAAGTCACAGATGGGTGAAGGGTCTTCTCCGGAACCCCCGCATCCGACAGTGTTCGAACCGGCCACCGCGCCGCCCCCCACGCGGCACGGTGGCCGACTAGATTGAGCCCATGACGAAGACCTATGTGGCCCTGCTCCGCGGCATCAACGTGAGCGGGCACCGCAAGGTCCCCATGGCCGAACTCCGCAAGCTCCTCGGAGAACTCGGGCACACGGACGTCCGCACCTACCTCCAGAGCGGGAACGCCGTCTTCACCACCGGCTCCGGCGCCGGCGAGGACGAGCTCAGGGCCTCGCTCGAAGACGCCATCGAGGAGCGATTCGGCTTCCGCGTCGACTGCCTCGTCCGCGACGCCGACTACCTCGCCGCCGTCGCCGACGCCTGCCCCTTCCCGGCCGCCGAACTCGAAGGCAAGCAGCTCCACGCCATCTACTACTCGGAGGCCGCCGACCCCGAGCGCTTCGCCTCGATCGACCGCGAGGCCCACCTCCCCGAGGACTTCGCCCTGGGCGACCGCGTGCTGTACCTCTACACCCCCGAAGGCCTCGGGAAGTCCAAGCTGGGCGAGGCGGTCTCCCGCCCGTCCGTGGTGAAGGGCCTCGTCGCCACCGGCCGGAACTGGAACACGGTCGTCAGGCTCATCGAGATGGCGCGGGGCGACTGACCCCCAAGTGGCCCAGTCGAAAGGACGGGGAATGGCCCGTGGCAGCGGGCCAACTCTTGGCTAGATTGAACGTATGACGACCGCAGAGACCACGCCCCGCCCCACCGTCGACTTCTACTTCGACCCCGCCTGCCCCTTCGCCTGGATCGCCTCCCGCTGGATCCTGGAGGTCGAGGCCCACCGGGACATCGACCTCCGCTTCAAGGTCATGAGCCTGTACGTCCACAACGAGGGCAACACCCTGCCCGACTCGTACCGCGAGTTCGTCGACGCCTCCATCGGCCCGGTCCGGGTGGCCGTGGCCGCCGCCGCACAGCACGGCGAGGAGATCCTGCGCCCGCTCTACACCGCGTACGGCACCCGCATCCACGAGAAGAAGCAGACGGACCTCGACGCCGTCATCGCCGAATCGCTCAACGAGCTCGGCCTCCCGCCGGAGCTCGCGGCCGCCGCCCACGACCCGGCCTACGACGAGGCGGTCCGCCGCAGCCACGACGCGGGCAAGGACCCCGCGGCGGACGGCTACGTCGGCACCCCGACGATCCACGTCGACGGCACCGTCTGGTTCGGCCCGGTCCTGCGGGCGATCCCCCGCGGCGAGAAGGCGGCCGAACTCTTCGACGGCTTCCGGGTCCTCGCCAACCACCCCGACCTGTTCGAACTCAAGCGCACCCGCACGGGCGGGCTCGACTTCAGCTAGCGAGTCCGGTCCTGGCGGCGGGGCGACGGGCCGCGTGGGCGCCGTCGTACCGCTCCAGGAGGAGCCGGGCCAGTTCGGGGGAGGGGCCCAGGACGTCCGCCAGGACGTCGGCCTCGGCCGCGCCCGTCGCGATGCGGTCCGGGAGACGGCCCGGGGCGATCACGTACGGGGCCACCGCCACCCGCCGGACGCCCGGCTCGGCGCGGAGCGCCCGTACCGCGTCCTCCGTACGGGGGAGTGCAGCGGAGGCGAACGCGGGCCGCACGGAGCACCAACCGGTGCGCCGCAGCTCCCGCGCCGTTTCTGCGATCACCGCGATCGCCTCCGGGTCTGTGGAGCCCGCCGAGGCCAGGACGACCCCGGTCGCGCTCTTGTCGCCGGGCGCGAGCCCGGCCTCGTACAACCGCCGCTCCACCGCCGCGATCAGCAGCGGCGAAGGGCCCAGGACCTCCGCCTGACGGATGTTCAGGGACGGCGGCGCCTGGCGCAGCACGGCGGGGATGTCGGCCTTCGCGTGGAAGGCGCGGGTCAGGAGGAGCGGCAGCGCCACGACCTCCCGGACCCCGTCCGCCGCGAGCCGGTCGAGCACCCCCGGCACCGAGGGCAGGTTGAAGTCCAGGAACGCCGTCTCCACGCGCAGCCCCGGCCGCAGCGCACCGGTCCGGCGCACCAGCGCCTGGACGGTCGCCGCGTGCCGCGGATCGCGGCTGCCGTGGGCGATCACGAGGAGGACAGGGCGGTTCATGGTCTGGTCAGCCCTTCGCCAGGAGGCCGCGGCGGCGCAGGACCGCGCGCTCCAGAGGGCTGAAGATGAGCAGGTCGATGGCGATGCCGACGATCAGGATCAGGATGATCGCCAGGAAGATCCCGGCCATGTCGATGTTGTTGCGGCCGTTCTCCAGGAGCTGGCCGAGGCCGAGACCCAGGTCCGGCGAGGAGGCGATGATCTCCGCGGCCATCAGCGAGCGCCAGGAGAACGCCCAGCCCTGCTTGAGGCCCGCGAGGTAGCCGGGGAGCGCGGCCGGCATCACGATGTGCCAGGCGCCCCTGAGTCCCGTCGCGCCGAGCGTCTGGCCTGCCCGCAGGAAGAGCGGCGGGACCTGGTCGACGCCGGCGACGAGGCCGTTGGCGATCGAGGGGACGGCGCCGAGCAGGATCACCGCGTACATCATGCTGTCGTTGAGGCCGAGCCACAGGACGGCCGGGGCGACCCAGGCCACCGAGGGCAGCGACTGGAGACCCGCGAGGATCGGGCCGATAGCCGCGCGCACGAACTTCACGCGGGAGACGAGCAGACCCAGCGGGGTGCCGATGGCGAGCGCCAGGAGGAAGCCGAAGAGGGCCCGGGAGATGCTGGTCCAGAGGACCTGGAGGAGCGTGCCCTCCAGCCACATCGTGGTCAGGCTGTCCCACACCGCGGACGGGGCGGGCAGCTTGTAGTCGTCCGTCACCTTCAGGGTGACGAGCAGCTGCCAGACCACCAGGACGAGCAGGACGGCGACGACCGGCGGCAGCACCTTCTTGACCAGCACCTGGCGGACCGGGAGCCGCGAGACGTTCACGGTGTCGAGGGCGTCCAGGCCCGCTTCGAGACCGGCGAGGTCGTCGGGGTGCTGTGTCTTCGGTGTGGTGTCAGTGCTGGCCATGACGGCGGATCTCCCCACGCAGGTGCTCGGTGATCTCGAGGGACAGCTCCGCGACGGCGGCGTCCTCGATGCGGCGCGGCTGAGGGATGTCGATCTTCCACTCGTGCGCGATCCGGCCGGGCCGGGACGAGAGGAGGACGACGCGCTCGGCAAGCCGCACGGCCTCGCGCACGTTGTGGGTGACGAAGAGCACCGACAGTTTCGTCTCCCGCCAGATCCGGGTCAGCTCGTCGTGCAGCACGTCCCGGGTGATGGCGTCGAGCGCGGCGAACGGCTCGTCCATCAGGAGCAGGTCGCTGTCCTGGGCGAGCGCGCGGGCCAGCGCGACCCGCTGGCGCATGCCGCCGGACAGCTCGTGGACCCGCTTGTCGTACGAGCCGCCGAGCCGGACGAGGGCGAGGAGGCGCTCGGCCTCCTCGCGCCGCTCGGCCTTGGGCACCCCGCGCAGCCGCAGGGCCAGTTCGATGTTCTTTCCCGCGGTGAGCCACGGGAAGAGGGCGTGCTCCTGGAACATCAGGGCCGGCCGGCCGCCGGGGGTCTCGATGGACCCCGCGGACGGCCGGTCGAGCCCGGCGACCAGGTTGAGCAGCGTGGACTTGCCGCAGCCCGAGGCGCCCAGGAGGGTGACGAACTCGCCGGGGGCGACATCGAGCGAGATGTCGTCGAGGACGAGCTGCCCGCCGGCGGGTCCGGCGAAGGACTTGGAGACGTGCTCGATGCGGGCGGCATGGGTCACCGCCGCACGGTCCTCGGCCTTGGCGAGGGTCGCGGTCGTGGCCATGGTCGTCACCTCCTGGGATCAGCTGCGGGCTGTTACTTCGCGCCGAGACCGGCGTCGGAGACCTCGGGCTGACCCGCGGCCTTCAGGACCTTGTTGAGCGGCTTCAGGTCGTAGATGCCGGACAGCTCGGGCTGCTTCAGGAGACCGGCCTTCACCGCGTGGTCGGCCTGGGCCTGCAGGGTGGCCGCCAGCGGGTCGTCGGTGAACTGGATGGACGGCCACGCGGCGTCGATCACCTTGGCACCCAGGGCCTTGCCCGAGAGGGCCTTCAGCTTGGCGTTGGCCGAGGCCTTCGCCTTGTCCTGGTTGGCGTTGATCCACTCGTTGGTCTTCACCGAACCGCGCAGGAACGCCTCGACGACGTCCGGGTGCTCCGTCAGGAACTTCTGCGACACGATGATGTTCGTGATGACGAACTTCTTGTCCGGCCACAGGTCGGACTCGTCGAGCAGCACCTTCGCGCCCTCGCTGACCAGCTTCGACGCGGTCGGCTCGGGCACCCAGGCGCCGTCGATGGCGCCGGAGGAGTAGGCGTTCGGGGTGACCTTGTTGTCCGTGCGGACCACGGAGACGTCGCCCTTGCCGCTCTGGGCGTCGACCTTCCAGCCCTTCTCGGAGATCCAGTTGAGGAAGGCCACGTCCTGCGTGTTGCCGAGCTGCGGGGTGGCGATCTTCTTGCCCTTGAGGTCGTCCAGGGTCTTGATCTTCGCCGGGTTCACCACGAGCTTCACGCCGCCGGAGGCGGCGCCGCCGACGATGCGGAGGTTGGTGCCCTTGGTCTTGACGTAACCGTTGATGGACGGCGAGGGGCCGATGAAGCCGATGTCGATGGAGCCGGCGTTCAGCGCCTCGATCTCGGACGGGCCGGCGTTGAAGGTGGTGGGGACCAGCTTGGTGCCGCCCAGCTCCTTCTGGAGGATGCCCTCCTGGTCGCCCACCAGCGCGGTGGCGTGCGTGAGGTTGGGGAAGTACCCGAGCCGTACGGTGTCGGCGGAGAGCTTGTCGCCCTCGGCGGCCACCTTCTTCGTGTCGTCGTTCTTGGCCTCGGAGCCGTAGCCGCAGGAGGCGAGTGCGCCGATCAGCAGCGGCAGGGCAACGGCGGCGGCCAGACCGCGGCGCAGGGTGGTTCGGGTGGTGGCAGGCACGGGTGGTGTTCCCCTCGGTTCAACTTCTCAGCGAAGTCTGCGTCTATGTCTTTCGGGGTGGAGCGGGTGGAGCCGGCTCGTACCGCTCGGGCGGCACAGCGAGGTCAGCACGCACATCGCGCGACACCTCCCATGCCCGCACCGAGGGCGCCGGAGCCGACCCGGCCGCCCTCCTTCGCGAAGGTGGCGTAGACGTTCTGTCTCATCTCAGAAATCCCACCCTTCTTCCTCGTCCACCGCGGCGACGGCCTTGGCCGTGGCGAAGGACTCGCCCGCCATGCCGGCCGCGAGCGTCGTGCCGTCCGCGGGGTCGATCAGCAGGAACGATCCGGTACGGCGGGAGTCCGCGTACGCGTCGAGCGCGAGCGGCTCGGCGGTGCGGACCACGACCCGGCCGATGTCGTTGGCGACCAGCTGCCCCGGGTTCGGGTGCTGGGACAGGTCGTCGAGGGTCAGCCGCGAGGGGATGTCCTTGACGATCGCCTTGACCGTGCGCGTGGTGTGCTTGAGCAGGACCCGCTGGCCGACGGCGAGCGGCTGGTCCGCCACGTGGCAGACGGTCGCCTCGACGTCCTGGCTGGTGGCCGGGGCGTCGCCGCTCGGCGCGAGCAGGTCGCCGCGCGAGATGTCGATGTCGTCGGCGAGCCGGATCGTCACCGACTGCGGGGCCCAGGCGATGTCCACCGACTCGCCCAGCGCGTCGATGGCGGTGATCGTCGACTTCTTGCCCGACGGCAGGACGGTGATCTCCTCGCCGACCCGGAAGGCACCGGCGGCGATCTGACCGGCGTAGCCCCGGTAGTCGGGGTGCTCGGCGGTCTGCGGACGGATCACGTACTGCACGGGGAAGCGCGCGTGGCAGGCCGTCAGGTCGTGGCTGACCGGGACGGTCTCCAGGTGCTCCAGGACCGTCGGGCCGCCGTACCAGTCCATGTTGGCGGACGGCTCCACGACGTTGTCGCCGGCGAGCGCCGAGATCGGGATCGCGGTGATCTCCGGAACGCCGAGCTCGGAGGCGTACGTCGTGAACTCCTCGGCGATCGCGGCGAAGACGGACTCCTGGTAGTCGACCAGGTCCATCTTGTTCACGGCGAGGACCACGTGCGGGACGCGGAGCAGCGCGGCGACGGCCGCGTGCCGGCGGGTCTGCTCGACGACGCCGTTGCGGGCGTCGACGAGGACCACGGCCAGCTCGGCGGTGGAGGCGCCGGTGACCATGTTCCGGGTGTACTGCACGTGCCCGGGGGTGTCGGCGAGGATGAAGCGGCGGCGGGGCGTCGCGAAGTAGCGGTAGGCCACGTCGATCGTGATGCCCTGCTCGCGCTCGGCCCGCAGACCGTCGGTGAGGAGCGCCAGGTCGGGCGCCTCCTGGCCACGGGAGCGCGAGGCGTGCTCCACGGCCTCCAGCTGGTCGGCGAGGACCGACTTGGAGTCGTGGAGGAGCCGGCCCACCAGGGTGGACTTGCCGTCGTCGACGGAGCCCGCGGTGGCGAAACGCAGCAGGGTGGTGGCCGCCAGCTGCTCGGACAGCTGCTCGGTGGTCGTGCTCATTAGAAGTACCCTTCGCGCTTGCGGTCTTCCATCGCGGCCTCGGACAGCTTGTCGTCGGCCCGGGTGGCGCCCCGCTCGGTGAGCCGGGAGGCGGCGATCTCGGCGATGACGGCGTCCAGCGTGGTGGCGTCGGAGTCGACGGCACCGGTGCAGGACATGTCGCCGACGGTGCGGTAGCGGATCAGCCGCTTCTCGACCGTCTCCGACTCCTTCGGGCCGCCCCACTCGCCGGCCGTCAGCCACATGCCGCTGCGGGCGAACACCTCGCGCTCGTGGGCGAAGTAGATCTCGGGGAGCTCGATCTTCTCGCGCTGGATGTACTGCCAGACGTCCAGCTCGGTCCAGTTGGACAGCGGGAAGACCCGGACGTGCTCGCCGGGGGCGTGCCGGCCGTTGTAGAGCTGCCACAGCTCGGGGCGCTGGCGGCGCGGGTCCCACTGCGAGAACTCGTCGCGCAGCGAGAACACCCGCTCCTTGGCGCGGGCCTTCTCCTCGTCGCGGCGGCCGCCGCCGAAGACGGCGTCGAAGCGGTGCTGCTGGATCGCCTCGGTCAGCGGGACGGTCTGCAGCGGGTTGCGGGTGCCGTCGGGGCGCTCGCGGAGCTTGCCGGCGTCGATGTACTCCTGCACGGAGGCCACGTGCAGCCGCAGGCCGTGCTGGGCCACGACGCGGTCGCGGTACGCGATGACCTCGGGGAAGTTGTGCCCGGTGTCGACGTGGAGGAGCGTGAAGGGGACCGGCGCAGGGGCGAAGGCCTTCAGCGCCAGGTGCAGCATGACGATGGAGTCCTTGCCGCCGGAGAAGAGGATCACCGGCCGCTCGAACTCGCCCGCCACCTCACGGAAGATGTGGACGGCCTCGGACTCCAGGGAGTCGAGGTGCGACAGCGCGAACGGACTGTCCGTGCTGTCGTGGACGTGGGCAACGGTCGTCATGCCAGGCCCCTCTCGGTGAGCAGCGCGTGGAGCTGCGCCGCGGACTCCTGCACGGTCTGGTTCTGGGACTCGATCCGCAGATCGGGGTTCTCGGGTGCCTCGTACGGGTCGTCGACGCCGGTGAGGCCGGAGATCTCGCCCGCGGCCTGCTTGGCGTAGAGGCCCTTCACGTCACGGACCGAGCAGACCTCGACGGGGGTGGCCACGTGGACCTCCAGGAAGGCGGTGCCCTCGGCCTGGTGGCGCTTGCGGACCGCCTCGCGGCTGTCGTTGTACGGGGCGATGACCGGGACCAGGACCTTCACGCCGTGCGAGGCGAGCAGCTCGGCGACGAAGCCGATCCTCTGCACGTTGGTGTGCCGGTCCTCGCGGCTGAAGCCGAGGCCCGCCGAGAGGAACTCGCGGATCTCGTCGCCGTCGAGGATCTCGGCGCGGTGGCCCTCCTCGCGGAGGCGGCCGGCCAGCTCGTACGCGATGGTGGTCTTTCCGGCGCTCGGCAGGCCGGTGAGCCAGATGGTGGCACCGGTCACGTGGTTCTCCTGGGGTGTCTGAGTGTCCGTCATCCGTGCAGCCCGCATTCGGTCTTGGCCCGTCCGGCCCAGCGTCCGGCCCGGGCGTCCTCGCCCTCCAGGACGCGGCGGGTGCAGGGGGCGCAGCCGACGGAGGCGTACCCGTCCATGAGGAGCGGGTTGGTGAGGACACCGTGCTCCGTGACGTACGCGTCGACGTCGTCCTGCGTCCAGCGGGCGATGGGGGAGACCTTGACCTTCTGCCGCTTCTCGTCCCAGCCGACGACCGGGGTGTTCGCCCGGGTGGGGGACTCGTCGCGGCGCAGGCCGGTGGCCCACGCGCCGTACGCGGTCAGGCCCTCCTCCAGCGGCTTGACCTTGCGCAGCGCGCAGCACAGGTCGGGGTCGCGGTCGTGGAGCTTCGGACCGTACTCGGCGTCCTGCTCGGCCACGGTCTGACGCGGGGTCAGGGTGATGACGTGGACGTCCATGACGGCGTCCACGGCGTCGCGGGTGCCGATCGTCTCCTCGAAGTGGTAGCCCGTGTCGAGGAAGACGACGTCCACGCCGGGCTTGACCCGGGAGGCGAGGTGGGCGACGACCGCGTCCTCCATGGAGGAGGTGACGCAGAAGCGGTCGCCGAAGGTGTCCACGGCCCAGCGGAGGATCTCCAGGGCGGAGGCGTCCTCCAGATCACGGCCGGCCTGCTCGGCGAGTACCTTGAGGTCGGCCGCGGTCGTGTCCTGAGTGACCGTCATATGTGTTCCCTCCCAGTGTTCTTGTCCGAAGTCGCCGGGGCGAGGAGCCCCAGGAACTTCAGCTGGAAGGCTCGACTGCACGCGGCGCATTCCCAGGCGCCGTGGCCCTGCTCGCCCGGACGCAGGTCCTCGTCCCCGCAGTAGGGGCAGTGGAACGGTGCGGCTCGCTCGCTCATGAGAGGGCCTCCTCCGACGCGCGGGCCGCCCAGGTGGCGAAGCGCTCGCCGGTCTCGCGCTCCGCCTGGTAGCGCTTGAGGACCCGCTCCACGTAGTCCGGCAGCTCGGCCGCCGTGACCTTGAGGCCGCGGACCTTGCGGCCGAAGCCGGCCTCCAGGCCGAGGGCGCCGCCCAGGTGCACCTGGTAGCCCTCGACGCGGTTGCCCTCGTCGTCCAGGACCAGCTGGCCCTTGAGGCCGATGTCCGCGACCTGGATGCGGGCGCAGGCGTTCGGGCAGCCGTTGATGTTGATCGTCAGCGGCTCGTCGAACTCGGGGATGCGGCGCTCCAGTTCGTCGATGAGCGAGGAGCCGCGGCCCTTCGTCTCGACGATCGCGAGCTTGCAGAACTCGATGCCGGTGCAGGCCATCGTGCCGCGGCGGAACGGCGAGGGGGTGACGCGCAGGTCCAGCGCCTCCAGGGCGGAGACGATGGACTCGACCTGCGCCTCCTCGATGTCGAGGACGAGCATCTTCTGCTCGGCGGTGGTGCGGACCCGGCCGGAGCCGTGCGCCTCCGCGATCTCGGCGATCTTCGTCAGGGTGGCGCCGTCGACCCGGCCGACGCGCGGCGCGAAGCCCACGTAGAAGCGGCCGTCCTTCTGCTGGTGGACGCCGACGTGGTCGCGCCAGCGGCCCGCGGGCTGCTCGGGGGCGGGGCCGTCCGTCAGCTTGCGCTTGAGGTACTCGTCCTCCAGGACCTGGCGGAACTTCTCCGGGCCCCAGTCGGCGACGAGGAACTTCAGGCGGGCGCGGTTGCGCAGCCGGCGGTAGCCGTAGTCGCGGAAGATCGAGATGACGCCCTCGTAGACGTCGGGGACCTCGTCGAGGGAGACCCAGGTGCCGAGGCGGACGCCGAGCTTCGGGTTGGTGGACAGACCACCGCCGACCCACACGTCGAAGCCGGGGCCGTGCTCCGGGTGCTGCACGCCGACGAAGGCGATGTCGTTGATCTCGTGCGCCACGTCGAGCAGCGGCGAGCCGGAGACCGCGGACTTGAACTTCCGGGGCAGGTTGGAGAAGTCCTTGTTGCCGACGATGCGCCGGTAGATCTCCTCGATGGCGGGGGTGCCGTCGATGATCTCGTCGGCGGCGATGCCGGCCACGGGGGAGCCGAGGATGACACGCGGGGTGTCGCCGCAGGCCTCGGTGGTCGACAGGCCGACCGCCTCCAGGCGGTTCCAGATCTCGGGGACGTCCTCGATGCGGATCCAGTGGTACTGGACGTTCTGCCGGTCCGTGATGTCGGCGGTGCCGCGGGCGAACTCCTCGGAGATCTCGCCGATGACGCGGAGCTGTTCGGTGGTCAGCCGGCCGCCGTCGATGCGCACGCGGAGCATGAAGAACTCGTCGTCCAGCTCCTCCGGCTCCAGGACGCCCGTCTTGGTGCCGTCCAGGCCCTGCTTGCGCTGGGTGTAGAGACCCCACCAGCGCATGCGTCCGCGCAGGTCGTTGGGGTCGATGGAGTCGAAGCCGCGCTTCGAGTAGACCGTCTCAATACGTGTCCGCACATTGAGACCGTCGTCGTCCTTCTTGAACTGCTCATTGCCGTTCAGGGGGGTGAAGTGCCCCACGGCCCACTGACCCTCGCCACGGTGGCGCCCGACCTTGCGGCGGGCGGCGGCGGGAGTGGGGTTTTCCGGAGTGGCGGCCATGGCGTTTCGTCCTTCGGGACTGCGAGAGGGCGGCTCTGACCTGCACACTCGCGCTCAGGTCAGAGGGTGGCGCGTCAGTGCGCAGCAGGGTGGGGCAGAGTCGGGCTTGAAAGAATGCGCGGCGGTGCTGGTTCTCTCAGCGCGCCGAACAGATGGCGCTGGACATGCGGCCGAGGTCGACGTGCCGCCGACTCACCAAGGCAATTCCAGTTCCAGACATGACGGAAGCGTGTCACGGGACTTTGGACGCAGTCCAGCATCGTCCAGGATTTGGACATAGTCGTCTCGGAGGTCGAGACAGTGTGGTGTGGGTCACGCGAAAGGGGCCCCGCTCGGGGCCCCTTCACATGGATCGCGGTCCTGTACGGATCAGACGTACGCGCCCGGCCACGGACCGGGGGTCTCCGCCTCCT
Source organism: Streptomyces sp. NPDC002825 (assembly GCF_040295385.1). NCBI lineage: Bacteria > Bacillati > Actinomycetota > Actinomycetes > Kitasatosporales > Streptomycetaceae > Streptomyces > Streptomyces sp. NPDC002825. The sequence goes on from NZ_JBEOVH010000021.1 coordinate 78,083, forward strand.
CGGCCTCCTCGACCTTGGTGTCGAAGAGCCGGAAGCCGCGCCGCTCGTAGTTGGCCATGGCGTGCGGCCCGTCCAGCGAGCAGGTGTGCAGCCAGACGCGCTTCGTGGCCTCCCGCCCCGGCCAGCGCTCCGCCAGGTCCCAGGCGCGCGCCGTCCCGTAGGAGAGGAGGTGCCCGCCGATCCGGCGGCCCCGGAAGGCCGGGATCAGGCCGAAGTAGACGATCTCCACCACGCCGTCGTCCTGCGGGTCCAGCTCCACGTACCCGGCCGGCGTCCCCTTGTCGTACGCCACCCAGATCTCGGCGCCCGGCTTCTCGACGATCTCCTGCCACTGCTTGTACGTCAGCGACAGTCGGTCCGACCAGCGGATGTCGCCGCCGACCGCCGTGTAGAGGAAGCGGCTGAACTCCGCCGAGGGCACCTCGGCGCGCCGGATCACCACGTCGTCGCCCTCCGGCGGGGTGGCGGGGCGGAGGTCGGACGGCGAGGTCTGTTCGAGGGACCAGGTGGTGAGAGTGATGCTCATAGGGTCATCGCATCATGCGGAGCGGCGGATTCCCACCTTGTTCGGTAGCGGCGGACAGGGTGTCCGCCATGCGGACAGGTCGTGTCACCCCGTGTCCTGCCGGGGCGCGTGACCGGTAGGTGCCCGACCGGTGAGGTGGCTGACCGGTGGGGCGGCCGGCCGTCGAGGCGGCTGAGCGGTGGGGGCGGCTGGCCGGTGGGGCGGGCGACCGGTGGGGCGGCCGGCCGTTGCGGTGCCTGACCGGTGAGGCGTCCGGCCGGCGAGGCGCATGATCTCGGAGGTAATCGACCCCCGTGCCGCCCTCGCGACAGGGTGAGCGCACCGGGACGGCACACGGCCGCACCCGGTGATCGACGACATGAGGGGTGCGACATGGGTACGGGTCGACGTGGTCTGGCGGGCGTCGCGGTGGCGACGGCGATCGTCGCGGGAGCGGCGGTCACCGTGACGACGGCCGAGGCACTGCCGGGCGGAGCGGCCACGATGGCCCGGGGCGACTGCCCGGCGGCGCGGGAGAAGGTCGAGCGGCTGGAGGGGCACATCACCCCGAACGCCTGCGCCTTCATGGAGCGGCAGATCACCTTCGGAGAGATGGCGACCGGCACGCCGCCCGCGCCCGGCGACCTCGCCCACCCCCGGGTCCAGGCCTACCTCGACATCTTCGACCCCGAGGCCACCCTCTGGGAGGCCGGGAGCGCCGCGCAGCGCGGCCGCACCACGATCGGCACCTCCATCACGAACTCCCTGCGCCTCGCGCCCGGCCTCACCTACCGGGGCACGGACGTGGTCGCCGACGGCAGCACCGTGATGTTCGGGCAGTGGAACGAGGTCACCCTCAAGGGCCACACCGTCGCCTATCCGCAGATCGCGCGGAACGTCCTCGGCGACGAGGGCCGCACCCTCCAGGCCCGCCGCTACTACGACCGGGCCGTCCTCTTCCAGGACACCGTGCCGGAGTCGGCGCCCGCGCCGCTCTTCGCGGGCATCACGGACGCGGGAGCAGCCGGCGCCACCGAGGGGGCCGAGGCCGGCTTCCCCGCCGAGGCCGGCTTCCCCGCCGAGGCCGGCTTCCGGGCCCGGGCCGAAGAGGTCCCGGAGCGTCTCGCCGCCTGGAACGCCGGGGACGCCGACGCCCTCCTCGCCCGCACCCGGGGCTCCCGGCTCGACGGACCGGGACTGGCCGCCCCGCTCGCGTCCGAGGCCGGCAAGCGTGCCTACCTGGAGCGCCTCTTCGCCACCGCCGACCTCGACCTCAAGGCGGGCCAGGTCGCCGTCGGCGAGACCACCACCTACGTGGAGTGGCACGGCACCGTCTCCGTACGCGACGGCGAGAGCACCCGCACCGGCATCCCGTTCGGGATCGTGGAGCGCTTCGGCCCCGGCGGGGAGTGGGAGCTGTGCTTCGACACGCTGCCGCTGGTCGCGACCCAGGCCGAGATCGGCGCCCTCTTCCAGAAGCTCGGCTCCTGAGGCCCGCCGGTCAGGCGGGGGTCGCGGCGCGGACGGCGGGGGCGGTGGAGTGGGGCAGCAGGTCTCCCGGGCGCTCCGGGCGCAGCACCTCCACCGCGACCTCCTCGCGGAAGCGGTACGGGCGGTGTGCGAGGACCCCCGCCAGGTTGCGCCGTACCCGGGACATCTCCGCCCGTACGGTCACCGTCCTCGTACGGTCTCCGAACACGTCCTCGGCGAGCTCCGCCGCCGTCCGTCCGTCGCGGTGCAGCGCCAGTACATAGAGGAGCTCCGCGTGCCGGGGGCTGAGCTCCTGCTGCCAGCTGCCCGCCACCCCCGAGACGGCCACCGTCCAGCGGCGGGGCCGGCTCAGGTCCAGGACCACCCGGCTCGCCGCCTCCGAGCCCGGCTCCTCGGGCAGGGTCTCCTCCTCGACCCGCAGCAGCCAGCCGCCCGGCAGCGGCTCCACCGCGCACACGCCGAGCGAGGGCAGCCAGACCCGGCCGGCGCGGAACGACTTCGGCAGCGGGATCCGGTCCGCCGGCGCGAGTCCCGTCACGGCGGCCGTCCAGCCGTGGGCGTCCACCGCGACGGCCCGGCCGCCCACCCGGCACAGGATCGGCGCCGCCACGGCCCGCAGCCGCTCGATCGACCGGTGGTGCCGCTCCCGCATCTCCGCCTCGGCGAGCTGTGCCACCGAGCCGACCAGGGCCAGCATCGCCGGATGGAAGCTGGACGCGGGACCGCTCACGTCCAGGATCCCCAGCAGCCGCTGGTCGCGCGGGTCGTACACCGGCGCGGCGGCGCAGGTCCAGTTGTGCAGCGACTGCACGTAGTGCTCGGCGGAGTGCACCTGGACCGCCCGGCCCATGGCGAGCGCCGTGCCGACGGCGTTCGTGCCGGTGGCGTCCTCGGCCCAGGCCGCGCCCTCCTCCAGACAGATGCTGTGTGCCTTCCGCAGCACGGCGAGGTTCCCCTGGCGCCACAGCACCCGGCCGTGCTCGTCGGTGACCACCATGATCTGGAGGGAGGCGTCGGCGATGCCGGCGAGTCCGCCGCTCAGCGTCTGCATCACCTCGGACAGGAGCGTGGTCCTGCGCCGCTGCTCCAGTTCGTCGCGCTGGAGCAGTACGGTGCTCGTGCTCTGGTCCGGGTCGAGGCCGAGCCGGGCCATCCGCTGCCAGGAGGCGTCGATCACCGGGCGGGGCGCGATCGGGGGCCTGCGGCCCGCCAGGGTCTCCTCGCGCACCCGGTGCAGCAGCCGGGTGGCCTGGGCGGCGTCCATGGAGGCGAGCCGCTTCATGTCGAGCTGCGTGTTGTTCATCGGTCTCTCCCAGCCACCCGGGGTGCTGTATCGGTTCTGCACAGGGCAGATGTCCGGAGTGTCGGTGCCCATCGTGCCGCCCGGGACCCCCCGGCGAGGCCCGGTTCGGGTAATCCTGCAACCCTTTGCAACTCTGGCGACCGACCAGTCCCCTGGGCGAGGGTGGTGCGAGCGGCGGGTGGTGCCGTGTCGGCGCAGCACCACCCCCGCTTTTCCGCGCGTACCGGCCTGATGAGACACCCCCTCAGGTCCACCCCTGGTACGCGCGGCACAGCACTTCCCGGCTCAGAGCGCGACCCGCGCCCGCTCCACGACCGCCCGCAGGTCCAGCGTGTGCGGGAGCGTCCCGAACGCCGCGCCGCCGTCCCCGCCGAGCCGCGCCGCGCAGAACGCGTCCGCCACCTCCGGCGGAGCCCACCGCACCAGCAGCGCGCCCTGCAGCACCAGAGCGAGGCGCTCCGTGAGCCGCCGCGCCCGCGCCTCGACCCCTTCCAGGTCCGCGAGCTCGACGAGCAGACCCCGGATCGCCCGGTCGAGCCGGTGGTCGGCGCCGCGTGCCGCGCCCACCTCCCGGAGCAGCGCGTCGAGCGCGGCGGGCTCGGTCCGCAGCGCCCGCACCACGTCGAGCGCCTGCACGTTCCCCGAGCCCTCCCAGACCGAGTTGAGCGGCGACTCCCGCAGCAGCCGGGGCATCCCGGACTCCTCCACGTACCCGTTGCCGCCCAGGCACTCGAGGGCCTCCGCCACCAGGGGCGTACACCGCTTGGTCACCCAGTACTTCGCCGCCGGAACGGCAATCCGCAGCAAGGCCCGCTCCTGCTCGGAGCCGCCGCCGTCGGAGTCACCGGCGTCGTACGCCGCCGCGAGCCGCATGCCGAGGACGGTCGCCGCCTCCGACTCCAGGGCCAGATCGGCCAGGACGTTGCGCATCAGCGGCTTGTCGACGAGCAGGCCGCCGAAGGCCGAGCGGTACGAGGCGTGGTGCACGGCCTGCGCCACCGCCTGCCGCATCAGCGCCGCCGAACCGAGCACACAGTCGAGCCGGGTCGCCGCGACCATGCCCATGATGGTCCGGATCCCGCGCCCCTCCTCGCCGACGCGGCGCGCCCAGGTCGTGCCGTCGAACTCCACCTCGGCGGAGGCGTTCGACCGGTTGCCCAGCTTGTCCTTGAGGCGCTGGATCGCGAAGGCGTTGCGCGAGCCGTCCGCGAGCACCCGGGGGACGAGGAAGCAGGTCAGGCCGGCCGGGGCCTGCGCGAGGACGAGGAAGGCGTCCGACATCGGCGCCGAGCAGAACCACTTGTGCCCGGTCAGGACGTACTCGCCGTCGGCCGCGAGCGGCCGGGCCTCCGTCGTGTTCGCCCGGACGTCGCTGCCGCCCTGCTTCTCCGTCATGGCCATGCCGAGCAGCGCCCCCGGCTTCTCCGCGACGGGACGCAGCGCCCGCTCGTACACGTGCGAGAGCGCCGCCGGCTCCCAGACCGCCGCGAGCTCCGGCTCGGCGCGCAGCGCGGGCACCGCCGCGTGCGTCATCGACACCGGGCAGCCGTGCCCCGCCTCCCCCTGCGAGGCCACCAGGAAGCCGGCGGCCCGCCGCACATGACCACCCGGACGGCCCCACGCGTGCGTGAGCCCGGCCGACACGGAGCGGCCGAGGAGCCGGTGCCAGGCCGGATGGAACTCGACCTCGTCGATCCGGTGCCCGTACCGGTCGTGGGTCAGCAGCCGGGGCGGGTGCGCGTTCGCCTGCTCGCCCCACTCCCGTACCTGAGCCGAACCGGTCGCCCGGCCGAGCAGGCTCAGCTCGTCGCGCGCCTCCGCGAGGAGCTCCGGCGCGAGGTGCCTCTCGACCGCCTCCGACAGCGCCCGATCGCTCGTGAAGACGTCATATCCGACCAGGGGAGGGGCCTGATTGGTCACGGTGTGGGTGCTCGGTGCCATGCCGATACGGTAAGCAGGTGCAGGCAGCAAGCGAAACACCCGAACGGCCCGAGCGGCGGCCCTGGAGCAGGCTCCACCGCGCGCGCGTCCTCTACCGCAACGTCTCGAAGCGGAAGATGGTCTGGCTGCTCCTCAAGGACACCGTCAACTCGTGCATCGAGTACCGGATCCTCGGCCTCGCCGCCGAGGCCGCGTTCTTCACGCTGCTGTCCCTGCCACCGCTGCTGCTCGGTCTGATCGCCGTCCTCGGCTACGCCGACGACTGGACCAACACCGACACCGTCGCCAGCATCCGGGAGAACATCCTCCACGCGGCCGGCACGGTCCTCTCCGACCGGGGCGTCCACGAGATCGCCGAGCCGCTCCTCGACGACATCACCCAGGGCAAACGGCCCGAGCTGATCTCCCTCGGCTTCGCCATCGCCCTCTGGTCCGGCTCGCGCGCGGTGAACGTCTTCATCGACACCATCACCGTCATGTACGGACTCGACGGGCACCGCGGCATCGTCAAGACCCGGCTCCTCGCCCTGCTCCTCTACATCATCGCGCTGCTCATCGGGGCCGTGGTGCTGCCCCTCGCGGTCGTCGGCCCCGACCGGGTCGTCGAGCTCGTCCCCTGGGGCACCGAGGTCGTCGCCGTCCTCTACTGGCCGGTCGTCACGCTGCTCTCCGTCGCCTTCCTCACCACGCTCTACCACGTGTCCGTGCCCGTCAGATCTCCGTGGATCGAGGACATCCCCGGCGCGCTCGTCGCGCTCGGGATGTGGGTCCTCGGCAGCTTCCTGCTGCGGATCTACCTGACCAGCCAGGTCGAGGGCCCGACGATCTACGGCTCCCTCGCCGCCCCCATCGCCGTCCTCCTCTGGATCGGCATCTCGGCCTTCGCGGTCCTCGTCGGCGCCGCCGTGAACGCCGCCATCGACCGCGTCTGGCCCTCCGTCGCCACCGCCGCCGCCCGCGAGGCCAACGAACGCGCCCGCGCCGCCCAGGCCGCCGAACTCGTCGCCCGCGTGCGGGCCGAGGCGGAGGACGTCGACGAGGACGACCCGGACATGCCGTCCGAGTTCCCGGAGCGCTGGTCGAAGTTCCTGCCCCCGGACGACGTGAAGTCCCGCCTCCACTCGGGCTGGGAGAAGGACTGACGGCCGCCCCGGGGCGCAGGGCCTCCTGGAGGAGCCTGCGCGGGGCCGCCGACGTCTTCGCGCGCTGAAGGCCCTCCTCGCCCGGGCCCCCGGACCGCGGTGGCCGCCCTGCTGTTCCGGCAGGCCTCGTACCTCGGGGCGCACCAGCACCGCCGTCGACGCCCCCAGCCTGCCCACCGCACCCTGCCCCGCCGTGGCCGGGCTGTGCGACATCCGCGTGTACGTCGTCGGCGGCTCCTTCAGCGACACGGTGCAGGCGTACAGCCCGGCCACCAACACCTGGCGGACGCTGCCCTCCCTCAGCACGAAGCGTGACGCTCCCGGCGCGGCGACCGCGCCCTGCCCCCGCTCCGTGCCGGGCCTGCGCGGCATCTGCGTGTACGCCGTGGGGGGCTTCGACCCCGACGGCTCCGGCGAGGGCATCCTGGACAGCGTCGAGGCGTACAGCCCGGCGACGAACACCTGGCGTCCGGTGGCCTCCCTCGACGCCCCGCGCGTGGCCCTCGGCGCGACGGCCGCGCCGTGCCCGGCGAGCGTCACCGCGGACCGCTCGTGCGTCTACGCCCTCGGCGACCAGGACGACAACACCTTCAAGGGAGCCACGGAGAGCGGGGCGTCCTCCGCGCGAAGCGCCCACGAGTGCCGCGAAAAGACGCCCCCGACGAGCGGTCGGTGGCCGCGAGAGAGCAGCACTATGTCAACGCCGTTGACCACTTTGGGAGTGGCTTGCCTAGGATCTGCCGTACCGCCACGCCAGCCCCGCAGCCTTACGGAGTGCCGTGATCGCCCCAGAGTCGCAGACTGTCGTCGGGCCGGGTTTCACCCCCGCCCTCGACTTCGCCTTCGAGGTCCGTGCCTTCCTCGCCCCCTCACTGCGCATCGGGCACGGTGCCGGCGAAGTCACCGAGTACGTCCCCATCACCGGCGGCACTGTCGATGGCCCCCGCCTGCGCGGCACTGTCCTGGCCGGCGGCGGCGACTGGTGCGACCGACGCGGCGGGGTCTACCAGCTCGACGCCCGATACCTCCTTCAAGCCGATGACGGTGCGGTCATCGACATCACCAACCGCGGTTACTACCACGAGGACGACCCCACGGCCCCCGCCCAGTACGACGGCGCCCTGCAGGTTTCCGAGGCGGGTGTGTACTACAGAACCTCCCCCGTCTTCCGCACCGCCGCCCCCGCCCATCTCTGGCTCGCCCGCACCGTCTTCATCGGCCTCGCCCGCGGCGACGACTCCGAAGTCGCCATCCGCTTCTACTCCGTGACCTGACCGCCGTCACGACAAGCCGCGAGGGAAAGCCTCCCGGGCCCTCACCCCCAGCACCACCTCCACCAGGCGGCCGACGAGGCTCTGCCACGGTGTCTCGTCCTGGTGTTCCCCTTCTTCGGCCCCCTGCGGAAGGCTCCGGAGGCGAATCGGTGCGGGCGCCGGCCGCACGCTGATGGGCGCGCGCACGAAGGTGCAGTGTGCGTGCGGTCGTGTGCCCTCAGGAGTCGTGGCTTGCGGGGTGCCTGGCCAGCAGGTTCGCGAGCCCCTGACGGGTGGCGGCGATGACGACGCGGTCTTCGGCTCGCAGGACGTGGCCGGGGTGGAGGTCCCACAGGAGGGACTGGTGCTCGGCGTCGTGGCCCGTGTTGGCGAGGTCGGGGGAGCGGGCTTCGGGGCGTGCGGTGTCGAGAGCGAGGACGCGCCAGGCGCCCGCGCGGAAGGCTTCGGTGACGGTGCGGCCTTCGAGCTGGGGGTGGCCCGCGACGGGGAGGGCGGCGAAGAGCAGGACCTTGCGCTCGACGGAGATGGCGCCGAGGATCTGGCGGCCCATCATGGCGCCCGCGAAGGCGGGGGCGGCCAGGTGGGAGACGCTGCGGCTGCGGGTGACCGCCTGGGGGTGTGCGGAGCGCAGGGTGCGGTAGACGGCGGTGGCGAAGTCGTCGTCGTACAGGCGGAGCGCCACCCGGAGGTCGCTCTTGAGTGCGCGGGCGGCGAGGGTGGCCTCCAGGTTGGTGGTGTCGGAGCTGGTCAGGGCGAGGAGGGCGGCGGCGCGGTGGACACGTGCCGCGTTCAGGACGCCGTCCTCGGTGACGTCGCCGAGGACCACGGGCACGCCCAGGTCGCGGGCCAGGGCGATGCCGCGGGCGTCGGGGTCCTGCTCGACGCAGACGACGGGGATGTCGAGTTCACGCAGCCGGGCAAGGACACGGGCCCCGACCTTGCCCAGACCGAGCAGCACGATGTGCCCGGAGATCACGCGGGGCGGTCGGCGCAGGGCACCGGCGGTGCGGAAGGTGCCGAGTGCTTCGAAGGCGCCGGCCACGAGCAGCGGGAGCAGGGCGAGGCCGACGAGACCCGAGAGGAGTTGCAGTACCTGGCGGGTGGTCGACTCGTCGACGGCGGGATCGTTGATGGAGAACAGGTCGAGCAGGGTCAGGTAGGCGGCGTGCGCCACGTGCTCGCCGGTGAGCACCGTGGTGGCCACCGTGAGGGCGAGAACGGCCGCGACGATGCCGGCGAGGGCCCAGCGCAACCGGGCGGAGAAGACCTGCCCGAGCGGGGCGCCGCGCCGGGCGAGCTGTCGGGGAGGCAGGGCCGGCCCTTCGCGGCGTACCGCTTCCAGGACGACGGTGCCGCGGGCGGTGGATCCGCGTACCGTCCGGTCGTCGGGCAGGAGGTCCGGGGCCGGCGCTCCGGCGTTGTCCGAGCCCTCGAAGCCCGCCGGGTCGGCCGCGGTGGACGAGAGGAGGGCGAGGGTGCACAGGCCCGGGTCCGGCACCTGGCCCCTGCCGGGTGCGGGACGTTCGGCGGCGCGCAGCAGCAGGCCGTCGGCCTGTACGACCTTGGTGGTGTCGGCGATCGCGGTGGCCACAAGGGCCGGCGCTGCGGTGTCGGCGTCGGAGAGCACGGTCGTGGAGGCGTCCAGGGCGGCGCGGTCCATGCCGGGGACGGCCACCAGAGCCGCCTGGTCGAGGAGTTCCTCCAGGTGCTGGCCCAGCTTGCGGTTGTACATGCGGACGACGAGCCGGATGCCGGGGCTGAGCCGGCGGGCGGCGAGCGCCGCACGGAGGTTGGTCTCGTCGTCCTCGTACACCAGCGCCAGTGCGGAAGCACGTCCCACCTCCGCACGGAGCAGGGCCTCGGTCGTGGGAGCTGGAGCCGTCACCACCCGTACGGGCACGACCGCCGCGCCGCTCAGGGTGTCGTTGTCCGCCATGCCCGTGTCGGCCGCCTGCTCGTCTGCGCGTTCGGCGGGTACGACGAGGACGACCCGCTGGCGGTAGACCTCCCGCAGCTCGACGGCGAGCCGGTGTGCCAGCCCGTCGTCGCCGCAGACCACCATGTGTCCCCGAGGCAGCCGACTGCTCCCTCCCTGGCTCGGCACCGAGATCATGCATCCCCCTGTTGAGTGCGGTCGACTGATCCCCCTGCCAGAGGAACGTCACGTACTCCCGTCCTGAGCGCTGTGGTCCTGCTTCCCGCGGCGACCGATCACAAGCGACGTGGCCAGAAGCGCTGTCCAGGCCATGGCCAGGACACCGGCGGCGATCCGCAGCCACAGTGGTGATCCACTGCTCGCCGCCGTCCAGCCCCACACCAGGACGCACACGCATCTCCATGTTCGGCTGTCCATGAAGGCGCGCTTCGTGTTCGATGAGGACACCGGTCCTCCCTTCTGACTCCCCGGCACGGGCAGCTCGTCCCGCTCGTCGGCAAGGAACGCCCCATGGAAAGGACGAGTCGGGGGTGCCTGAATCTTGAGGCCCGTTCCCCTCTCGCCTTCCCGGGGCCGTGTCCTAGTCGGCGATCTCGACCAGGGTGCTCGGAGCCGCCGGAGCCACGCCGGTTTCAGGTGCCGGCTTCTTGCTGGTGATGCCCTGGAGGAGGGCGGCGAGGTCGACGCCGGTGGCGGAGGAGAGCAGTTCCATGCCCTGGGCCACGTTGTCCGTGACCGTACGGGTCAACTGGCCCGCCCCGTCGGTGGAGATGACGGTCATCTTGTCCACGGCCGCCAGCGGCTCGGCGGCCTTGGCGACGACCTGCGGCAGCACCTCGACCAGCATCTGCAGGACGGCTGCGTCGCCGTACTGGCCGAAGGCGTCGGCCTTCTTCCGCATGGCCTCGGCCTCCGCCGAGCCCTTGGCGCCGATGGCGGCGGCCTGGGCCTCGCCCTCGATCCGTACCGCGTCGGCGAGCGCGGCGCGCTGGGCCTTTCCGCCCTCACCGGTCAGCCGGGCACGCTCGGCCTCGGCCTCGGCCTCCTTCACCAGGGCGATACGCCGGGCCTCGGCCTCCTGCTCGGCCCGGTAGCGCGCGGCGTCGGCGGGCTTGCGGACCTGGGTGTCGAGCTGGCGGTCGGTCAGCGCGGCCTGGCGGGCGGCGACCTTCTCCTGCTCGGTGAGGATGTCCTGCTGGCGGGCGGCCTCGGCCATCGGACCGGCGGCGTTCGCCTGGGCGGCGGCCTCGTCGGTCTGCGCCTTGATCTCGGCCTGCTTCAGGTAGAGCGTCCGCTGGGCGACGGCGATCTCCTCCTCGGCCTTCAGCCGCGCCTGCTCGGCTGCCCGGCGGGCAACGGCCTCGGCGATGTCGGCCTCCTGCCTGGCGCGGGCGGCCTCGGGACGGCCCAGGTCCTCCAGGTAGGAGCCTTCCGTGGTGATGTCCTGGATCTGGAAGGCGTCGAGCACCAGGCCCTGCCCGGACAGGCTCGCCTCCGCCTCCTCCGCGACCTGGCCGGCGAACGCCGCCCGGTCGCGGATGATGTCCTCCACCGACATCCGCCCCACGATCGAGCGCAGCGCTCCCGACAGCACCTCCTGGGTGAAGCCGACGATGCCGTCCTGCTGCATCAGGAAGCGCTGGGCGGCGGCCCGGATGGAGTCCTCGGTGCCGCCGACCTTGACGATCGCGACGCCCTCCAGGTTCGCCTTCACCCCGCGCAGGGTGACCGCGCCCCGTACTGCGACGGGGATGTGCCGGCTGGACAGGTCGAGGCTGAACTTCTGCTGCACGAACGGCACGACGAAGACGCCGCCACCGACGACGACCTTCTGACCGCTGTTGTCGGTGTACTCCCGCCCGGTGGTCGGATCGGTGGTCTTCTTGCCGCGTCGGCCGGTGATGATGAACGCCTCGCTCGGGCCTGCGACTTTGTAGCGTGTGATGACGACGAGGCCGAGCAGGACGACCAGGGCGACGATGCCCAGCACGGACACCAGTACAGGGCTCATGGGAACCCCTTTCGATCAGAAGTGAACTGTGAAGAACTGCCGACGGCGCGCGGTCAGCGTTCGACCGGCCGGACGCTGACGGACGTCGGCGAGAGAACGGAATCGACCCACACCTCGGTGCCGCGGCCGACTGCGGACGCCGACTTCGCGGCGTACTTCACCGGCTGACCCGCGAGATACAGCAGCACCTCGCCGTACCCGTCGGCCGGGATCGCCGTGACCACCGACCCCGGTGTCCCGGTCAGGTCCTCGCCCCTCGGTGCGGGCGCGCCGGTGTCGCGCATGAGCACCCGGCTGAACCGCCAGGCCGCCCATCCCACGACTGCCCCCGTGACCACGCCCGCACCGGTGGCGACCCCCGCCCCCGTACCGGTGGTCCCGAGCACGATCGCCCCCGTGAAACCGAGAGCCGATACGAACCCGGCGATCACCGGCAACGACAGAAACCCGTCCAGCCCCTCGCCGAACCCGTCGAGGACCCCCTCCAACACCCCGTCGAAGACCAGGGACAGGACCAGCAGCACCAGACCGGCGATGCCCAGACCGAGAAACCAGCCCATCCGCAACACCTCGTCTCGCGCGCTCTTTCCGCCGTCGCGGGGATGGTTCCACGGGATGGCACGCATGTTCATTGCCGGTTCCCGGCAGTCTTTATGCGTTCTTGATGCCGAACAGCACGGCGATGGAGCTGTTCAACCTGGCCTGGGCGAACGAGTCGGCCACGGGGCTGATCTGCTGGTGGCCAACCAGCGTCCTGCCGACGTGTGATCCCGGCGGCCGCGGTTCCCGCACGATGCCATCAGGGACTCGTCAAGAAACCGTAAGAGACCTATAAAGTTGCCGGTGGTGTGCCGGGAAGTCTGGTCGGCGAGTCCTTTCGCGTTCCCGTTTTCAGACGAACCCCGGTCAGGAGCCGCGCCATGTCCGCCCGTGATCTCGCCGAGCCGTATCCGCACGTCACGACCGACGCCGCCGCCGTGGACGCCGTGCGGCTGCTGGCCGAGCGCAACCTGCCCGCACTTCTGGTGCTCGACGCCGACGGGGTTCCGTACGCGGCCGTGCCCGGTTCCCAGGTGGTGGGTCAGCTGGTCCCCGAGTACGTGATGGAGGACCCCTTGCTGGCCCCTGTGATCGACGATCAGCACGCCGAAACGGTCGTCGAGGACCTGATGGGCAAGACGGTGGCCGAGTGGCTCCCCGCCCGTACCTTCAAGCCGCCGTACGTCGGCCCGGACGCCGGCACGATGGAGATCGCGGCCGCCATGGCCCGTACCCACGTCCCCCTCGTGGCGGTCGTCGAGCGAGACGGGAAGACGAGCCGTCTCCTCGGGGTCGTCTCGGCGGCGGGCCTGATGCGGCACCTGCTCGCTGCGGGCGGTCAGGCGTGAGCGACTGGCAGAGCTGGGCGTCGGTCGCCGTCTTCGCGGGCGTCTACGTCCTGATCATCACCGAGTGGGTGCACCGGGTTGCCGCGGCCCTGGGCGGCGCGGGGCTGATGCTGGCCATCGGCGCCACCGACGACGTCTCCGCGTTCCACTCGGAGGAGACCGGCATCGACTGGAACGTCATCTTCCTGCTCATGGGCATGATGATGATCGTCGGCGTGCTCAAGCGGACCGGGCTCTTCGAGTACCTGGCGATCTGGTCGGTGAAGAAGGCCAGGGCAAAACCGTTTCGAGTGATGGCGATGCTGGTCGTCATCACCGCCGTGGCGTCCGCGCTGCTCGACAACGTCACGACCGTGCTGCTGGTGGCCCCCGTGACGCTCCTGGTGTGCGACCGGCTGAAGCTGCCGGCCATGCCGTTCCTGCTCGCCGAGGTCTTCGCCTCCAACATCGGCGGCACCGCCACGCTCGTCGGCGACCCGCCCAACATCATCATCGCCAGCCGGGCCGGCCTGACCTTCAACGACTTCCTCGTCCACCTCGCGCCGCTGTGCGTGGTCCTGATAGCCGTCCTGGTGCTGCTCTGCCGGGTGATGTTCGCGAAGTACTTCGTCTACGACGAGAAGCGCGCCGAAGAGGTCATGGCGCTGCGCGAGCGCGAGGCCATCACCGACCCCCGCCTCCTCGCCCTGGGGCTGGGCGTCCTCGCCCTGGTCGTCGCCGGTTTCGTCCTGCACCCCGCCCTGCACTACGAGCCCAGCGTGGTGGCCCTCCTCGGCGCCGGTCTTCTGGTGGCCGTCTCGAAGGTCGAGACGGGCGAGGTGCTCGGCGAGGTCGAGTGGCCCACCCTGGCGTTCTTCGCCGGCCTGTTCGTCATGGTCGGGGCCCTCATCGAGACCGGAGTCATCGGCGAGCTGGCGAAGGCACTCGCGGACGCCATCGGCGGCGCCGAACTCGGCGGATCCATGCTGCTGCTCGGCGGCTCGGCCGTCCTGTCCGCGATCGTCGACAACATCCCGTACGTCGCCACGATGGCGCCGATCACGAGCCGGCTCGTCACCGACATGGGCGGGGACCCCGACCACGTCATGTGGTGGGCCCTGGCCCTCGGCGCCGACCTCGGCGGCAACGCCACCGCCATCGGCGCGTCCGCCAACGTCGTCGTCCTCGGCATCGCCGAACGCAACCGCCAGCCCATCTCCTTCTGGCAGTTCACCAAGTACGGCCTCGTCGTCACCGCCGCCACGGTCGCCGTGTCCGCGCTCTACCTCTGGCTGCGCTACTTCGCCCTGGCCTGAGACGACCTGCGTTCCCGCACCGCCCCTGGATCGGAGTTGTCGAGATGCCCGGCCAGTTGAAGGAGGTCGGCTCGGTCGCCGCGTGGGGGGCCGGGTTGACGTGGGCGGTGGCATCGGCGACTCCGGGGCAGGCGGAAGCTCCTGCCGACCAGACTTCCCGGCGCACCTGTACCGAGGCTACGGGCCCGCGGCCAGGGGGCGAGTCGTACACCGTGCTGAAGACAACCTCCTCATTGCCGGGGTCCGGCACTGAAGAGGACCCGTACGCCTCCGGCACGGCAGAAACCTCTGGGCGGCAGCCGAGAGCTGCCACCCAGAGGGGGCGGAGGGAGCTCGGACCTTAAGGTTTCGATCCTTCCAACCTCAGAGATGCCTCGAAAGGCAGGGACTGTGTATAGGTGTGCTCGCCGGACTTGTACGTGAAGGTGGCGCCGGTGATGTTCTCGGTGATGTCCTCCGTGATCTCCACCTTGACTACGTAGTAGACATCCGATTCGGTCCCGGGCTCGATCGATATCGCTCGGGTCGCGTGATTCTCGAGCGTGTCGAGGTCCGGCATGCCGGGCGACCCGACCCGGGAGATGAGCGCAACCCCCTCGGTGTCGTTCCTGTCGTACGCGCCGTATCCGAGAATCTTGATTCCCTCGGGTGCGTGGTCCACTTCCGCCGCCGTCACCTGGATTCTTTCAGGCGACTTGTTGTACATCAGCGGCAGGGCGATGTTCCATTTCTGGCCGACCCTGGCGAGATCGTTTCCGATGACGCCTGATGACTGCGTTCCTTCTCCCAGTGCGTCACCGGAAGTCCCCTGGGGGCTCGTGCAGGCGAGGAGGGAGAAGAGCAGAAGGGTGAGGGCGCTACCACGAGAAGAACAGGCCCGGATTCCCCGAGACGCGGTCATTCTGCCCCCAAATATCGTGTCGGCCGGCCTTTTTGCCAGCGGTGATCCGCTGCTTGTGGTCGCGGTCGTATGTCGTGGCTGCGCCGAGGCTGACACCGAAGACCGAGGCGGCCCCGTTCCACTTCACGCTCTTGCCCCTGGAGAGCTGGAAGTAGCTTCCCGGCTCGACGTACGCGCGGTGGCTCTTCGGCGAGGCGTTGAACTTGCTGTAGCCGTCCTTGTAGCGGACGTCCGCGCCCATCTTGCCGACCGCGCCTCCTGCCGGGACGCTGTAGCGGCCCGCGATGATCTTCTGGTAGGAGCTCCTCGCGATTCCTCCGCAGTAGTACGTGTACTTGTACTTCGTGTACTCGATCGGGATCTGGTACTGGCGGGCGAAGTTCGGACCCTGGTTGGTGTATCCGGTGGTCTGCCCGACGCTGCTGCCCAGGGAGACTCCGCCGCTGGCCTTCCAGGTGCTGCCGGTGCTCACCGCGACGTCGACGGTCGTCGACAGCTTGCTGTCGTAGTCGACGGTGGCGTAGGCATCCCAGCTGGCGTGACCTTCACCGACCGTGGTGTAGGCGATGCGACTGGAGAGAGCGGTGCGCAGCGTTTCGCACGTGCCGGAGCTGTACGGGGTCACGGCCTGGCCGCTGACGTCGGTCCCGTTGACGACGTACGGGGTGTAGCTGCTCTCCAGCGCACGGTTGTCCGCCTGCCAGGTCGGGGCGGTCGACGCCGCGCCGATGGAGCTCGCGTCCTGCTCGGCGGCGTACGTGGTGGCTTCCTGCGCGGCCGTGGGTTGAGCGAACGTGGTGTCCGGGGCGGCCGCGGGGATCATGGCCGTGGTGTGCTGCTCACCACTCGCCTCGGCCGCGAACGCCGTCGGCCGGGCTGTCGCGGGATCCTCGATCGCGGCCACGGTGTGGTCCAGGCCGATCATGGGAACGCCCGAGCTGGTCGTTCCGGCGACGGTGGCGCTGACGTTGAGTGCTCCACCGTTGTCGGCCGCCACTGCGGCCACGTCCGCGGGCAGCTCTTCGGGAAGGGTGAGGGACCAGCTGCCGTCTGCTGCCGTGGTCGTTGTTCCCAGGACCGGGGGCTTCTGGGAGCCGGGGTGTTCCGCGGCGACGTCCGATGCCTCGACGAGGACGTTCATCCCGGCTGCGGGCCGGCCGTCGCCGAGCGTGAAGACACCTCGGACCACTCGCGGACCGACGGGCCCGGGGGCCGGGTCGGGGTCGGGTTCGACGGGGGCGGGAGGCAGGTCCGAGTCATCCGCAGGGGTGCCGACGACCGGTTTCGCCTCCGAGGCGGGGGCCAGGCAGGTGGCCGTGTCACTGAGTACGTCGCCGAAGAGACCGGACATCACGCTCGGGTTCGCGGACACGAGGGTGTCGGTGCCGGTGTATCCCCTGACGAGACCGGAGTAGTCCGCGCTCGCGGTGGCCGTGTAGACGGTTCCGGCGCCGGGGCTCCACCCCTGGACCGCGTCGTCGAGTCCGGTGGCGACGACCGTCGGTGCGTTGAACGCCGATCCGAACCGGGCCATCGTGTACTTCCTGATGGTTCCCGCGTCCAGCGTGTAGGTTGCACCGCCCGCGGACCACACGTCCTGCGCGGCACGGATCTCCTTCACCCTGGGGTCGCTCGGACCTGGGAATCCGGGGGCCGGAGCAAACGTCTTCTGTCCGTTGGGCATGACATGGCCGCCTTCGAAATAGGCTTCGAAGGCTCCCTGGTTGTCGATCGTCAAGATATAAGGCCCGGAGGCCCATATCTTCTCGAAGCTGAGCCAGGGGATTCCGGTATCGGCGAAGGTGTCCACCGGTTCGAGGAGTGGTCCGCCCTCGGCTGTCGCATCCCGGAAGGACTTCACGCCGTCCCTGCCGAAGACGTAGAACTTTCCGCCCCTCGTGGCGACGATCCTGGAGGTCCAGGGCACTTTGGCGGTGAAGTCGGTGGAGACCAGTGGTGCGTTCGCCCCGCCACCCCTCGGGTCGAAGTCCACGTACTTCCGCAGCGTCTTGTCGGTGTAGGCATCTGCTTTGGTGTTTCCCGGCCGGCGCTCCAGTACGTACGTGTTCGACGTGTTGGGGCAGGTCTCGGCAGCGGATGCCGTTGTCGGGCTCGCGAGCACCGGGACCGCCAGTGCGCCGGACAGCAGAGCGATGACGGACGCCATGGTCGAGTAGCGTCTTGCGTCTGCCCTGCGGACAGGACTGTTCATGTTTCCCCCCTGGGAATTCCGGGCCCCGCTCGGGAACCGGAAGATCGCGATAGTAGGCACGCGCCAGTGGCATATGCCAAAGGCGCATGCCGAGTCCGTCATCTTCCCGGCTGGTGAGGCGAGCCGCCGTGGGCCCTGGCCACCACCCGCCCGAACAGCCGAAACGGCCCGCCGGCGAAACCGGCGGACCGCCATAGGAACGTGCACGAGCTCACCGGCGACCTGCCGCTGGACCCTGTCGGTGCAGTGGGGCTCGTGGTCGGAGGCGGGCATGAGCGCCCGGAGGAGTTCCGGGACGGTTCTCCCGAGGAGCTGGCGGGGAAGTCCCCGGAGGAACTGGTCGACCTCTACCTGCGCCGCAGCAAGAAGTGGGAGACCCTCAAGCAGCGCGCGCGACCTGCGCCGTGAGATGGACCGGCAGGGGCTCACCGTCCGCAAGGTCTGGTTGGAGCGGAGGAGCGCTTCCAAGCAGCACGTGCGGCGCGAGAAGCTCGCAGGCGCGATGGCCGCCGTCATGGACGGCGAGATCAAGACGCTCGCGGTCTGGAAGGCGGACCGCTTCGACCGGCGGGGCATGGCTGCCATAGGCACGGCCCTGGACGAGTTCGACCGCCGGCAGGCACGGCTCTTTCCTCGCCCGGGGCATCGTTGACGAGGGCGTGCAGGTGCTCGGTAAACACCGACGAGGTGGAGGCGCCGTACCGGACCTGAGCCCGGCACAGCGCCGTTGAAGGGGGTGCAGAATCGTCAGGGAACCCGGTAGTTCCCGGAGGCGACGATCCTCGACTGGAGCTGAACGCAGCCGCCGTAGTACAGCGAAAAGTTGATCGCTGTGCTGGCGAGCTTGGTCCACAGGGCGTCCAGCCACGCCTGGGATCCGGGATCGGCGAGCGCGCTCACGGCGGACGGCACGGTGAACGCCATGTCGGGTCCGGTGCCGCAGGAGAATCCGTGCAGGCGGTGCGCCAGGACAGGGTGGCTCTGTTCAGGGGGCCTTTCGTGGCAGCCCCTTTCTCAGCCCGTGTACTGGACGAAGACCTTGAGGTAGTCGTACTGCTGCTGCGACACACCGCTGCAGGAGTCCCCGTCGGTCCCGGTGGTGCACGGCCGGTCGCGGTTGACGGACCAGTAGGTGAGACGGGCGATGTGGTGCTGCTGGGCGTAGGCGAGCATCGTCTGGAAGTCGGCGACGCGGACCAGTTCACCGGCCACGTCGGTCTTGCCGTTCATCGACGACAGTCCGATGTGCGCGTAGGTGGTGGCGTCGCTGTAGCCGTACGCGGACTGGACGCGGGCCTTGAGGCCTTCCATCGCCTGCACGGTCAGCGCGCCCATGTTGGTGCTGCCGCCGCCGAAGTCGAACGGCATGATGCACCAGACGTCGTTGGCCAGGCCGGAGTTGGCCGCCCGGTTGATCATGTCGACGCCGGTGGAGTCCGGGCCGGTGGACGCGGTGCCGAAGGTGATGATGGTCTTGATGCCGGGGTTGTTGGTCTTTATGATCTTCAAGGCGTCGACCACACGCTGGCGGACCGTGGCGCCGGCCCACTCCGTGTTCTCGATGTCGATGTCGATGACCTTCAGGCCGTATGCGTTGATGACCTTCTGGTAGGCGCCCGCGAGCGCCGAGGCGCTGGCGCACTTCTCGCCGAGCTTCGCGCCACTCCATCCGCCGATGGACACGATGATGTCACCGCCGGCCGACCGGATCGCGTTGATCTTCGCCTGGTCGTCCCCGCCGGTAAGCGGACGGGAGCCGTCCCAAGCCGGGTTGCAGGTGCCGTCGGAGAGGATGAAGGCGAGGGTGAACCACTTGACACCGGTCGCGGACATCACGGTGGTGGGGCTCTGCGGATTGCCCCAGCCGAAGTACTCGTAGGGCGCCACCGCCATGCCCGGCGGGAGGGCCGTCGTAGCGGGGGTGAGCTTGTCGAGGTTGGGGCCGCCGTTCACTGTGGTCGCGGTGGCGCGGACCTTGTTGCTGCCCGCATTCAGGGTGACGGTCGCCGTCCTGGTCGCCCAGGTGTCCCAGTTCGCGGTGGGCGCGAAGGAGACGTTCGATGCCACGACCGCGCCGTTGACGGAGATGTTCATCGGGCGGTCGGCGGTGGAGCCGTTGGCGTAGCGGAAGGTCAGGGTCGCGGTGCCGGTGGTGGCGGCGTCGACCGTGAACTCCACGTACGAACCGGTGACGTTGGTGTAGTCCACGAACCCGGTGCCTGTGTAGCCGGTGTGGTTCGTCGCCACCGTGCCCTGCGAGATCGTCGCGTTCTCCGCCTGGTAGTCGGTGGCGGTCGTGGCGGCACGGGACGATGGGGTTGCGATGAACAGCAGGGACAGCAGCAGACCGAACAGGGCGGTGAGGGTCAGGCCGGGGCGTGGACGGTGCAGGTGAAGGGGTCTGCGCACGGGTCTACCTCCTGGAGGGCGGTTCGGGGTGTGGTGCGAGGTGAGGGCTGTTGGCGTGTCGGGAACGTCTCGCAACGTGCGACAGGCCTTCCTGGGCTTGGCTTTGAAGGGCGCGGAGGTGGGGGCAGCGGGCTACCGGATGACGCTCCGGCAGGTGAGAGCTGCCTATGGGTAAGGAGGGGCGGGTGAGGAGTCGGTGTTGCCGCTACGCCTGGCGGCGCGAGGCGGCAACGCGGGGTTGTGTCAGCAGGTGCCGTCGTCGCGCCAGACGGCCCAGGAGGCGGGGTCGTTGGGGACCGCGCCGGTGGAGTAGTAGGTGGCGGTGTACGTGTGGCCCGCGTACGAGACCACGTCACCCGGTACGTACGGCGTGGTGGAGGACCACGCCGTGGGGCAGGTCCCTCCGCCGGCCGCGCTGGTCGTCACCGGCAGACTGCTGGAGGCGGCGGACACGTTGCCGGCGGCGTCACGGGCCTTGACCGTGAAGGAGTAACTCGTGCTCGCGGACAGCCCGCTCACCGTCGCGGTGGTCCCGCTCACGGTGCTGACCTTGGTGCCGTCGCGGTATACGTCGTAACCGGTGACGCCGATGTCGTCGGAGGATGCGTTCCAGGCCAGCGAGACGCTGGAGGCGGTGGTGCCGGTCGAGCGCAGACCGTCCGGGACCGTGGGCGCCTGGGCGTCGCCCGGGGTGCCGGCGGTGAGCTCGTACGCGCGCATGTTGCGCAGCAGCAGGTAGGTGTCGCGCAGGGAGCCGGAGGTGTCGCCGAGGGAGCGGTAGATGCCCCACTTGGGGCGGACCCGGTCGTCGAGGAAGGTGTCGACGCCGGTCTTGGTCGCGTCGACGATCGTGGTCCCGGCGCTCTTGACGACCCAGCGGACGGAGCCCGCCGTGCCGTCGCCGATCTTCATCTCGTACTCGATGTCGATCCACTTGTTCTGGAGGGGCTCCAGGTTGGTCCGGCCGACCAGGACGTCCCCGGCGATGACCTTGTGCTCGATGGTCTGCACGCCGTTGACCCGGCGCAGCGAGGTGACCGTGATCGGGGAGCTGCCGGTACCGGGCTGTTTGGTCTGCATGATGTGCGTGAACGTGGTCGTGGCCATCAGCGAGCTGGGGATGTACATCGAGTACGTGACCCGCCAGGTCTCCCCGAGATTCCACTGGAGGTAGGAGGAGGACGAGGTCCGGTTGCCGGTGACCTCGTGGCGCTGCCGGTCGGTGGAGGTGTCCCGGTCGACCATGTGCATGTCAAACCGGTAGGCGTCGCCCGCCACGTTGATGTGCGGCCCGAAACTCGTGTGCGAGTCGGCGCGGTCGTCCTCCAGGGTCTCGAAGGCGCCGAGACCCTGGACCGTCGGATCGGGTGCCCAGCGCAGCGTCCAGGTCGGAGCCGCCTCGGCGGGGGCGGCGGGCGCGCCCAGGCCGAGCAGGCCCAGGCCGAGTGCGGCCGCGAGAACCGCCAACTTACTTCTGCGTTTCATGTGTCCGTCCTTTCGTGAGGCTGTCAGGTGCAGGTGATATTGCTGGGAGGGAGGAGGTATCTGGGGCGGGGGTTGGTCAGCAGGTGCCGTCGTCGCGCCAGACGGCCCAGGAGGCGGGGTCGTTGGGGACCGCGCCGGTGGAGTAGTAGGTGGCGGTGTACGTGTGGCCCGCGTACGAGACCACGTCACCCGGCACGTATGACTGGGCGGAGGACCACGCCGTGGGACAGGTCCCTCCACCGCCGCTGTCGGCGCTGGTCGTCACCGACACGCTGTTGGAGGCGGCGGAGACGTTGCCGACGGCGTCATGAGCCTTGACCGTGAAGCTGTAGCCCGTGCTCGCGGACAGCCCGCTCACTGTCGCGGTGGTCCCGCTCACGGTGCTGACCTTGGTGCCGTCGCGGTAGACGTCGTAACCGGTGACGCCGACGTTGTCGGAGGACGCGTTCCAGGCCAGGGACGCACTGGAGGACGTCCTGCCCGGGGAGTACAGGCCGCCGGGTGCGCTGGGCGCCTGCGTGTCAGTCCCGCCGCTTGTGTGGACGAACTTCCAGGTGATCCCGTTGACCACGCCGACATCGAGGGGAGCGAGCTTCTGGAAGGCCGACTTGCTCAGGTCGATGTGCTCGGCGGGGCAGCCGGGGCACTTGTCCTTGACCGGCACGGTGATCGTCCGGCCGTTGTAGGTGACCTGGACGGAGATGCCGGTGCACAGCGGGTCCGAGTTGGGGTCGGCGGTGGTCCACCACGCGTATGACACGGCGACCAGGTCCTCGGCGGCGGCGTTGATCTGCGTGCCGCACGCGCCGTAGCCCGTGTCGTCGTACCAGGTCATCTTGCCCGTCCGGGATTCACCGATCGGGACCGCGGAGGCCGGCCCGATGCCGGACACGAACAGGAGCATGGCGCCGATCGCCGGGGTGACCCAGCGCAGCGTGTGTTGTCGTGCGAGACGCAACTTGTTCTCCTCAGGCAGGGGGAGATCTCGTCATCCCGGTTTCGGGGATGACGACACATCAGGGAGAGGAGCGGCCGTCCGCCGGCAACGTGCCCTGGAAGAGAGGGAAGCGTGCCGGGTCCGTGCCACCCGGGCCGTCCGAGGGGGACGGGCGGCCCGGGTGGCCGTGACGGCCCGGGTGGGGAGGGCGCCCCGGGCGGACAGGAGGACGCGTTGCTGTCAGGAGGTGATGGAGTAGGAGTCCCCGTAGACGCTCCAGTACAGCGGGGTGTTGAGGTGGAGGTTGCCCTCGTCGAGGAACCTGCGCTGCGCGGTGCTGACCCGTGTGGTGTCGCTGTGCGCCTCCTCCTTGCGCATCTCCGCCTCCCGCTCGTCGAGGAAGGCGTGCAGGAACGTGACCTCGTCGCCGCCCTGGGACGGCGGCTTCACCCGGGAGACGGCCCGCGAGCGGATCGCGCGGAAGCCCTCCTCGCCGTGCATGACGGCGGCGTCGTAGTAGGCGAACTGACCCAACGCCTTCAGGCCGTCCGTCTTGGCCTGGCCGACGGCCGGGTTGAAGTAGACCCGGTCGCGCTCCTCCTCCTGCGTCTGGGTGAAGACGGAGTCCTGGGCGGCGGTGCGCCAGGCGTTCTCGAAGGACGTGCCCAACCCGTCATGCGAATCGGTGCCGTTGACCTCGCGAAGCGCCGGGAGGTAGGGCGCCAGCGGGTTGCTCGGCTTCTTCTGCGTGTAGCGCTCGACGAGGTCGAGCATGTCGCCGGTGCCGGAGCAGAAACCGATGATGCCGGCGGTGTAGCCGCGGCCGTCGCCGATGTCCTCGATGTAGGCGAACTGGGCGCGCCAGTCGAGGGAGGAGTTCTCGAAGGAGGACACCAGTTTCATGGCGTTCTCCTTCTTGTACGGGTCGTCGAGGTTCGCGCTGCTCGATGGCGGTGGCGTGGTGGGGCTGGGGCTCGTGGTCGAGCGGCTGCCGTACGCCTCGACCTCGTAGAGCGAGTAGCCGTACGCCGTCCCGCGCTGAGTGCCGTACACGCGCAGGTAACGCCCGGAGCCGCTGACGGTGATGTCGTCGGTGCCGCCGTCACCGCTGGTCGTGCTGTGGACCTGGCGCCAGGTGGAGCCGTCGTCGGACAGCTCGACGCGGTAGGACTTGGCGTACGCCGCCTCCCACTTGAGCACGACCCGGCCGACGGTCTGTATGCCGCCCATGTCGACGCGGATCCACTGCGGGTCGACCCCTTCGACGCTGGCCCAGCGGGTGCTGGTCGAGCCGTCGACGGCCTTGCCGCCCTCGAAGCCGGCACCCTCCACGGAGGAGACCGACGTCGGCCGCCCCGCAAGGAGGTTCGTCGTGCTGTCCGGCGGCGTGGTGGGGCTGGGGCTCGTGGCCGACCCGCCGTAGACCTCGACCTCGAAGAGGGAGTAGCCGTACGCGGTCGCGCGCTGGGTGCCGAAGACGCGCAGGTAGCGCCCGGAGCCACTGACGGCGAGGTCGTCGCTGCCGCCGTCGCCGGTTGTGGTGCTGTAGACCTGTCGCCAGGTGGAGGCGTCGTCGGACAGTTCGACGCGGTAGGACTTGGCGTACGCCGCCTCCCACTTGAGCACGACCCGGCCGACGTCGGTCACCGAGCCCAGGTCGATCTGGATCCACTGGTTGTCGACGCCTTCGAGGCTGGCCCAGCGGGTGGAGGCGGAACCGTCGACGGCCTTTGCGGGCTCGAAGCCGGCGCCCTCCACGGAGGAGGCCGTGACGGTCTTGCCGAGGGCGAGGTTCGTACCGGCGGCGGACGCGGGCGTGAGCCCGACGAAGCCGGCGACCAGACCACCGGTGAGGACGGTCGCGGTGATCGCCTGCCAGAGCATGGGGTTTCTACGCAAGGCTGTGCCCTTTCCGTTCAGGAAGCAGTCCAGAGGAGGGGAAGGGGGGCAACGGCGCGGCGGGACGCCCGTACGGCGCCGCACGGGGACGGTTGCGGGAACTCCCGGCTCGGTCCGAGCCGGTGACGCTGCGTATAGAGAGTTAGGAAAGTTTCCTAACAGGCTGACCGGTGAGACAGTAGGGCTGCCGTCGCGCAGGACGCAACCCCTACTGGCCGGTAAGACAGTAGGGTTGCCGTCGTGGAGCACACAACTGCCCTACTCTGAAAGGAAGTTGGTGCGGCCAATCATGGGCTTGCGGCGCGACGTTGGTCCGCTGGCTGTCGGCGTCGTGGAGGTGAGGCCCCGAATTAATCGGTGGTGCCGTGCCCCTGGGCGGGGCTATGGTGCTGCTCGTCCGCTCCCGAAGGGGTGCGGTGTTGGTTCGTTGAGAAGAAGCAGGAGGTGAGGACATTGATGACTGTCACGGTGACGGGCTCTGCCCGCATTCAGGAGTTCATCGTTCCCACCCCTGTGGTCTCCGGCTGACACCCACTCGACTTCCGCGCGCTCGGAGCGCGCTGCCGGGGCCACCCTTCGAAGGGTTCCCCTTGTCTTTCCTCTCCACCGACGTGTTCTCCTCCTCCCTCGCCTCCCACGGCTGGGACTCCGGCTGGGCCACCGCCTTCGCGCCCTACGCCGCCCAGGGACTCCTCCCCGGGCGCGTGATCCGGGTCGACCGCGGCCAGTGCGACGTCGCCACCGCCGAAGGCGTCATCCGCGCCGACACGGCGTTCGTCACCCCGCACGACCCGCTGCGGGTCGTCTGCACCGGCGACTGGGCCGCCGTCGACCCGGAGGGCGTCGGCGACCCCCGGTACGTACGGGCCTGCCTGCCGCGGCGTACGGCCTTCGCGCGGTCCACCTCCTCCAAGCGGTCCGAGGGACAGATCCTCGCCGCCAACGTCGACCACGCCGTCATCACGGTCTCGCTCGCCGTCGAGCTCGACCTCGGCCGGATCGAACGCTTCCTCGCCCTGGCCTGGGAGTCCGGCGCCCAGCCGACCGTCGTCCTCAGCAAGGCCGACCTCGTGCCCGACCCCGTCGGGCTCTCCTACCTCGTCGAGGACGTGGAGACGGTCGCGCCCGGCGTGCAGGTGCTGCCCGTCAGCTCCACCACCGGCGAAGGGATCGACGTGCTCGCCGCGACCGTCGCGGGCGGCACCACCGTGCTGCTCGGCGCCTCCGGCGCCGGCAAGTCGACCCTCGCCAACGCGCTGGTCGGCGAGGACGTCATGGACGTTCAGGCCGCCCGTGACGTCGACGGCAAGGGCCGGCACACCACGACCACCCGCAACCTCTTCGTCCTGCCCGGCGGGGGAGTCCTCATCGACACCCCCGGACTGCGCGGCGTCGGACTCTGGGACGCCGAGGCCGGCGTCGGCCAGGTCTTCTCGGAGATCGAGGAGCTGGCCGCGGAGTGCCGCTTCCACGACTGCGCCCACGAGTCCGAGCCCGGCTGCGCCGTGGCCGCGGCCATCGAGGAGGGCTCGCTGTCCGTGCGCCGCCTGGAGAGCTACCACAAGCTGATCCGTGAGAACCGGCGCATCGTGGCGAAGACCGACGCCCGGCTCCGCTCCGAAATGCTCAAGGAGTGGAAGCGCATGGGCCGGGAAGGCCGCACCGCCATGGAGATCAAGCGCGGCGGACGCGGACGCTAGGGCCTGCCCGCCCAGGGGGAGGCGGGCCCTGGGCCCGGCCTCCCCGGCCCCCATCGTGGTGTCCGAAAACCGCGAGCCGGGGCCGGGCGGCTCCCGCACACTGGGAGCCATGAGGGACGACGACACCCGCTACGAGGCGGTCAGCAGCAGGGACGCGCGGTTCGACGGAGAGTTCTTCTTCGCCGTCCGGACCACCGGGATCTACTGCCGCCCCAGCTGCCCCGCCGTCACCCCCAAGCGGCAGAACGTCTCCTTCTACCCGACGGCCGCCGCCGCCCAGGGCCACGGCTTCCGCGCCTGCCGCCGCTGCCGCCCCGACGCCGTGCCCGGCTCCGCCGAGTGGAACGTACGGGCCGATGTCGTCGGGCGCGCCATGCGGATGATCGGCGACGGCGTCGTCGACCGCGAGGGCGTGCCCGGACTCGCCGGCCGGCTCGGCTACAGCACCCGCCAGGTGCAGCGGCAGCTCACCGCCGAACTGGGCGCAGGACCCGTCGCGCTCGCCCGCGCCCAGCGTGCGCACACCGCGCGGCTGCTGCTCCAGACCACCGGTCTGCCCGTCACCGAGATCGCCTTCGCGGCCGGATTCGCCAGCGTCCGCCAGTTCAACGAGACCATCCGCGCCGTCTACGCCCGCACCCCCACCGCCCTGCGCGCCGAGGCGGGCAGCGGCGCGGGAGCCCGTACCGCACTCGCCGCCGGGGTGCCGCTGCGGCTCGCCCACCGGGGCCCCTACGCGGCCGGGGAGGTCTTCGACCTGCTCGCCGCCGAGGCCGTGCCCCGGGTGGAGGAGGTCGTCGGCCCGCCCGGCGCCCGCACCTACCGGCGTACGCTCCGCCTCCCGTACGGCACCGGCGTCGTCTCCGTCGACGAGCGCTCCGGCGGCCGCTGGCTGGAGGCCCGCATCCACCTCACCGAGCTGCGCGACCTGACCACCGCCGTGCACCGGCTGCGCGGCCTCTTCGACCTCGACGCCGACCCGTACGCGGTCGCCGAGCGGCTCGGGGCGGCCCCGGGGCTCGCCGCCGAGGTGGCCGCCCGGCCGGGGGTGCGCTCCCCGGGCACGGCCGAGCCCGAGGAGTTCGCGCTGCGGACGGTCCTCGGCGCCGAGGAGTCCGCCCGGGTCGTCGAGCTCCACGGCACCCCGCTGGCCACCGCATGCGGCGCCCTCACCCATGTCTTCCCCGAGCCGGCCGCCCTGACCGGCCACCCCGTCGCGGGTCCGCTGGCCCGCGCCCTCGTCGACGGAGCCGTACGCCTCGACCCCGGCGCCGACCGCGACGAGGCCGAGCGCGCCCTGCTCGCGGTCCCCGGCGTGACCCCCGAGGCCGCCGCGCTGATCCGGATGCGGGCCCTCGGCGACCCGGACGTCGCCCTCGTGGACGGGCGGGAGGCCGAGGAGTGGCGGCCCTGGCGCTCGTACGCCACCCGCTACCTGGACCCGGCGCTCCCGTCGGCGTAGTCCTCCAGGCCCCAGCTGTGCACCCGGCGCGGATGGATCCGGATGACCTCCTCGCTGAAGTGCGGGCCCAGCGTGTGCGGGCCCACGAGGAGTTCCGCCTCGCCGCGGATCTCGACGCCCCGCACCCGCCAGGGGCGGACGCTCGCGAGGTCGTCGACGACCAGCGCCACCTTCGGGTTCTGCCGCAGGTTGCGCCACTTCTTGGTCCGGCCCATGCGGAGCCCGCCCACCAGGACGGTGCCGTCCTCCTGCGGGAAGTAGCCCACGGGGTTGGCCTGCGGCTGCCCGGACGGGTCCACGGTCGCCATCCGGCCGAGCTTGCGCCCCTCCGTGAGGTAGGCGCGCTCGGCCTCGCTGAAGCCCTCGAAATCCCTCATGGGTCCAGGTTCGCGCGGCCGCGCCCCCGGCGGATCGGCAGGACGACGGGTCCCGGCTCGGACCTGAGCCCTAGGCCTCGTCCGAAGGACACGCTCTAGCCCCAGATCACCGCCCCCGCCCACGCGCCCACGATCAGCAGGCAGGCGAAGAGCTCGACGAGCACGCTCGTGCCGGCCGCCCGCATCACCGAGCGGGTCGCCGCCCTCGCCTGGCCGTGGCCGCCGAGGCGGAGCCGCTCCGAGAGGTAGATCCCGCCGACGAAGCCGGGGATCGCGCCGACCACCGGGATCAGGACGAAGCCCAGGACGGCGCCCAGCCCCGCGTACGTCACCATGCGCCGGGTGATGCCGACGCCCCGGAAGCGGCGCGGCGGCAGCTGCCAGACGATCACCTGGGTGAGCAGCAGCAGACCCGTCGAGGAGGCGAGGAGGATCCAGTCGAGGTCCGTCCGCTCGTGCAGCGCCCACCAGAGCATCGCCGCCCACACCAGCCACGTCCCCGGCACGCCGGGCGCGAGCACCCCGAACAGACCGAGCAGCATCACCGTCGCGATCATCAGGAGCTGCCACACACCCACGCTGCCCAGGGTGCACGACCGCGCGGGTTCCCGCAGGTCGCGCGGGGCGTACGGGGTACGGGAGGTGTCAGCCGGCCAGGGGCAGGGCGGCGGCCACGAGGTTCCTCTCCTTGCGGCTGATCAGCGGGAAGATCAGCTTGAGGGCGTGCTCGCTGTGGGGCGAGGAGAGGACGAGGGAGGAGTTCAGGATCCGTTCCTTGATCGCCGAGCGGTACAGGCCGGCGCGCCCGATCGTCATGGTGTGCTCGACCGGCTTCGCGAACACCGGATCGGCCCGGAAGATGAAGAGCCGGCGGTCGGTCATCGCCAGGTACATGGGGACCGGCGTCGGTATCACCGCCATCGCGCCACCGCTGAGCACGGCGGACGCCACGCCGAACGCGGCGGTCCGGCGCACGGAGACCGTGCTCAGGCCGACGACGCAGGTCACCTCGACCCGCTCGCCCGGCTCCAGCATCGGGGTCACGGTGGCCAGCAGGGCGCGACGGCGTCGTCCGTTCATGGGGGCGGAACTCCAGAGGATGAGGGGCAAGCGGAATCAGCCGCTCACCTTCCCATACGCCCCGGGCCCAGCCGCGGGCGACCCGGCCCTCGGCCGTACGCCCCGGGCCCAGCCGCGGGCGACCCGGCCCTCGGCCGTACGCCCCCGGCTCAGCCGCGGGCGACCCAGCCCTTCTCGTACGCGTGCCAGCCCAGCTGCAGCCGGGTCGTCACCCCGGTCAGCTCCATCAGCCCCTTCACCCGCCGCTGTACGGTCCGCAGCCCCAGGTCCAGCTGCTTCGCCACGCTCGCGTCCGTCATCCCGGCGAGCAGCAGCGACAGGATCTCCAGGTCCATCACGTCCGGCCCCGGCGCCTCGTCCTCGGTGATCTGCGCGCCCGCCCCCAGCCGCAGCGGCAGCGCCTCCCGCCAGACCGACTCGAAGAGGCCCATCAGCGATTCGAGGAGCCCGCTCGCGTGCACGACGATCGCCGCGGGCTCGGCGCCCCGCCCGGTCAGCGGGACCATGGCGAGGGACCGGTCGGCGACGACCAGCTTCGTGGGGACCCGGTCCGCGACCCGGATCTGCTCCTCACGGCTGAGCGCCGCCGACAGTTCGAGCAGCCCGGTCGGCAGGGTGAGCACCTCGCGCTCGATCACCACCCGGTAGCGGACCCCGCGCCCGGCCGCCTGCTCCTCGGCGTGGTTCTCCAGGCCGGAGACGGCGATCGGCTTGCCCGTCACCAGGGCGCAGACCTCCTCCTGGGCGCCGAGCTGGAGCTGGAGGAAGCGGTGGGTCACCGCACTCGCGCCGACCACCACCTCCACCAGGTCGTGCACGGCCGCCTCCTCGGCCTCCGCCCGGTACTCCTCGGCGAGCAGCGCGGCCGCCAGCTCCGCCTGCTCCAGCTCGTGGCGCTGCTGGGTGAGGAGCGCGCCCAGCGCGACCCCGGGCGGCGCCGCGACCCAACGGCCGGTGCGGGCCGAGGACTGGGCCGCGAGCCCCTGCGACTCCAGGCGGCGCAGCGCCCGCTCGGTGTCCCGCTCGGGCAGGGCGAGCCGGTGCGCGAGATCGGTGACCTCGGCCGCGCCCAGTGCGACCAGGGCCCGGTACGCGGACTCCTGGCGTTCGTCGAGACCTATCGCTCCCAGCATGGATGCCCCACCCCTCGCCGCACCTCCCGCGGGCGTCCCGGATGTTCCGGGGACGTTCGCCGGAGGCATTCGTTCCGTTGGTGACCTGGCGGGAAACGGCCACGGCGTATTCCCGCCTCACCCATCATCCCTGTACCGCCCTCACCTCTGCCAATGTGGCGCCACCGCAGCACCAACAGCCTCCGGCCATAGGCGTCTTATGCCCATTTGCCGGATTCAGATGGGGAGAGCGATGCGTCCGATTTCGCGTACGGCCCTGGGGGCGGCGACCGCCGTCGTCCTGGCCGTCACCGCGGTCGCGCCGTCCATGGCCGATGAGCCGAGGGACGACACGGCCGGCAAGCGACCGCTGGTCGGCAGCGAGGCCTCGGCCCGCACCGGCGACGGAGTCAGGACCGCCACGGTGACCCTGGTCACCGGCGACCGCGTCCTGGTCACCCGCGACGACGAGGGGAATCCGGCGGCCACGGCCCTGCCCGGCGAGGACGGGACCGTCCCCCTGGTCCAGACCCGCCGCTCGGGCGAGGACCTGTACGTCTACCCGGAGGACGCCACCGCGGCGCTCGCCGCCGGACGCGTCGACGAGGAACTCTTCAACGTCACCGGCCTGATCCGCCAGGGCTACGACGACTCCGCCACCACCACGCTGCCGCTCATCGCGGTCTACGGTTCCGACCTCGCCCGTTCCGTCCCGGCGGCCCCCCGCGGCGCCCGGCGCGGCCAGGTCCTCAAGGCCGTCGACGGCGTCGCGCTGACGGCCGAGAAGAAGCAGGCCGCCACCTTCTGGGCCGAGATCGGCGCCCCGAACGCCCGCTCCGCCTCCGGCATCGAGAAGCTCTGGCTCGACCGCAAGGTCCAGGCCACCCTGGAGCAGTCGACGAAGCAGATCCACGCCCCGGAGGCCTGGGCCGCCGGCTACGACGGCAAGGGCACCAAGGTCGCCGTCCTCGACACCGGCGCCGACGCCGAGCACCCCGACCTCAAGGGCCGGATCGTCGCCTCGGAGAACTTCACCGACTCCGACACCACCGACGACCGAGGGGGCCACGGCACCCACACCATCTCCACCGTCGGCGGCTCCGGCGCCGCGAGCGGCGGCAGGAAGAAGGGTGTCGCCCCCGGCGCGGACCTCCTCAACGGCAAGGTCCTCAACGACTCCGGCTCCGGCGCGGCCTCCTGGATCATCGCCGGCATGGAATGGGCCGTCGCGCAGGGCGCCGACGTCGTGTCCATGAGCCTCGGCAGCGCCGTACCCACCGACTGCACCGACCCGATGAGCGTCGCCGCCGAGGAACTCGCCCAGAACAAGGGCACGCTGTTCGTCATCGCCGCCGGCAACTCCGGCCCCACGCACAACACGGTCTCCTCGCCCGGCTGCGCGCCGAGCGTGCTCACCGTCGGCGCCACCGACCGCGACGACTCCACCGCCTGGTTCTCCAGCCGCGGCCCGACGATCTTGCAGCACACCCTCAAGCCCGAGATCGCCGCGCCCGGCGTCGGCATCTCCGCCGCCGCTGCCGGCGGACGCGGCGTCTACGCGTACCAGTCCATGTCCGGTACGTCGATGGCCACCCCGCACGTCGCGGGCGCCGCCGCCATCGTCAAGCAGCGCCACCCCGACTGGACCGCGCAGCAGATCAAGTCCGCGCTCGTCGCCTCGGCCGACAGCTCGGTCCCCGGCGACGTCCGCGAGGTCGGCGGCGGCCGCCTCGACGTCAAGGCCGCCATCGACCAGACCGTCCTGAGCGCCCCCGCCGTCCAGGGCGGCACCTTCAACTGGCCGCAGGACAAGACCGACCGCACCACGGTCTCCGTGCCCTACACCAACACCTCCGACGCGCCGGTCACCCTCGACCTGGCCGTCGAGAAGGTCACCGGAAACGACGGCTCCGCGATCCGGTCCTCGGTCGCCCGCCTCGGCGAGCGCACGGTCACCGTCCCGGCCGGAGCCACCGTCCGGGTCCCGCTCGACCTCGCCCCCGACGCCCGCCTGGAGCGCGCCCAGTACGGCGACGTCACCGGCCGCGTCGTCGCCACCGGCCCCGGCGGCATCCACGTCTCCACCCCGTTCTCGCTGTACGTGGAGCCCGAGACCGTCACCCTGCGCGTCAAGCTCATCGACCGTCAGGGCAACCCCGCCTCCGGCGCCTCCTCCCTCGACGTCATCGGCACCGACGACGCCACCGGCGAGCGCCGCTTCAACGAGGGAGCAGCCGACCAGGTCTACCGCCTGCGCCCCGGCAGCTACTTCCTCTCCTCCTTCGTCGCCACGCCCGACGCGGGCGAGGGCGCCACGCTGAACGACTCGCTCAGCTACCTGGGCCGCCCGCAGGTCGAGCTGAAGAAGGACACCACGGTCGTCCTCGACGCCCGCCGGGCCCACCGGCTGTCGGTGAAGACCGACAAGCCCTCCGAACTCCGCGGCGCCACCCTCGCGTTCGCCCGCTCCTGGGACGGCTTCTGGCTGCACGCCGGAACCGCCCAGGGACCGCGCAGCATCCGCGCCTACTACGCCTCGGTCGAAGGCAGGGCCGACGAGGGCGACTTCGAGTTCGGCAGCTACTGGCGGACCGCCGCCCCGCAGATCACGTCGCTGACCACCGGCGACGGCCTGACCCTGCACCCGCTCACCGCATCCGTCGGCTCCGACAACCTCGACGGCACCGGCTCCGCCCGCCTCGTCGACGCCGGAACCGGCACGCCCGACGAGCTCAAGGCGGCCGGGGTCCAGGGCCGCATCGCCCTCGTCCGGCTCCCGGACGGCTCCACCAGCGCGGGCACCCTCGCCCGGAACGCCAAGGCCGCCGGCGCCGTCGCCGTCATCACGTACCACGCGGCCCCCGGCCGCTGGTACCCCACCGGCGGCTTCACCGGCCTCGGCTTCCCCGTCCTCTCCGTCCCGTCCACGGAGGCGAGCGCGCTCCTCGGCAAGCTGGCCGCGGGCGAGGTGACCCTCGCCTGGCAGGCCACCGCGAAGAGCCCGTACCTCTACAGCCTCGCCTTCCCCGAGACCGGCGCGATCCGCGACGACGAGGAGTACCGGGTCCGCGACGGTGAACTCGGCCGGACCGACGCCGGCTACGGCTCGGCCGGCATCGCCACCGACTTCGTGGACTTCCCGGCCGCGCGCCGACCGGACGGCGTCCGCGTCGGCTTCGGCTCCCTCGAGACCGTCCCCGCGCCCGGCACCCGCACCGAGTACTACTCGGCAGGGGACACGAGCTGGGAGCCGATGACCGGAAGCAGCTTCCCGTTCGGGGAGGTCATGGTGGGCACCCCGCACACGTACACGGCCGGCGAGCGGCGCACCGAGCACTGGTACGACGGCGTCCTCGCCCCCACCGCCCCGCGCGACACCAGCGGGAAGCCGGTCCTCGTCGCCGAGCGCCAGGGCAACCTCATCGGCTTCGCCAACGCCATGTGGGGCGACAACACCCACTACGCCGTGCCCGGCTCCTTCGGCGACATCGGCAATGTGCGCCTGAGCCGTGACGGCGAGCTCCTCGGCCACTCCAGCTGGCCGTTCGGCGTCTTCGAGGTACCGGCCGAAGCCGGTACGTACACGCTCGAACAGAACACCATGAAGATAGGCAGCAAGGTGTGGGCCCGCTCCACTTCCGTCAACTCGGTGTGGAAATTCACCTCCAAGCTTGATGAGAGCGTCTATTCTCAGGGCATCCCGATTCTCTTCCCCCGGTACGACCTTCCGGAGGACGGACTCAAGACCCTCGCCGCGACCGACGGCCAGCACATCGGCCTCACCGCGACGGGTCACGCGGGCTACACTCCCGCGGCGCTCACCTCGGCGAAGCTCTCGTACTCCTACGACGGGGGCACGACCTGGACCGAAGCGCAGGTCTCCCGGCAGGGCGACGGCTGGACCGCGACCGTGAACCACGCGGGCGCGACCGGCAAGCAGGTCACCCTGAAGACCGAACTGACGGACGCCGCCGGCAACTCCGTCACCCAGACCGTGGTCCGCGCTTACGACGTGCGCTGACCACGCCGGTCCGCCGGGCGTCCTTCCCGTGGGGGGTGGGGTCGCCCGGCGGACCACCCATTTGCAGCAACGGTTTTCCTGATGTCCCGTTTTCTGACGCCGTGCGCGGTGGACAATAAGGGCATGACTCAGCAGGGGGACAACTGGTGGGACAAGCTCTACGACGAATCGGAGCCGGACGACCCGGCCCCGACGGTCTCGGGTGACACACTCGACGACCACTTCGACACGACACCGCGCGCGGTGCCGGCCACGGTGACGGAGCGGGACCTGCCCCCGCAGGTCCCGCTCCCGTACGACCCGGTCGCGTACGACCCGGTGCCGCAGGTCCCGGCGACGCCCGCGCCCCCGCCCGCGCCACCGCCGGCATCCGTACCGGCACCGCCGAGCGCGTCCCCCGCGCCGAGCGCCGCCCCCGTACGGCCCTCGCCCCCGCCGCCGGCCCCCGTGCCCGGACCGGCGCCCTGGGAGGCGCCCCGCGATCCCGGGCCGCGGACCTTCCCGGGCCCGCCCCCGGCCGCCCCTCCCGTCGAGACGCCCACCGTCCAGGTGCCCGTGCTCCAGGAACCGGAGGCCCCCGAGGAGCCGGAAGCCGTCACCGCTCCCGCCCACGACCTCACGGTCGAGGTGTCCGTGCCCCGGCCGAGAGTCGGGTTCGTCGGGAGTCGGCCGCCCACCTACGAGGCCGAGCCCACCGCCCTGCCCGTCGCCCGGCCCGGCGAGCTCGCCGAGCTCGTCGCCGACACCGTCCTCGACGGCGCCCGGTACGGCAGCTGCACCCTGCGCGCCGCCTCCGTGCGCGGCGACTCCGCCCGCTACCGGGGCGAACCCCGGCGCGACGCCCTGCTCACCGCCCGCTTCGGCCACGACGAGACCGCGCTCGTCCTCGTCGCCGTCGCCGCCGGCTCCCGCGCCGCCGAAGGCGCCCACCTCGCCGCCGCCGACGCCTGCCACTGGATCGCCGAGGCCGTCTGCCGCAGCCACACCCGGCTCTCCGAGGACATCAGGTCCGGCCGCCGCGGCGACCTCAAGTCCGGACTGCACCGGCTCACCGACCGGACCTACGGCAAGCTGCGGGCCCGCGCCGCCGAGCGGGGCCTCGCCCCCGACGAGTACACCGCGACGCTCCGCTGCCTCCTCGTCCCCGCCGACCCCGAATGCCGCACGCGCGTGTTCTTCGGCATCGGCGGCGGCGGGCTCTTCCGGCTCCGCGACGGGGCCTGGCAGGACCTCGAACCGCTCCTGCCCGAACCGGCCGCCGTGACCGGCGCCCCCGTCGTCGGCTTCGGCTCGCCGCCCCCGGTGCCGGAGGCCACCGAGGAGGGGGACAGGTTCACCATGGACCTCGGCATCACCACC
This sequence comes from Streptomyces sp. NPDC002825, assembly GCF_040295385.1. Classification (NCBI taxonomy): domain Bacteria; kingdom Bacillati; phylum Actinomycetota; class Actinomycetes; order Kitasatosporales; family Streptomycetaceae; genus Streptomyces; species Streptomyces sp. NPDC002825. The sequence continues at coordinate 113,323 of NZ_JBEOVH010000021.1, forward strand.
GCCCCGCCGCTCATCGAGGACCCCGTACCGCCGCCCGCCGAGCCCTTCCGCTTCCGCGCCTCCGTGGCCCGCGCCGGCGACACCCTCCTCCTCGCCTCGCCAGGACTCGCCGAGCCGATGCGCGGCGAACCCGCCCTCGCCCACGAGCTCGCCGCCCGCTGGGGCGACGCCGAGCCGCCGGGCCTCGCCGCCTTCCTCGCCGACACCCAGCTGAGGGTGACCGGTTACGCCGACGACCGTACGGGGGTGGCCGTCTGGGAGGCGTAACCCGCCGGGCCGTGTGTTGATGGAGCCATGGCCAAACAGAACGTGGCGGAACAGTTCGTCGACATCCTCGTCCGCGCGGGCGTCCGGCGCCTCTACGGAGTCGTCGGCGACAGCCTCAACCCGGTCGTCGACGCGATCCGGCGGACCCGGGCGATCGACTGGATCCAGGTGCGGCACGAGGAGACCGCCGCCTTCGCCGCGGGCGCCGAGGCCCAGATCACCGGCAGCCTCGCCGCCTGCGCCGGCTCCTGCGGGCCCGGCAACCTCCACCTCATCAACGGCCTGTACGACGCCCACCGCTCGATGGCCCCGGTCCTCGCGCTCGCCTCGCAGATCCCGTCCAGCGAGATCGGCCTCTCCTACTTCCAGGAGACCCACCCGGACCAGCTGTTCCGCGAATGCAGCCACTACAGCGAACTCATCTCCAACCCCCAGCAGATGCCCCGGCTGCTCCACACGGCCATCCAGCACGCCGTCGGCGGCCGCGGTGTCAGCGTCGTCTCGCTGCCCGGCGACATCGCCTCCCAGCCGGCCCCGGAGAAGTCGGCGGAGACCGCGCTCGTCACCACCCGGCCCACCGTCCGCCCCGGCGACGCCGAGATCGACGCCCTCGTCCGGATGATCGACGAGGCAGACCGGGTCACACTCTTCTGTGGCAGCGGCACCGCGGGCGCGCACCCCGAGGTGATGCAGTTCGCCGAGCGCGTCAAGGCACCGGTCGGCCACGCCCTGCGGGGCAAGGAGTGGATCCAGTACGACAATCCGTACGACGTCGGCATGAGCGGTCTGCTCGGGTACGGCGCCGCCTACGAGGCCACCCACGAGTGCGATCTGCTGATCCTGCTCGGCACCGACTTCCCGTACAACGCCTTCCTGCCCGACGACGTCAGGATCGTGCAGGTGGACGTCCGGCCCGAGCACCTCGGCCGCCGCTCCCGGCTCGACCTGGCCGTCTGGGGCGACGTCCGCGAGACCCTGCGGTGTGTGATCCCGCGGGTCCGCGCCAAGACCGACCGCCGTTTTCTCGACAAGATGCTGAAGAAGCACGCCGACGCGCTGGAGGGCGTCGTCAAGGCGTACACCCGCAAGGTCGAGAAGCACGTCCCGATCCACCCCGAGTACGTCGCCTCCGTCATCGACGAACTGGCCGACGACGACGCGGTCTTCACGGTCGACACCGGCATGTGCAACGTCTGGGCGGCCCGCTACCTCTCGCCCAACGGGCGGCGCAGGATCATCGGTTCGTTCAGCCACGGCTCCATGGCGAACGCCCTGCCGCAGGCGATCGGCGCCCAGTTCACCGACCCGGGCCGCCAGGTCGTCTCGCTCTCCGGCGACGGCGGCTTCTCGATGCTGATGGGCGACTTCCTGACCCTGGTCCAGTACGACCTGCCCGTGAAGGTGATCGTCTTCAACAACTCCTCGCTCGGCATGGTCGAACTGGAGATGCTGGTCGCCGGACTCCCCTCGTACGGAACGACGAACAAGAACCCCGACTTCGCCGCCATCGCCCGCGCCGCCGGGGCCTACGGCGTCCGCGTCGAGAAGCCCAAGCACCTCGCGGGCGCGCTCAAGGACGCCTTCGGACACAAGGGCCCGGCCCTCGTCGACGTCGTCACCGACCCCAACGCCCTGTCCATTCCGCCCAAGATCAGCGCAGACATGGTCACCGGCTTCGCGCTCTCCGCCAGCAAGATCGTCCTGGACGGGGGAGTGGGCCGCATGCTCCAGATGGCCCGCTCCAACCTGCGCAACGTGCCCAGACCCTGACCGCCCGTCGCCCCCTCATGAATGCGGACGGTGACACGGGGCATGCATCCCCGTGAGCCTGTTCGACGCGACCTGTGGGTGGGGGATATGGCCGGGGAGGCACGACAGCCGACTCAACTGCTCAGAAAGGTGGGATGCGCGGATCTCACCGCGGTGCCGGAGGTACGACATGCCCTGCGTGAACTGCTGCGGAAATGGGGCGGACCGGGCGCCTCCGACGTGGCCGAACTGCTCACCAGCGAACTGGTGACGAACGCCCTGGTCCACACCGAGCACGGGGCCGTCGTGACCGCGACGGTCGTCCCCGAGCAGTTGAGGGTCGAGGTCCGGGACTTCGTGCCCGGGCTCAAGCGGCCGCCCGTACCGCCCGCCGACGACGGTACGCACGGCCGGGGACTCGTCCTCGTCCAGGCCCTCGCCGACTCCTGGGGAGTCGAGGAGCACGGGGTGGGCAAGGTGGTGTGGTTCGAACTGAACGGCGGGGCCGCCTGAGAGGCGGCCCCGCCGGTTTCCTCGGGATTCCCGTGCTCAGCCGAACTGCTGCTCCAGATCCTTGAGCTTGCGCTCCAGGGAGTCGAGACGCGGCAGCGCCTGGGTGTCGTCCTCGGCGGTGAGGTCCACCGTCCGGGACTCGCCGGGGCGGGGCTCATCGCCCCTCACGGCTTGCAGGGAGGGCCGGGGTCGAAGCGGCAGTTGTCCGGGGTCCGCTATGGCGGGCTCCGCGACGGCCGCCTGCACGGCGGCCGTCGCGGAGCCCGAACCACTGCCCGCACCCGGGCCCTGTCCGGTGCCGGAAGCGGCGCCGAGCGCCGCCATCTCGACCTGGCGTCCGCCGCCGCGGCCGAGCCCGAAGGCCCGGTGCTGACGGTTGATCGCCTTGAGTCTCGCCCGGTCCAGCTTCACCTGGTCGCGCCGGCGGAGCCGGTTCTGCTCCTTCTCCCGCCGGTCCTCGCGCACCTCGTCGACCGCCTCGTCCAGGGTGCGTACGCCCTCGAGGAGCATCAGCGACCAGGCCGCGAAGGTCTCCCGGGGCGCCCTCAGCCACCGCACGATCCGGATCTGCGGCAGCGGGCGGGGCACCAGGCCCTGCTCGCGCAGCGCGGCCCTGCGGGTCTGCTTCAGCGCCCGGTCGAAGAGGACCGCCGCCGAGAGGGACATGCCCGCGAAGAAGTGCGGAGCCCCGTCGTGGCCCATGCCGCGCGGTGCGTGCACCCAGTTGAACCAGGCAGCCGCGCCCGCGAACAGCCAGACGAGCAGGCGCGAACCGAGGGCCGCGTCGCCGTGGCTGGCCTCGCGGACCGCGAGCACCGAGCAGAACATGGCGGCGCCGTCGAGGCCGAAGGGTACGAGGTACTCCCAGCCCCCGGAGAGGTTCAGGTTCTGCCGGCCGAAGCCCACGAGGCCGTGGAAGGAGAGCGCAGCCGCGACGGCGGCGCAGAGGAAGAGCAGCCCGTACGAGGCGAATCCGTAGACGGCCTCCTTGCGTCTGCGACGCTCCTCGCTGCGTTCCCAGGAGTCGTCGGCCGCGGCCTGGTCACCGGCGCGCTTCCCGCGCGCGAGCACCGCCACCGCCGTCAGGACTCCGGCCACCATCACGCCACCCGGAAGCAGCCAGTCCAGCGATATGTCGGTCAGTCTCATGCGGTGTCCCTTGCATCGCAGTAGGGCGTTTGGCGGCCCATACTGGCCGACCCCGTGGGGCGCTCAAGGGGTTTCGGGGCAAGAGCACGCCATCGGGGTCGCGGGGCATACGAATAGGTGCGATCTGGTCGAACACGCATACCAGGAAGGGGATTTGAGTTCGATTTACGCCACTCGGACGGGTGGCGTAATCCCCCGCGATCCTCAGGCGGTCGCGGTCAGCCGGCGGACGCGCTCGGCGTCACAGGTGCGCGGACAGGTGAGGCAGGTGTCCTCGGGGCGCAGGGTGTAGAAGAAGCAGCAGGTGGCCCGGTCGCGGGTGGCGCGCGGCGCGCCGTCCGGCCCCTCGGACCCCGCGAGCTCGCGGAAGCCCGCCCCGCCCGCGTACGGCTTGTACGGCTTGGGTGTGCCCGGCAGGAGCAGTTCGAGCTCGGCCATCGCCCGCGGCTCCTCGCCGAGCAGCGCCCCGATGTACCAGAGGCCCTCGACGATCTCGTCCGTGGCCATCCCCCACAGCGCCCGGCGGCCGCGCCGCATCCGGGGCCCGAAGCCGCCGAGGACGGCCTCGAAGTGCTCGGCGAGCGAGGCGCGCACCTCGGCCCGCAGCGCCTCCTCGTCGGCGACGACCCGGGCGCCGGGCAGGGCGGCCGCGGGGTCGTCCGGCAGGCAGGCGAACTCCTCCACGCGGACCGACAGGCGGCCGAGCGCACGCTGGAAGGCAACGTTCCGGACAGGCAGCCGGGGCACCCGGCGGTCCAGGAACCAGGGGACGGTGACGAGGAGACAGGCGGGCCAGGCGTACCGGTGGAGTCCGAAACTGGCGACGACGTCGGGGCGGGCCCGGGCGCCGTAGTCCCGCAGCACCTGGGCGTCGTCCCAGGCGAGGAAGGCGTCGAGGGCGGGGCCGCCGGCCGCGAGCTCCTCCGCGCCGACCCAGCCCGCGCCGCGCGGCAGCCGCTCGTCCCGGGCCGGTTCGTCTATCCGCAGGCCGGGGAAGACCTCGGCGAGCCGGGCGTACGAGGCCGCGACGGGCGAGGTGAGGGGCGTGGGCAACAGGGCGGGGACGGTCATGCGGACCACCGAATCGCGAGCGTTGGCAGGTTAGCCTTACCTTACCCGATTCGAGGTGGCGTCTCACCACCGGAGAACCCCTCCCACCTGCGAGGCAACCCGTATGCCCCGGATGTCGGTCCGTTCGCCTATGGTGCACAGGGGACCCGGGCGACGCGAGCCGGGCCCGGCACAAGGCCGCAGGAGGACCCGGGTGGAGCAGGGCGCAGCGCGCGAGCGGGCGACGGAGAGACCGTCCCCGCCCTTCGGTGACGCCGCGGGCCGTCCCGGCGGCTCCGTACGGGTGCCCGAACAGGCGCGCGGTACGGAGGAGGCCCGGGGCGAGCACACCCACGGCGAGCCGGCGCCCCTCGGGCCCCGCACCGTGCGACGGCACTCCGTCCGCGGCCAGGTCCTCGAAGCCCTGCGCACCGCGCTCGTCGGCGGCGAGCTCCGGCCCGGCGAGGTGTACTCCGCCCCGGCCCTCGCCGAACGCTTCGGCGTCTCCGCCACCCCCGTCCGCGAGGCGATGCAGCGCCTCGCCGTCGAGGGGGCCGTCGAGGTCGTGCCGAACCGCGGCTTCCGGGTCACCGAGCGCACCCCGCGCGAGCTCGCCGAGCTCGCCGAGGTCCGCGCGCTCATCGAGGTCCCCGTCATGCTGCGGCTCGCCCGCACCGTCCCGGCCGCCCGCTGGGCCGAGCTCCGGCCGCTCGCCGAGGCGACCGCGACGGCCGCGGCCCGTGGCGACCGGGCCCATTACGCCGAGGCCGACCGGGCCTTCCACCGGGCGGTCCTCTCCCTCGCGGGCAACGAGCAGCTGCTCGCCGTCGCGGACGACCTCCACCGCCGCTCCCAGTGGCCCCTGATCAGCGCCCCCGCCCTCCGGCACGGCGTCCTCGTCGCCGACGCGGCGGAGCACACGGCCCTGCTCGACGCGCTGACGGCCCAGGACCTGACCGTCGTCCAGACGTTGGTGCGAGAGCACTTCACGGGCTCGGAGGCCTGAGGGCCTCCGGGGCTTGGCGGCCGGCACCGCCGTCGTGAGCGCCCGGGACCTCGCGGTCGGCCCGGCCCCGGTTGCGGCCGCGGTTCCAGGAGCACTTCGCCGGATCGGAGTCGTGGGCCGCCCGGGCGACTAAGGTCGAAGGCGTCAGCCGTTCGCACCGCGTCGCCCCGTGAGGTGTCCCATGACGTCCGCGACCTCGTCCCCGGCCTGGGACGGCACGGAAGCCGAGGCCGCCGAGCTGCTCGGCTGGCTCACCGATCCCGAGGCGCCCCGGCTCTGTCTCGTCACCGGCGCCCCCGGCAGCGGCAAGACGGCCCTCCTCGGCTGGCTCGCCGCGTACGGCCCCCGCTCCGGCCGGTCCCGCCGCCGCACGGCCCGGATGCTCGTCCCGCTCGCCGGGCAGAGCGCGCTCGGCGCCGCCTGGACGCTCGCCGACCGCCTCGGCGTGGTGGCCCGCTCGCCCGGCGACCTCGTCCACGCCCTCGCCACCAGCGAGGCGCGGCCCGGCGGCCGGGCCGTCCTCCTCCTCACGGACCTCCATGCCGCCGCCGAACCCGCCGCGCTCACCCGGCTCATCGCGGAGCTCGCCGGTGTCGGCCGGATCCGGCTCGTCGTCGAGGCCCGGAGCGGCACCCCGGCCCCCGCCGTCCTGCGCGCCGAACGCCGGGTCACCGTCGTCGACCTCGACGGCGCGGCCGAGACCGAAGACGGCGCCGCCGCGGAGCCCGCGCCGCAGCTGCCGGACCTCTCCGACCCGGCGGCCGTCTGCGCGGCCGACCCGCTGCTCGTCACCACGGCGTACGTGACCGGCGCCGCCCTCGCCGGGGTGCCGGGCACCCTCGACGGGCCCGAACCGTCCGGCCGGCCCGGCGAGGGCACCGCCGACGAGCACGGTGGACTCAGGACCGCCTGGATGCGCGCCGGACAGTCGCTCTGCCGCGAACAGGCTGCGGCGGAACGGGCGTTGGTCCTCCTCGCCGCACTCGGCGACGGCGCCGACCCCCGGCTCCGCCCGGCCCTCGCCGCACTCGCGGACGGCGCCCCCTGGCGGGTCCGGTGGGCCCGCCACCGAGGCGACCTCAACCCTCCCTGGCCCGGCCCGGTCACCGTGCTGGGCGCGGCGGGCGGCCCACTGGAGGGCACCCTGTTCGTCGGCGACCCCACCGGCACCGTACGGCTGCTCCACGAGGCCGACGCGAGCCCCGTCGGGCGGCTTGCGCACAGCGTCCCCGGCCGGATCACCGCGCTCGCGCCCGCTCCGGACGGCACGGTGCTGCTCCTGGACGACCGGGGGAGGCTGCACGCCGTACGGGGTGTGGCGCCGAGGCCTCCGTACCTGGAGCGGCTCACCGAGGCGGTCTCGGCGACCCTGGCCCGTCACCCCGGCACGGCGCTCGCCGCGATCGCCGGTTCGGTGGTCGTGGGGGACCGGCTGGGCTCGGTCCACGCCTTCGGTCTGACGGGCCTTCACCAGTCGGCCTCGCACAGCGGCCGGGTCACCGCCGTCGCGGCCGTCGAGTCCGAGACCCCGTTCGTCTGCTCGGGCGGCGCCGACGGGAGCGTCCGGCTCTGGACCCCCGGCCGCGACACGGGCTCCGAAACCCTCGCCGAACGCCCCTCGCCGGTCGTCTCCCTGCACGCGACCGAGACCCCGCGCGGGCCGCTGGTCGCCGCGGCCTGGGCGGACGGCCTCGTCGAACTCCACCGGCCCGAGGGCGGCCCGACGCTCTCCTTCCGCCCGGGCCCCCCGGTCCGCGCCGTCGCGGTCACCGGCGCCGGCTCCCTCCTCGTCGGCACCGACGACAGCCTGGTGTGCCTCGCCCCCAAGGAGGTGTGACGGGGCATCACCAAACCGTCTTCACACGGGACTTCAGGTGGCCGCCCGGGGCATCAGCTGGGTCGACAGCCAGGTCGGGACCCCGCCCAGGAGCTGGAAGAGGCGTCTCGCCTCGGCGCGCAGCCGGCCGGCCTCCGGTTCCGTCTCCGTGGTCGCCAGGGCCGTGAGCGCCGGCGCCGTGCCGACCAGGTAGCCGAGCTCCTCGCGGATCCGCAGGGACTCCGCGAAACCGTGCCGAGCCTCCGCCAACTCCCCCTCGCGCAGGGCGAGTCCGGCGAGGTGACGCCAGGTGAAGGAGAGCAGCAGCGAGTCCCCCTGCGCGGTCGCCCCGGCGTGCGCCCTGCGGTACGCGGCGCGGGCCGCCTGCGGGGAGTCGCCGAGGTTCTGGGCGATGAGCCCGCGCCGGAAGTCCAGGAGCGGCCGCCCGCCCGCGGAGGGGCCGATCAGGGCCGCCGCCCGGCCCAGCGCCATCCGGGCCTCGTCGGCCCGGTCGCGTACCCCCAACAGCGTGGAGGCGTAGGCGAGATAGCCGCGTTCGCAGGCCGCGGCCCCGCGTTCCTCGTCGGTGCCGGCCACCGCCTCGGCCGCCCGGAGCGCCTCCTCGGCGTCGGCCCAGCCCTTCTCGGTGTAGAGGCAGCGCTCGATGAGCAGCGCGGCCCGTTCGAGTGCGGCCGCCGGTTCGGTCGCGTGCGGCGCGAGCAGCGCGGCCGCGTCCGTCCAGCAACCTCGGGAGCGGAGCCGCCATATGGCGGTCTCCACGGGTGTCTCCTTGCCATAGGCGAGGGACGGATCTTCGCCACCCCTTGATTCGGAACCAGACATGGCGGTATCCGCCACATTGCCCTCCCCGAGCGCGCCATTGAGCTGTTGAGTAGGACGGCATCTCAGCACGAACGGGAGCACCCGGCCAAGGGGTCGGGTGAAAAATTTCACAAACTCGCGCCGGGGTCGAGAGCCCCGCCGGGACCCGGTGCGACGGACCGCCGGAGCGCCGTTCGGCCCGTGATCAAGCCGGTGATCAGCCCCGGACCCGGTCCACTGCACGCGCCGCGCCGGGGTCGCGAAAGGCCCCGGCGTCACTCCTCCGGACTCGCCCGAAGGAGTGAATCGCCGGGGCCTCGAACCGTTCGAACCGGCCCGCGCGGCTCAGCTCATGCGCAGCGCGAGGAAGAAGTCGAGCTTGTCCTCCAGACGGGAGAGATCGCGGCCGGTGAGCTGCTCGATCCGGCCCACCCGGTAGCGCAGCGTGTTCACGTGCAGGTGGAGGCGGGTCGCACAGCGGGTCCAGGAGCCGTCGCAGTCCAGGAACGCCTCCAGGGTCGGGATGAGCTCCGCCCGGTGCCGCCGGTCGTAGTCGCGCAGCGGGTCGAGCAGCCGGGCCGTGAAGGCACGGCGGACGTCGTCCGGGACGAACGGCAGCAGCAGGACGTGCGAGGCCAGCTCGTGGTGCCCCGCGGCGCAGACCCGGCCCGGACGGGCGGCGGCCACCCGGCGGGCGTGCCGGGCCTCCTCCAGGGCCCCGCGCAGGCCCTCCGCCGACGCCACGGCCGCGCTGACGCCGAGCGTGACGCGGCCGTCGCCGTCGAGGCCCGAGGAGAGCGGAGCCCGTACGGAGGCGAGCAGCGCGTCCGCGTGCAGCCCCAGGGCGGGCGCCGGGCCGTCGTCCTCGCTCTCCGGCAGCGGCCCCGCGGCCAGCGGGACCAGGGCGATCGCCTCGTCGCCGCTGTGCGCGACCGCGATCCGGTCGGCCGACTCGGCGCCGATGGCCGCCGGGTCGACGAGGATCTCCTCCAGGAGCCCCTGCGCGACCGGACCGCCGTCCAGGGGGGCCTGACCCGCCTCCTGCTCCCACTCCACGCGGGCGACGACCACCTGCCAGTGCGGGGCCGTGCCGAGCCCGGGCAGCAGCACCGGGGCGGCGACCCGCAGACGGGCGGCGATCTCGGCGGGCGCGGCGCCCGTCTGCACCAGCTCCAGGACCTCCTGGGCGAGCCGGCGCCGTACCGTACGGGCCGCGTCGCGGCGGTCCCGCTCGACGGCGATCAGCTGGGTGACGCCCTGGAGCAGGTCCAGCCGGGCGGCGGGCCAGTCACCGGCGTCCGCCTCGACGGCGAGCAGCCAGTCCGACAGGACCGTCTCGCGCACGTCGCGCGAGGCGGGCGCGGCGCCCCGGCCGGTGTTGCGGATCGGGAAGAGCGAGTACGCGACTCCGCCGACGCTCAGCCGGTGCGGGCCGCGCCGGCCGGTCCGGGTGGCGGCCAGGTGCTCACCGGCCAGGGTGGCGGCGAGCCCGGCCTCCAGCGGCTCGCCGGCGCCCGCGATCTGGCGGCCGGTGGGGGAGAGGACCCAGGCCCGCAGATCGAGGTCGGAGCCGAGGAGATCGAGGACGACCTCGGGTCCGCCGCCCGCCGGTCCCGAGGTCATGAGCCGCCGGTGGCGGTCCACGACGGCGGCCAGGTCGCCGGCCCGCTCGCCGGAGACCTGTCGAACAACATGCTCGGTGATCGTCGCGAACGCAACGGACTCGTTCACTGCGAACAGCGGAAGCCGGTGGCGCAAACACGCCGCCACGAGATCGTCGGGGATGTCGCCGAGCTCGGCCTCGCCGGCGGCGAGGGCCGCCACCCCGGCCGAGGCCAGGATCCGGACGAAGGGCTCGGCGTCGGCCGGTTCCGTCCGCCAGGCGAGGCCGGTCAGCACCAGCTCGCCGCCGGACAGGTACCGGCTGGGGTCCTTGAGGTCCGTCGTCATGACGCCTCGGACGGTCCGGTCCAGCTCGTCCTCGCCGCCGAGCAGGCGCAGCCCGAGCGCGTCGTTCTCCAGCAGTGCGCGCAGCCGCATCGTGTCGCCGCCGTTCCTTCGTTCGGTGATGGTGGGTGTCGCGTTGTCGACGGTGGGGTGGTGCCACCGTTTCCAGGGGAAAACGGCGAGGTTTCTGTTCCCCGCCTTTCGTTCGAATCTACAAGACGACGACGGGCACCAGCCAACTCCTTCATGTTTTCGGTGACTGCACCCGGGCGATCGTGGCTTGTGTACTAGGCCACACACCGCGTGAACAGCACATGAACACGATGTCGAGGGCCGGCCGTCCCCCCGGACCCACTAGCTCGACCCCCGATCACCAGAATCACTAGAAGAGAGCCACCATGGACTTCCTTCGCCCCGCCAGCTGGGAGGAGGCGCTCGCCGCCAAGGCCGAGCACCCCACGGCCGTGCCCATCGCCGGTGGTACCGACGTCATGGTCGAGATCAACTTCGACCACCGGCGCCCCGAGTACCTCCTGGACCTGAACCGTATCGAGCTGCTGCGCGAGTGGGAGGTCGGCGAGGAGAACGTCCGCCTCGGCGCCTCCGTTCCGTACACGCAGATCATGGAGAACCTGCGCGCAGAGCTCCCGGGTCTGGCGCTGGCCTCGCACACGGTCGCCTCCCCGCAGATCCGCAACCGCGGCGGCGTGGGCGGCAACCTCGGCACCGCGTCGCCGGCCGGTGACGCCCACCCGGCACTGCTCGCCGCGGGCGCCGAGGTCGAGGTCGAGTCGGTGCGCGGCAACCGCTTCATCCCGATCGACGAGTTCTACACCGGCGTGAAGCGCAACGCGCTGCAGCCCGACGAGCTCATCAAGACCGTCCACATCAAGAAGGCGGACGGCCCCCAGCAGTACTCCAAGGTCGGCACCCGCAACGCGATGGTCATCGCCGTCTGCGCCTTCGGCCTGGCCCTGCACCCGGAGACCCGGACCGTACGCACCGGCATCGGCTCCGCCGCGCCGACCCCGATCCGCGCCAAGGAGGCCGAGGCCTTCCTGAACGCGGCTCTGGAAGAGGGCGGCTTCTGGGACAACGGCAAGATCATCACCCCCTCGATCGCCAAGCAGTTCGCCGACCTGTGCTCGGCCGCCGCCAACCCGATCGACGACGTCCGCGGCACCGCCAAGTACCGGCGCCACGCCGTCGGCATCATGGCTCGCCGCCAGCTCGGCTGGACGTGGGAGCAGTACCGCGGCGCCGGCCGCACGCTTGAGGGAGCTGCATAACCATGCGCGTCAATTTCACGGTCAACGGTCGTCCGCAGGAAGCCGACGACGTCTGGGAGGGCGAGTCCCTCCTCTACGTTCTGCGTGAGCGCCTGGGTCTGCCCGGCTCCAAGAACGCGTGCGAGCAGGGCGAGTGCGGTTCCTGCACGGTCCGCCTCGACGGCGTGCCGGTCTGCTCGTGTCTGGTCGCCGCCGGTCAGGTCGAGGGCCGCGAGGTCGTCACCGTCGAGGGCCTGGCGGAGTACGCCAAGGAGCGCGAGGGGGCCCGTCGGGAAGGAGGTGCTTGCGCCACCGGCGCCTGCGGCGGCACCTCGGTGGACGCCGCCAAGAAGTGGGAGGCGAAGCCCCAGGACTCGCAGACCGGTGAGGGCATCGAACTCTCCCCGATCCAGCAGGCGTTCATCGACGCCGGCGCGGTCCAGTGCGGTTTCTGCACCCCCGGTCTGCTCGTCGCGGCCGACGAGATGCTGGAGCGCAACCCGTCCCCGACGGACGCGGACATCCGTGAGGCGCTCTCCGGCAACCTCTGCCGCTGCACCGGTTACGAGAAGATCCTCGACGCGGTCCGCCTGGCGGCCGCTCGCCAGGAGCGTCAGGGAGAGGCGGTCTGACGATGGCTCAGAACACACTTCCGGTGGGCACGCCCACCGACGTCACCCAGAACCACGTCAAGGGCGGCATCGGCGAGTCCACGCTCCGCCCGGACGGCACCCTCAAGGTCACCGGCGAGTTCGCGTACTCCTCGGACATGTGGCACGAGGACATGCTGTGGGGCCAGATCCTGCGCTCCACCGTCGCGCACGCCGAGATCGTGTCCATCGACACCTCCGAGGCCCTGACGATGGACGGCGTCTACGCCGTCCTGACCCACGAGGACCTGCCGGCCGCGAAGAACTACGGCATGGAGTTCCAGGACACCCCGGTCCTCGCCTACGGCAAGGTCCGTCACCACGGTGAGCCGGTCGCCCTCGTGGCCGCCGACCACCCGGAGACCGCCCGCCGCGCCGCCGCCAAGATCAAGATCGAGTACCGGGAGCTCCCGCTCATCACGGACGAGGCCTCCGCCCTCGCCCCGGACGCGATCCTGGTCCACGAGAACCGCGACGACCACCACTCCGGCCACGTCCCGCACCCGAACATCGTGCACCGCCAGCCGATCATCCGCGGCAACGCCGCCGAGGCCGCCAAGCGCGCCGACGTCATCGTCAAGGGCGAGTACACCTTCGGCATGCAGGACCAGGCCTTCCTCGGCCCCGAGTCCGGCCTCGCCGTACCGGCCGAGGACGGCGGCGTCGACCTGTACGTCGCCACCCAGTGGCTGCACTCGGACCTCAAGCAGATCGCCCCCTGCCTCGGCCTGCCCGAGGAGAAGGTCCGCATGACCATGGCCGGTGTCGGCGGCGCCTTCGGCGGCCGCGAGGACATCTCCATGCAGATCCTCGCCTCCGTCCTCGCGCTGCGCACGGGCAAGCCGGTCAAGATGGTCTACAACCGGTACGAGTCCTTCTTCGGGCACGTCCACCGGCACCCGGCGAAGCTCTACTACGAGCACGGCGCCACCAAGGACGGCAAGCTCACGCACGTGAAGTGCAAGATCGTGCTCGACGGCGGCGCCTACGCGTCGTCCACGGCCTCGGTCGTCGGCAACGCCTCCTCCCTCTCGATCGGCCCGTACGTCGTCGAGGACGTCGAGATCGAGGCGATCGGTCTCTACACCAACAACCCGCCCTGCGGCGCCATGCGCGGCTTCGGCGCGGTCCAGGCCTGCTTCGCCTACGAGGCGCAGATGGACAAGCTCGCGGCCAAGCTGGGCATGGACCCGGTGGAGCTGCGCCAGCTCAACGCCATGGAGCAGGGCACGATCATGCCGACCGGCCAGGTCGTGGACTCCCCGGCCCCGGTCGCCGAGCTGCTGCGCCGCGTCAAGGCCCGCCCGCTCCCGCCCGAGCGCCAGTGGGAGACCGCCGGCGAGGGCGCGGACGTCCGCGCGCTGCCGGGCGGCCTGTCCAACACCTCGCACGGCGAGGGCGTCGTGCGAGGCGTCGGCTACGCGGTCGGCATCAAGAACGTCGGCTTCTCCGAGGGCTTCGACGACTACTCGACCGCCAAGATCCGCATCGAGGTCATCAACGGCGAGGCCGTCGCCACGGTCCACACCGCCGCGGCGGAGGTCGGCCAGGGCGGCGTCACGATCCACGCGCAGATCGCCCGTACCGAGCTCGGTGTCCAGCAGGTCACCATCCACCCCGCGGACACGCAGGTGGGCTCGGCAGGTTCGACCTCCGCGGGCCGCCAGACGTACATGACCGGCGGCGCCATCAAGAACTCCTGCGAGATCGTCCGCGAGAAGGTCCTGGAGATCGGCCGGCGCAAGTTCGGCTCGTACCACCCGGCCTGGGCCAACGCCGAACTCCTCCTGGAGGGCGGCAAGGTCGTCACCGACGGCGGCGAGGCCCTCGCCACCATCGCGGACGTCCTCGAGGACCAGGTCGTGGAGGTCGAGGAGGAGTGGCGGCACCGTCCGACCCAGGCCTTCGACCTCGTCACCGGTCAGGGCGACGGCCACGTCCAGTACGCCTTCGCCGCGCACCGCGCGGTCGTCGAGGTGGACACCGAGCTCGGTCTCGTCAAGGTCATCGAGCTGGCCTGCGCGCAGGACGTCGGCAAGGCGGTCAACCCGCTCTCCGTGGTCGGCCAGATCCAGGGTGGCACCACCCAGGGCCTGGGCGTCGCGGTGATGGAGGAGATCATCGTCGACCCGAAGACCGCGAAGGTGCGCAACCCCTCCTTCACGGACTACCTGATCCCGACCATCCTCGACACGCCGACCATCCCGGTCGACTACCTCGAGCTGGCCGACCCCAACGCGCCGTACGGCGTCCGGGGCATCGGCGAGGCCCCGACCCTGTCGTCCACCCCGGCCGTCCTCGCGGCGATCCGGGCGGCCACGGGCCTGGAGCTGAACAAGACGCCGGTCCGCCCCGAGGCGCTCACCGGCACCCTGTAGGACTCTCCGGGCGGTGTGTGCCTCCCAGGAACGTCACACTTCCGCCGCCCGCACCGCCCGGAGCACTCCCTCCCCGGAGTACCCGCATCACCCGCAGTACCCGCTTCACGGCAGTACCCCGTTCGTCTCGGGCCGTCCCCCGGGTCGTGCAGCCAACGAAATATCCCAAATCCCGCAGCTTCACGTCAGAGCTTCGAAGTCTGATGCGGGTGCCCCTTTGAACCTTGGGAGTAGGCCCCATGACCCAGTCGTCTGTGGAGCCCAAGACCACCGCTGAGGACGCGGGCTCCGGCTCGCGCACCCCCGCCGGGCGCTCTTGGCTCGACCGGTACTTTCACATCTCGGAGAGAGGATCCACCGTCGCGACGGAGATCCGCGGCGGCGTCACCACCTTCATGGCGATGGCGTACATTCTCCTGCTCAACCCGATCCTCCTGGGCGGCCCGGACGTCGACAAGCACGTCCTCGCCACCTCCGCCGTCATCACGGCGACCGCCTTCGCGGCGGCGGTGACCACCCTGCTGATGGGCTTCGTCGGCAAGGTCCCGCTCGTCCTCGCGGCGGGTCTCAGCGTCTCCGGTGTGCTCGCGACCCAGGTCGTGCCGCAGATGACCTGGCCGCAGGCCATGGGCATGTGCGTCGTCTACGGTGTGGTGATCTGCCTCCTGGTGGTCACCGGTCTCCGTGAGATGATCATGAACGCGATTCCGCTGCCGCTCAAGCACGGCATCACCATCGGCATCGGCCTCTTCATCGCGCTGATCGGCTTCAACAAGGCCGGCTTCGTCGGCGCCGGCCCGCAGTTCGGCCCGCCCATCACCCTCGGCGCCGGCGGCGAGCTCGTCGGCTGGCCCGTACTGATCTTCGCGGTCACCCTCCTCGCGATCTTCGCCCTCCAGGCCCGCAAGGTCCCGGGCGCGATCCTCATCGGCATCGTCGCCGGCACCGTCATCTCGCTGATCGTCAACGCGGTCGCCGACATCCCGGCCAAGGGCCCGGGCGCCTGGGCCAACGGCGCCCCCGAGCTCAAGGGCAGCGCGGTCTCCAAGCCGGACTTCTCGCTCTTCGGCGACGTCTCCTTCGGCGGCTGGGGCGACGTCGGCTTCATCACCGTCGGCGTCATCGTCTTCACCCTGGTCCTCGCCGGCTTCTTCGACGCCATGGCCACCATCATCGGCGTCGGCACCGAGGCCAACCTCGCCGACGACAAGGGCCGCATGCCCGGCCTCTCCAAGGCGCTGTTCATCGACGGCGCGGGCGGCGCGATCGGCGGCGTCTCCGGCGCCTCCGGCCAGACCGTCTTCGTCGAGTCCGCCACCGGCGTCGGAGAGGGTGCCCGCACAGGCTTCTCCTCGGTGATCACCGGCCTGTTCTTCGCGGCCTGCCTCTTCTTCACCCCGATCACCCAGATCGTGCCCCGTGAGGTCGGCTCCGCCGCCCTGGTCGTCATCGGCGCGATGATGATGATGAACGCCAAGCACGTGAACTGGGGCGACAGCTCCGTCGCGATCCCGGTCTTCCTGACCGTGGTCCTGATGCCGTTCACGTACAGCATCACCCCGGGCGTCGCGGCCGGCGTCATCGCCTACACCGTCATCAAGGTGGCGCAGGGCAAGGCGCGCGAGGTCGGCGCCTTCATGTGGGCCCTGACCGCGATCTTCATCGTGTTCTTCGCCCTTCATCCGATCGAGGGCTGGCTCGGCGTCAGCTGACGCCGGCGACCACCCTCCGTACACACCCAAGGAGACCGACATGCTGGACATCGCCGAAGAGCTGCACCGGTGGGTCGAGCAGGGACGCGCGTTCGCCGTGGCCACCGTGGTGGCGGTCGGCGGCAGCGCGCCCCGGCAGCCGGGAGCCGCACTCGCCGTCGACAGCGACGGCACGGCGATCGGGTCGGTCTCCGGCGGGTGTGTGGAGGGTGCCGTCTACGACCTGTGCGTCCAGGCCCTCGAAGACGGGAAGACCGTCGTCGAGCGCTTCGGCTACAGCGACGAGGACGCCTTCGCGGTCGGTCTGACCTGCGGCGGCATCATCGACATCCTCGTCACCCCGGTCCGCGGCGGGGTCCACCCCGCCGCGCTGGCCGCCGCCGTCTCGGGGGAGGCGGCGGCCCTCG
Organism: Streptomyces sp. NPDC002825; assembly: GCF_040295385.1. Lineage (NCBI taxonomy): Bacteria > Bacillati > Actinomycetota > Actinomycetes > Kitasatosporales > Streptomycetaceae > Streptomyces > Streptomyces sp. NPDC002825. Next base: position 130,057 of record NZ_JBEOVH010000021.1, read on the forward strand.
CCCGGATCGTCTCCGGACCCGAGGACCTGATGGGCCAGGCCCTCCTCGTCCGCCCCGACGGCTCGTACGAGGGGAAGCTCGGCGGCCACCCCGAGCTGGACCGCACCGCGGCCGCCGAGGCCCGCGCGATGCTCGACGCGGGCCGCACCGGCACCGTGGAGATCGGCGAGGACGGCAGCCGCTGCGGACAGCCGCTGACCCTCCTGGTCGAGTCCTCCGTCCCCGCCCCCCGCATGATCGTCTTCGGCGCCATCGACTTCGCCTCCGCCCTCGTCCGGGTCGGCAAGTTCCTCGGCTACCACGTCACCGTCTGCGACGCCCGCCCGATCTTCGCGACGCCGGCCCGCTTCCCCGAGGCCGACGAGATCGTCGTCGACTGGCCCCACCGCTACCTGGAGTCGACCGAGGTCGACGGCCGGACCGTGCTCTGCGTCCTCACGCACGACGCCAAGTTCGACGTGCCGCTCCTCCAGGCCGCCCTGAAGCTTCCCGTCGCCTACGTCGGCGCGATGGGCTCCCGCCGCACCCACGAGGACCGCAACGAGCGCCTCCGCGAGGTCGGCGTCACCGAACTCGAACTCGCCCGGCTGCGCTCCCCGATCGGCCTCGACCTCGGCGCGCGCACCCCCGAGGAGACCGCCCTCTCGATCGGCGCCGAGATCGTCGCCAACCGCCGGGGCGGCAGCGGCCTCTCCCTCACCGGCGCCCACACCCCGATCCACCACGACGGACCGCGCGAACCGGACGGACGCATAGGTTCGGTCGCATAGCTCCGTTCCCCGGACCCCGCGGGCGCCGGCGGATAGATTCTCGGCGTGGATCCGCTCACCGCCGAAGACCCGACGCACGTAGGCCCGTACCGTCTCATCGCCCGGCTCGGGGCGGGCGGGATGGGCCTCGTCTATCTCGGCCGCAACGACGTCGGCCGTACGGTCGCCGTCAAGGTCGTCCAGTCCGAGTACGCCGCCCAGCCGGAGTTCCGCAGACGCTTCGCCCGCGAGGTGGCCGCCGCCCGGAGAGTGGGCGGCAGCTGGACCGCGGACGTCCTCGACGCGGACACCGACACCGGGGTCGCGGTGCCCTGGGTCGCCACCCAGTACATCGCCGGTCCCGACCTGACCACCGTCGTCGCCCGGGACTTCGGCCCGCTGCCCGAGCACTCCGTCCGCGTCCTCGCCAACCGCCTCGCCCTCGCGCTGCGCGTCGTCCACGAGGCGGGCCTGATCCACCGCGACCTCAAACCGTCCAACGTCCTGGTGACGGTCGACGGGCCCCGCGTCATCGACTTCGGCATCGCCCGCGCCATGGACAGCCTGGCCGGGGACAGTCTGCACACCCGCACCGGCATGCTGATCGGCTCGCCCGGCTTCATGTCCCCCGAGCAGGTCCGCGGCCTCGAACTCACCCCCGCCAGCGATGTGTTCTGCCTCGGCGCCGTCCTCGTGTACGCCGCCACCGGCCGCCTCCTCTTCGGGGCCACCGACACCGGTCTGAACGCCCACCTCTTCCGCGTCGCCGAGGAGGAGCCCGACCTCACGGGCGTACCGGAGTCGCTGCTCGGCCTCGTCCGCGCCTGCCTGGAGAAGGACCCCGCCCGGCGGCCCACGCCCGAGCGGATCGCCGCGCTGACCGACGGGGACGACGGCGGGGTGTGGCTGCCGGGCGAGGTGCTGGTCCAACTGGGACGGCACGCGGCGCAGTTGCTGGACTACGTGCCGGCGGCGCGGGCGGAGACGCCGGCTGAGCGGCCCGTGGTGCGGCCCGTCGCGCAGCCCGTGACGGAGACGGCGCCCCGCGACTCGGCACCGGCACCCGCCTACACCCCCACGGCTCCGGCCCACGAGGTCCCCGCCCCGTCGACCGGCCGCGGGTGGGGCCTGGCGGTGATCGTGCTCGCCCAACTCGCGGTGCTGCTCGGGGCGGTGACGCAGGACCCCTTCGGAATCGACCGGGAGAGCCCGGAGCTGTACTCCTTCGCCGTCCCCTTCGCGGCCCTCCTGCTGCTCGGCGGGCACCTCGCCGACCGGCTCGGCGCCAGACGGACCCTGGTCGTCGGCCTGACGGGACTCGTGGCCGCCTGTGTGCTCGGCGGCTCGGCCGCCGCGATCGCCCCCACCCCCGCGGCGCTGATCACGGCCCGCGTCCTCCAGGGCGGGTTCGGCGCCCTGGTGACGGCGGCGGCGCTGACCCTGGTGGCCACCGCCTTCCCCGAACCGGGGGCACGAGCCAGGGCCTTCGGGGTCTACGCCACGGCCGGCATCGGCGCGCCGATCGTCGCGCTCCAGCTCGCGGGGCTGGACTGGGGTCCGGTCCTGGGCATCGCCGCCGTCCTCGGCCTGATCGCCCTGGCCGGGGTACGTGTCCTGCCGCAGCACCGCCCGGACCGCACCGGTACCCGCTTCGACCTGCTCGGAGTCCTGCTCGGCGCGTTCGCGATCGCCGTGCTCCTGTACGGCTCCATCAAGGCGACGCACGGCTGGGGAACCCCCCTGGCCACGGGCCTGCTCTCGGGAGGCGCGGTCCTGCTCGCGGCCTTCCTGGGGTGGCAGAGCGTCGCCTCACACCCGCTGCTGCCCCCGTACGTCCTCAAGGACCGCAACCGGCTCGGTGGCCTCGTCGCCGTGCTCCTCGCCGGCGCCGGCATCCTCGCCCTGCTGCCGCCCCTGGCGTCGATCCTGACCTGGGACCTCGGATACTCCGCATCCCAGGCCGGTCTCGCCCTGCTGCCCATGGTCGCCGCGCTCGCCGTGGCCGCCGTCCAGGTCGCCCCGCGGCTGCTGCGGCGGGGCGTGGCGCCCCGCGTCCTCGCGGTCGCGGGCCTGGTGCTCACCCCGCTCGGCGTGGCCCTGACCATCGTCGCGATCGAGGGCGGCGCCGGATATCCGGTCCTGCTCCCGGCCACCATCCTCGCGGGTCTCGGGATCGGCCTGGCCTTCATGCCGCTCTTCGCCACGGTGGTCGCCGCCGGCCTCGGGCGGCACACCGGTGCGGCCGCCGCCGCGGTCGTCACGGCCCAGACGCTGGGCACGGGCTTCGGTGCCGCACTGGGCCTCGGCTACGGCGGACCCCCCTGGTGGGCGGTCGTCTTCCTGCTGCTCGCGGGCCTCGTCGCGGGCCTGATGGTGACGACCAGGGCGACGGTCTAGACACCCAGCAGGGCCCGGAGGTGGGCGCAGGCCGACGCCTCCGTGTCGTGCGTGGCGACCGGTTCGTACGCGCCCCGCTCGTACACCCCGGTCTCCCAGCCGGGCCCGTCCGGCCTCGTGCGCAGATAGGCGAAGTCGGGCGGGGTGGGCGCCGGTTCGTGGACGCCCTCGATCCAGTAGTACGCGTCGGGCACCCCGGCCTCCCGGAGTGCCCGTTCCAGCGCGTGGCGGTCGGTCACGCGGGGACGCGCACCAGGTAGCCGTTGTCGAGCAGCCACTTCACGTTGAGGCGCTGACCGTCGCCCGGGTTCAGGAAGGCGGGGTCCAGCTTGATCTGGCGGCCGCCGCCCGGCTGCTCGAACCAGGGCGCGATGGAGCCCTCCCAGACGACGAAGGTCTTCGTCACCTCGTACAGGTGGTAGTCGCAGGGGAAGGCCGCGTCACGGGTGTTGAGGTTCTGCGGGGGCAGCGCCCGCTTGGCGTAGGCGTCGCCGGCCGGGGCCAGGTAGGAGCCGTACTCCGAGCCGAAGCGGTCCAGGCGCTCGCCCTCCTCCAGGAGCTCCGGCGCCTTGTCGACGGTGCCGTTGACCTCGGCGAAGCCGTCGTTCGGCGGGTACTTCCAGCTGCCGGTGTCGGCCGGGCCCTCCCAGTACTTCTTGAGGAAGTCGGCGGAGGAGAGCTGTCCGGTCCGGTGGTAGCGGTTGAGGAGCGGGCCGACCGGCTCCTGCCACCGCTTCGGCAGGAACTTCGGTCCGAGCCGCTTGTCGCCCTCGAACTCCCCGGTGCAGGGGGCCGGGGGCGCGGCGACGGGCCGCTCGGCGGGGGCGGCCTGCGCCGCGGGGGCCGCGGCGAGGGCGGCGGTGACGCCCATGGCGGCGAGGACGGCACGGATCCTGAGGACGGTACGGCTGCGCTCCACGCGGAGGCTCCCTGGGGTGGGGGGTGGTCAGTGGCGCGGCACACAGTAGTGGATCATCTGCGCAGAGTGATCGAACGCGGGACGGAATCCGGCCAGGCGCAGCGGTGGGGTGGTTCAGGCCCTGCGGAGGCCGCTGAGCAGGAGTTCGGCCAGCTGTTCGTACGCCTCGGCGTCGGCGAGACCGGTCGCCGCGGCCACCTGGCGGCGCTGGATGCGGACCATGACCGAGGAGATGACGTCGGCCGCGAAGGTCACGTGCACCTCGCGGAACACCCCGGCCCGCACGCCCTCCTCGATGAGCTGCTGCACCCGGCCGGCCGCCGCGCGGGTGTTCCGCTCGTACACCTCCGCCGCGGGTTCGAAGGCCGCCACGTCGTCGAAGAACGCCGGTGAGACGGGCGCCAGCTCGGCCGAAACCGCGCGCAGATAGGCGGCGAGGCGCTCGGCCGGGTCCGTCGCGGCGGCCAGTACCGCCTCGACCCGGGCGGTCGCGCGCCGGAAGAAGTGCACGACCGCAGCACGGACGAGCTGCTCCTTGCTGCCCGCGAGGCCGTACAGGGTCCGCTTCGAGCAGCGGAGCCGCGCGGCGAGGTCGTCGAGCGTCAGCCGGGCGAAGCCCTCGCCGACGAGGAGGGCGACGAGCTCCTCGAAGAGGGCGGAGCGGCGCGCCGCTCCGCGGCCCGTCAGCTTGGGGGCGTCGGCGGCGGAGGTCTCGATCACCCCGCCAGTATTCCAGGCCGGCTGCTCGGGGGGTTACGGCGCCACCCTTCTGCGCTACTCTCAGCGGTACTGCAGTACCTTCCCCAGTACCACTTTGCGCGCCGCTGGAGTCGCCATGGATGTCGACCGCCTGCTTCCCACCCCCGAGGCAGCGGACCTCATCGCCCTCACCCGGGAGATCGCCGACAAGGAGCTCTCTCCGCGGGTGGACGAGCACGAGGCCGCCGAGACCTATCCCGAAGGGCTCTTCGCGACCCTGGGCGAGGCCGGGCTCCTCGGCCTCCCGTACCCCGAGGAGTTCGGCGGCGGAGGCCAGCCGTACGAGGTCTACCTCCAGGTCCTGGAGGAGCTCGCCGCGCGCTGGGCCGCGGTCGCCGTCGCCACCAGCGTCCACACGCTCGCCTGCCACCCCCTCCACACCTTCGGCACGGCGGAGCAGAAGGAGCGCTGGCTGCCCGGGATGCTGGAGGGCCGGACCATCGGCGGCTACAGCCTCTCCGAGCCGCAGGCCGGCTCCGACGCCGCCGCCCTGAGCTGCAAGGCCGAGCGCCAGGACGACGGCAGCGGCTACCGCATCAGCGGCACCAAGGCCTGGATCACGCACGGCGGCAGGGCCGGCTTCTACGCCCTCTTCGCCCGTACGGCCCCCGGCAGCCACGGCATCTCCTGCTTCCTCGCCCCCGGCGCCACCGAGGGCCTGAGCTTCGGCGCACCCGAGCGCAAGATGGGCCTCCAGGCCGTGCCGACGACGGCCGCGTACTGGGACGGCGCCCTCATCGAGGAGGAGCGCCGCATCGGGGACGAGGGCCAGGGCCTCCAGATCGCCTTCAGCGCGCTCGACAGCGGCCGCCTCGGCATCGCCGCCTGCGCCACCGGGCTCGCCCAGGCCGCGCTCGACGCCGCCGTGGCGTACGCCAACGAGCGCACCACCTTCGGCCGCAGGATCGTCGACCACCAGGGCCTCGGCTTCCTCCTCGCCGACATGGCCGCCGCCGTCGACGCGGCCCGCGCCACCTACCTGGACGCGGCCCGCCGCCGCGACCTCGGCCGCCCGTTCAGCCGCCAGGCCAGCGCGGCCAAGCTCATCGCCACGGACACGGCGATGAAGGTGACCACGGACGCCGTCCAGGTCTTCGGCGGGTACGGCTACACCCGGGACTTCCCGGTCGAGCGCTACATGCGCGAGGCGAAGATCATGCAGATCTTCGAGGGCACGAACCAGATCCAGCGACTCGTCATCAGCCGAGGGCTCGCCCAGCCCGCGTGACGCGCACGGACGCGTCTCCGCCCCCGGCCGCAGCTCGGCGCCGGGGGCGGACTCGTGTCGCGGCCGCGAGCAGGGCCGTCGCCGTCGCCGCCGCCAGGGCCGCCGGGAGCGACCAGACCGCCAGCGGGCCGGCGAGCGCGGCCCCCAGGGCGAAACCGGTGATCTTGGAGTACGGGGAAGCCGGACCCCTCCGGCTCGGGCCCGGCGCTCGCCGTCCTCGTCTGGGACCGGCAGCGTCCGCCCGGCAGAACCTGGGCCTCGGGCAGCTGCCGGAACGTCTTCGTCGCGCAGGGCAGCGGGCCGGAGCGCCGCTACTGCTCCCGCCGCTGCGCCACCCGCGAGCGCGTCGCGGCCCATCGGGGCCGGCAGTCAGGCGGCCCCGCGGAGGACTCCGCGTGAACCTGCTCCTCGGAGCAGGGCGGCGATCTCGGTGAGGCCGTGGCGTTCGGCGTGGTGGAGGGCCGTGCGGCCGTACGGGTCGGGGAGTCCGGGGTCCGCGCCCGCCGCGAGGAGCAGGGCGACCACCTTCCGGTGGGCGACGCCGCCCTCGCCGAGGATCACGGCCTCCAGGAGCGCGGTCCAGCCCAGCCGGTTGACGTGGTCGACGTCGATCGCGGTCTCGTGGAGGACGGCGCGGACGTACGGCACGTGGCCGCGTTCGGCCGCGGGGATCAGCGCCGTACCGCCGTAACGGTTGGTCAGCCTCAGATCGGGGCCCGCCGGGAGCAGGGCCCGCATCATGGCGACGCTGCCCGTGACGCCGGTGACCAGCCAGGGGGTGTCGGACCGGTCGTCCTGGGCGTTCGGGTCGGCGCCCGCGGCGAGGAGCACCCGGGCGGCGGGGACGTGGTCGCGCAGCGCCGCCCGCAGCAGCGGGGTGCGGAAGTGCCGGTCGCGGACGTCGACGCGGGCGCCGGCGTCCAGGGCGGCGCGGACGGCGGCGGTGTCACCGTGCGCGGCGGCCGCCAGAAGGGTGTGATCGAGCGCGTTCATGGCGGGTTTCCTCGTACGCGGGCACCGGACGTGGATCTCTACTTGCCGAGCGTCGCGACGCCGGCCCGGGCGAACTTCTCGTCCAGGTCCCCGGACGGGGCGCCGGCGACGCCGATGCCCGCGATGGGGGAGCCCTTGACGGTGACGGGGGCGCCGCCGGCGAGGAAGAGGGTGCCGGGGACGTCCTTCAGGGTCGGGGCGTTGGCGAGGCGCTTGGCGAGCTCGGAGGTCGGCGCGTTCCAGGAGACGGCGGTGTACGCCTTCTTGACGGCCGACTCGTAGGACTGCGGGCCCGCGCCGTCGCCGCGCAGGGTGACGAGGGTGTTGCCGTCGCGGTCGACGACCGCGACGGAGACCCGCTGGTTCTCCTTCCCCGCGGCGTCCAGGGTCGCCTGGGCGGCCTTCGTGGCGGCCTCGATCGTCAGGTGCGTGGAACGGGTCGTGTTCTTGTTCTTGGCGTCCGCCTTGGCGGTCGCCACGGCCGGCGCGGCCGGCGCGTCCTCGCCGGTGGCGCTCGCGGAGTAGGCCCCGAAGCCGCCCAGGGCGAGGGCGGCGACGATCGCGCCACCGGTCACGACACGGGTGCGCGGGGAGGCCTTCTTCACGTGCTTCATGGGATCTGCTCCAGTGAACTCGGGGAACCGCGGGGGCCGTCGGGATGCCGCGGCCCGCTCTGCTCCCCATCCTGGTGCCGTACCCCGCCGCCGCCCGTCGTCGTCCCGGCTGGACCCGGCGCCCGCAACGGTGGACCCCGGGGTCAGCCGATCGGTTGACCCCGCGCTCGCGGCGCGTGACTTCAGGGGGGAGAGCGGGACCGGGCGTCACCGCTGCCGCGGCCGGCGCCCCGCCCCGCCTTCTGACGGAGGCTCAGGCCTCGTCGTCCGGGGCCGGTTCCGCGCCGAGCAGAGCCAGGGAGCCGGCCCACAGCGCGTCGAGGCGGCCGGGGTCGTCGTACAGCTTGGCGAAGAGGACCTGGCCCTCCAGCTGGGCGACCAGGGCCCGTGCGGCCGCGTCCGTGTCGGCCACCCCGGCCTCGCCGCGCGCGCGGGCCTCGGCGACGATCCCCGCGACCAGGGCCACCTGCTCGTCGAAGATCTCCCGCAGCCGCTCGCGGACGCGCTCCGTCCGGGTGCTCAGCTCCAGGGCCAGGTTCCCGAGGAGGCAGCCCGTGACCGTGCCGCAGCTCTCCCGGCCGGCCCTCAGCTCGGCCTCCGTCGACTCGTACAGGCGCCGCAGCCGCCGGAGCGGAGGCTCGTCCCCGTCGAGCGCGCGCGTCCACGCGGCCCGCTGGCCCGCCCAGTGCTCCTCGACGACGGCGAGGGCCAGCTCCTCCTTCGACGCGAAGAAGTAGTAGAAGCTGCCCTTCGGCACCCCGGCCGCCGCACAGATCTCGGCCACGCCCAGGGCGGAGTAGCCGCGCGACAGCATCAGCGTCCGCGCGGCGGTCAGGATGCGCTCGCGCGCGTCACTCGTTCGCCCCATGGCGGGAGTCTACGACCGGTCGACTACTTCCTCCCCGACTGTGCCCGGCCTGCGCTTCCGGGGGCGCCGCACACGGTTCTATGGTGGGCGGCGCAGATCGCGCGGACCGCGCGGTCCTCCGCGGGCACGCGCCCGATCCGGCGGCCAACCCGGCGGCAGGGTCGCACCCGCACGACACGAACGAGGAGTTCCATGGACATCGCCGGCTCCGCCGCTCTCGTCACCGGCGCCGCCTCCGGCCTCGGCGCCGCCACGGCCGCCGCCCTCGCCGCCCGCGGCGCCACCGTCTACGGCCTGGACCTGGACAAGGCCGTGGCCGCCGCAGGGCCGCTGCCCGAGGGCGTCCGGCTGCTCGCCGCGGACGTCACCGACGAGGACCAGGTCCGCGAGGCGCTCGCCGCGATCGACGCCGACGGCGCCGAGCTGCGGCTCGCCGTCAACTGCGCCGGCATCGCCCCCTCCGCCCGCATCCTGGGCCGCAAGGGACCGCACGACCTCGACCTGTTCCGTGCGGTGCTCAACGTCAACCTGCTCGGCACCTTCAACGTGATGCGGCTCGCGGCCGAGGCCATCGCCCGCCACGAGCCCGACGAGCACGGGCAGCGCGGCCTCGTCGTCAACACCGCCTCCATCGCGGCCTTCGAGGGCCAGGTCGGGCAGATCGCGTACGCCGCCTCCAAGGCGGGCGTCGCCGGGATGACCGTCACCGCCGCGCGCGACCTCGCGCAGTTCGGGATCCGGGTCGTCACCATCGCCCCCGGCATCGTCGACACCCCGATGATGGCCGGGTTCGGCGAGGACGTCCGGGCCGGTCTCGCCGCGAGCGTCACCTTCCCGCAGCGCCTCGCGCGCCCGGAGGAGTACGCCCGGCTCGTGACGATGATCGCCGAGCACGACTACCTCAACGGCGAGACGATCCGCATGGACGGCGCCCTCCGGATGAGCGCCCGCTGAGCCTCCGTACCCCCGTGACAGCACTCGGTGCCGGAATTCTCCGGCACCGAGTTCCACGCGGACCGCGTCCGGGTGTTAGGTTCGGGCCATGGGAACAGCGTCGACGAACTCCACGAAGCCCGCGATGCGGGACTCCCTCATCGCCGCGGCCTTCCAGCTCTTCCTGGAGCGGGGCTACGAGCAGACCACCGTCGACGACATCGTCACGCTCGCGGGCGTCGGCCGGCGGTCCTTCTTCCGGTACTTCCCGTCGAAGGAGGACGTGGTCTTCCCCGACCACGAGCAGTGCCTCGCCGACATGACCCGCTTCCTCGCCGCGAGCGCCGACACCGACGACCCGGTCGTCCGCGTCTGCGACGCCGCCCGGCTCGTCATGCGGATGTACGCCGAGAACCCCACCTTCTCCGTGCAGCGGTACCGGCTCACCCGAGAGGTGACCGGGCTGCGCACCTACGAGCTGTCGGTGGTCTGGCGGTACGAGAAGACCCTCGGCGACTACCTGCGCACCCGCTGGGCCGACCGCAGGGACGGCACCCTGCGCGCCAACGTCGTCGCGGCGGCGGTGGTCGCCGCCCACAACCACGCCCTCCGGCACTGGCTGCGCTCGGGCGGCGAGGGCGACCCGCTGGCCGAGGTCGACGGCGCCCTGGAGTTCGTGCGCGGCACCTGGAGCGGCGGGCAGGCCGCGGAGGCACCGGCCGAGGAGGCCGAGGACGTCGTCGTGGTGATCACCAAGCGGTCCACCCCCATGTGGCGCGTGGTGCGCGAGGTGGAGTCGAGCCTCGGTGAGGGCTGAGGGGATCACGGAAGGGCCACAGGGTCCTCAGTATCTCTAATTCAGGGAACTCAGGTCTTTATTTGATGGCACTCAGTGCCATATCTTTGCTCCATGCACGGTCGAGCCGCCGAGTGCAAGGAGAAGGCATCGTGTTCCACACGGGACTGAGGAGCGGGACCGCCGTCCAGGCCGAGGAATCGGCCCCCGACTCCGAGCTGTACTTCCAGCGCTGCCGCTGGTGCCACACCACCACCTTCCAGCGCCTGCTCTGTCCGACCTGCGGGTCGACCGACCTGGCGCCCGAACTCAGCGACGGCGAGGGCGTGATCTCCGTACGCCGCGGGGTCGCCGCCGCCGATGCCGACCTCTGGCCGGTCCACATGACGGAGGGCTTCGTGGTCCGCTGCCGGGTCGACGGACCGCCGCACGCGGTGCGCCCGGGCGTCCGGGTCAAGGTCTCCGGCACCTCCGTCGCCGGGCGCAGGCCGGTCGTCCGGCTCTGCGAGGAGGTCCCGCTCGACGGCTGGTACTGAGCGCGAACACGACGAAGGGGCGGGTGGCACAGAGTGCCACCCGCCCCTTCGTCGTGGCTCGGAGTCAGCGCGCGCCGATCTCGTCCGTCAGCTGCGGCAGCACCGCGAAGAGGTCGCCGACGACGCCGTAGTCGACCAGGTCGAAGATCGGGGCCTCGGGGTCCTTGTTGACCGCGACGATCGTCTTCGAGGTCTGCATGCCGGCCCGGTGCTGGATCGCGCCGGAGATGCCCGCCGCCACGTACAGCTGCGGCGAGACCTGCTTGCCGGTCTGGCCGACCTGGTTGGAGTGCGGGTACCAGCCGGCGTCGACGGCCGCGCGGGAGGCGCCGACGGCCGCGCCGAGCGAGTCGGCCAGCTTCTCGACGACCGCGAAGCCCTCGGCCGCACCGACACCGCGGCCGCCGGAGACGACGATCGCGGACTCGGTCAGCTCGGGGCGGCCGGTCGAGACGCGCGGGGTGCGCGAGACGACCTTGGCGGCGTTGCCGGTGAAGGCGACGGCGACGCTCTCGACCGTGCCGGCGGCCGGGGCGGCCTCCGGGGCGGCGGAGTTCGGCTTGACGGTGATGACCGGGACGCCGTGCGAGACCGTCGACTTCACCTGGTACGAGGCGGCGAAGACGGACTGGGTGGCGACCGGGCCGTTCTCGCCGGCCTCCAGCTCCACGGCGTCGGTGATCAGGCCGGAGCCGAGGCGGAGCGCGACGCGGGCCGCGATCTCCTTGCCCTCGCCGGAAGAGGTCACCAGGACGGCGGCCACCCCCTTGTCCTTCGCGATCTGGGTGAGCGCGTCGACCTTCGGGACGACGAGCTGCTCGGCGAACTCGGCGCCGTCCGCGACGTACACGGTGGCCGCGCCGTACTCGCCGGCCGTGGCGGCGATCGAGGCGGCGGCCTCGCCGGCGCCGAGGACGACCGCCGTGGGCTCGCCGATGCGGCGGGCCAGGGTCAGCAGTTCGAGGGCCGGCTTGCGGACCGCACCGTCGGCGTGGTCCACGAGAACCAGGATCTCAGCCATGATTCCTTGCTCCTGAGGTGGTGTGACGGTGGGTCAGATGAACTTCTGGGTGGCGAGGAAGGCCGCGAGCTGCTTGCCGCCGTCGCCCTCGTCCGTGACGATCGTGCCCTGCGTACGGGCCGGGCGGGCGGCCGCCGAGTCCACCAGGGTCCACGAGCCGGCGAGACCGACCTCGTCGGCGTCGATGTCCAGGTCGTCCAGGTCCAGCTCCTGGACCGGCTTCTTCTTGGCGGCCATGATCCCCTTGAAGGAGGGGTAACGGGCTTCGCCGGACTGGTCGGTGACCGAGACGACGGCCGGCAGCGGGGCCTCCAGGTGCTCGGTGGCGGCGTCGCCGTCACGGCGGCCCTTCACGAGACCGTCCTCGACGGAGAGCTCCGAGAGCAGGGTGACCTGCGGCAGGCTCAGGCGCTCGGCGAGCAGCGCGGGCAGCACGCCCATCGTGCCGTCGGTCGAGGCCATGCCGCAGACGACCAGGTCGAAGCCGGTCTTCTCCAGGGCCTTGGCCAGGATCGCGGAGGTCGCGATGACGTCGGAGCCGTGGATGTCCTCGTCGTTGACGTGGACGGCCTTGTCGGCGCCCATCGACAGCGCCTTGCGCAGGGCGTCCTTGGCGTCGTCCGGGCCCACCGTGACGACGGTGACCTCGGCGTCGTCGGACTCCTCCGAGATGCGGAGGGCCTGCTCGACCGCGTACTCGTCGAGCTCCGACAGCAGACCGTCCACGGCCTCGCGGTCGGTCGTCAGGTCGTCGGCGAAACCGCGGTCGCCGGTCGCGTCGGGGACGTACTTCACACAGACAGCGATCTTCAGGGTCACGGCCTGTCTCCTTTCGAGAGGCTGGTGGTTACGGGAGGTTGCGGGCCATGACGATGCGCTGGACCTGGTTGGTGCCCTCGTAGATCTGGGTGATCTTGGCGTCGCGCATCATGCGCTCGACGGGGTAGTCGCGGGTGTAGCCGTAGCCGCCGAGGAGCTGGACGGCGTCGGTGGTGACCTCCATGGCGACGTCGGAGGCGAAGCACTTGGCGGCGGCGCCGAAGAAGGTGAGGGCCTCCTCTCCACCTCCGGCGGCAACCCG